>JANODP010000254.1:0-27637 GCA_031412755.1 Schlesneria sp. | reverse complement strand
CAGGCTGAACAGCAGCAGGCCGGGGGTGGCGTACAGATGGATCTTCGTCGGAAACGTCCAATTCACGATTTGAACCACGACCAGGCCACTCGCGCAACCCAGAATGCCCCCCATCAGACCAAGCAAGGCACTTTCCCAGGTGATCAGCCGCAGCACATCCCGGGACGACCAGCCATTGGCACGCAGCACACCGAATTCGATCATCCGCTCGGCAACGCTCATCAGCATCGTATTGAGAATGCTGAGCAACGCGATGATGACCCCGATCGCCGTCATCAGCCACAGAAAGATGTCCAGGTCGCCGCTCAATTCCTGGATCTTGTCGCCCCAGTCTTCAGCCGATCGAACTTCGACCGCCTCTTCCACCACGGCGGCCTTCTCGCCGTGGTCACCGATGGACTCGGGGGGCGTGTCGGACTCGGCCGGTGCCGTCTGCATCAGCTTCGCGGCCACACTCATCAGGTCGAGCGAACCGCCGCTGCCGAGAGCCGACAGCACCTTGGCGCGCGAGGCGTCCACCTTGCGTCCGCGAAACAACGTTCGCACGTCCTCCATCAACTGCTTCGTCGGAACCGTGCCGTCCGGCTCGAAGTAGATCGAGGTCACCAGCCCCTCCTCGAACCGGCCGATGGTTTTGACGGCCTGAAAATCGAGCACGATCGCGATGTCGAGCAACAGCGAGTGGCAGTTGTAGATGCCGACGATGGTCAGGTCGTAGCCGTCCGCTCGAATCGTGTCGCCGATCTGTTTGTGAAGCGACTCCGCAATCTGCTGGCTCACGACGCAGTGGAACGTCCCGCGATCGTCCTTCGTCAGAAAGCGGCCGGCGACGATGTCGTCGCGATAGACGGCCTTGGTGAGGGCCAGCGTGTCTTCGATGTCGATGCCGAACAACAGCCGCGGCGGGCTGAACGTCGGCTTCCCTTCGACGAGTTGCGCGCGCGCCCAAATCTCGGGCCGCGCGACGCGAACCCCCTGCATGTGTTCGATCTCATCGGCCCACGACGCCGGCAGGCGCGAGAACAGCGGAATCGGAGCACCGGGCTGCATGACGGCCAGCCCCGGAATGCGCCCAAACGTCTTCGTGACGGTGTCATTGATCCCGGCGGCGATCGAAAACAAGCCGACCATCCCCGTGATGGCCACGGTCAAACCAAGCAACGCCAACAGCGACCGCACGGGCCGACTGAGCAGATTCTGAGCGGCAAACCGACACATCAACGAACCATCTCCCTCATGGTGGCTGGAACAGGCCGCAGCATAACGGCGAACGATCATGGAGTGTTAGGAAGCGTCCGTCGCGCGGCTTGTCGCTCGCGCGCGACACTCCTAGAATCCGCCTCAGTTTTGCGTTCCCCTTCTTCTGCGACCCACCACCACTTCATGGCCGATCTCGACTACTACAAGGTTCTCGGTGTTTCCAAGGGTGCCAAGGCGGACGAGATCCGCAAGGCGTACCGCAAACTCGCCCGCGAGAATCATCCCGACGCCAAGCCCAACGACAAATCGGCGGCCGAACGCTTCAAGCAGATTCAGGAGGCCTACGACGTCCTCAACGATGACACCAAGCGCAAGCAATACGATCAATTCGGCAGTGCCTTTCCGCAGGCGGGACGTGCCGGCGCGGGACCGAATCCGTTTGCCGGCGGTGGCGGGTTTGGAGGTTTCGGCGGCGCGGGGCCGATCGATCTGGGAGACCTGTTTGGGCAGGGGGGCGATTTCAGTGAGTTCTTCGGCGGTGCGGCACCGGGCGGTACGAGAGGCAGGGGAAAGCGACCCGCCACGCGCGGCGAGGACGTGCGGGCGACAGTCAGCGTCCCCTTTGAATCGGCCGTCAACGGCGGGGCCGTCGAGGTCCGCATCGACCGGGGCGGGAAGATCGACACGCTGGCCGTGAAGGTGCCGCCGGGAGTCAATTCGGGTCAGGTGATCCGGCTCTCCGGGCAGGGAAGTCCGTCCCCGCGCGGCGGAACCGCGGGCGATCTGTTCCTGACGATCGAGATTCAACCACACGCCTACTTTCGACGCGAAGGTTCGAACCTGATGCTCGACGTTCCGATCACGCCCTCGGAAGCGGTCCTCGGCACCAAGGTCGAAGTTCCGACGCTCACCGAAGGTCAGATGGTGGTGAAGATCCCGCCGGGGACATCGAGCGGTGCGAAGTTGCGACTGCGCGGCAAAGGGGTCGTCGATTCACAAACTCATCAGACCGGCGACCAGTTCGTCGTGGTGAAGATCGTCGTTCCGAAGGAGATCAGCGATCACGACCAGTCACTGTACAAGCAACTGGCCGAACACGAGGCTTCGCCGCGCGACGGACTGTGGCCCGTATAGTTTCCGTGCAAGAATGAATCTGGAGGATGGGCACTCCTGCTCGTCCAGCCTTGGTGTTGAAGAGTGGACGGGCAGGAGTGCCCATCCTCCAAATCGCGGCGTCCACCACGCGATCATTGGGAACATGAGATGGCCGTGCGACGTGTCCGAATCATCGCGCTGGTTTGCGGAGTCATGGCGTTGCAGTCGGCCAGCCTCCTGGCCGATGAGCCGCCTGTCTCGGCCCATGCGGCTCCCTCCGTAGCGGACACACCCTCGGTCGAAGAGTCTCCCGCCAAGTTGACGCCGGAACAGCTTGAAAAGAAGAAAAAGGCGTTCATCGGGCTGGTGGCTTTGGCCGGGATCGTGATTATTGGCGTGGCTCTGGGCGCGCTGACCATCATGTGGGGCGGTCGCCTGCGCCGGCAGCTTCGCAAGTCCGATCCCGAATGCGCGACGATGGACCGATCGTTCTGGTTCCTGAAGCCGCCGAAGCCCAGCATCACCCGGTCGTCGCTGCCTGAGTTGAATCGCCCGATCGACGATCGGCCGCCACCAGCTCCCCCCCCGTCGGAGTCGCCGTGATGTCGGACGTCTCGTTTCCCAAGTCCGCTCACCTGCGCAGCGGTTTGAACTTTGAGCGGGTCTATGCGCTGAAGTGCAAGGGGGCCGATGGCGTGCTGCTGCTCTTCGTCGCCAGGAACGACGCGGCCGTCACGCGCATCGGCCTCAGCGTCGGCAGGAAGCACGGCGGCGCGGTCGTTCGCAATCGGCTGAAGCGGCTGCTGCGAGAAGCCTTTCGACTCGAACGGTCGCGTCTGCCAAGCGGCCTCGATCTGATTGCCGTTCCGCTGACCGCCGACAAGGCATCGCTGGCCGCGTATCAAGCCTCCATCGCCGGACTGGTTCGCCGCCTCGTGAAGCGGCTCGACCCGCCCGCGCCAGCGCCGGACGCGACGCCATGAACGTGCTCCGCTGGATCGTCCGCCTGCCGAGCCTGCTGCTGATCGCTGGCGTGCGGTTCTATCAGTTGTTCATCGGCCCGTTGCTCGGACGACACTGCCGTTTCGAGCCATCGTGCAGCCACTACTTCATCCAGGCGGTGAACAAGTACGGCGCGGTGCGAGGTGCGGCGAAGGGCCTCCTCCGCATCTGCCGCTGTCACCCCTGGCACCCCGGCGGCTACGACCCGCCGTGATTGGTTCGCGATCATCGAGCGAACCATATTGAATCAAAGCCTGAAGCGCAAGCGAAGGTCAACGTCTACCGATCTTCGCTTGCGCTTCAGGCTTCAATGCGACCGTGAGCCAATCGGGTTATCTGACGCGCACCCGGCTGCGCTGGTTGAGGTGATCGACCAGCACGTCACCCAGATCGAGACTCGTATCGACGGGGACGCGCTCGATGCTGTTGCGGCGGCAGAGATCGTCGAGGGCCGTCTCGTACCGGGTCACCGCGTCGAGATACCCCCGGCGAATGTCCTCCGTCTGCGTCAGGTATTCGCTCACCTCTTCGAGACCGAGGAACTTCACCATCCCCTCGAATTCGAACGATCGTTCGTGGTGATGCAGGACGTGGAACAGGACGACCTCGTGGCGGTGGTAGCGCATCCGCTGCAGGGCCGCTTCGAGGGCCTCCAGATCGGTGAAGAAGTCGCTGAAAATCATCACGATCTCGCGACGGCCCATCCGTCCGGTGATCTCGGTCAGGCAGTCGGCCATGTTCGTTTTCTCGACCGGCGAAATCTCGTCGAGATGATGCGTCATGCGGTGAATCTGCGCCATCGAGTTCCC
This sequence comes from Schlesneria sp., assembly GCA_031412755.1. Lineage (GTDB taxonomy): Bacteria > Planctomycetota > Planctomycetia > Planctomycetales > Planctomycetaceae > Schlesneria. The sequence goes on along the minus strand of JANODP010000254.1, from coordinate 23,531 downwards.
CGGCGGAACGTGGCCCCGCACGCGGTCGTCGAACGTCGAGAACGATACCTTGTCATTCTGCTTCACAATCGAATAGCCCAGCGTCGTCGCGGCCTGAGCCGCATACAGTAACTTCTGCTGAGTCGCGTCTCCGTACCTCATCGACGCACTGACATCGAGCAACAGGTGGCAGACGAAATTCGTCTCCATCTCATACTGCTTGATCGAGAGCCGGTCCCGTTTGTAGTACAGCCGCCAGTCGATGTGCTTCGGATCGTCACCGACCACGTAGTCGCGGTGTCCGGCAAACTCGACGGCAAACCCCGACAGAGGCGACTTGTGCGCCCCGGCCAGATTGCCAAACACGAGTCCGCGCGGCTCGACCGTCCGGTCGGCAACACGGCTGAGAACTTCAGGATTGAGATAACGGGAAAGAACGGAGGCGGTCATGAGATGAGAATCCAGAAGTCAGAATTCAGGAGTCAGAATGAAGATGAAGAAATACAGTTCTAATCTTCACGATCGAATGCTCGCATGTAGGAATCCAACAAACGGCTGACTTCCTCCAGGAGTGGCATCAGTTTGGAGTCGGTGTGGTACTTCAAATCGCGGCTCAAAATGAGGTAGTAACGCACTTCCTCTAACGAGCCTTGAGCGATGTTCATGAATCGCAGCTTGTCTGCACGCCCACGCTTCTTGAATCCCTCTGCAATGTTGGCCGGAATGGAGACCGCCGCACGTCTCAACTGTGAAGTCAGACCGTAAGTTTCGGTCTTGGGGAAGTCAGCAGACGCACGGTAAACCGCAAGCACCAAGGCATGAGCCTTCTGCCAAACGATGAGATCCTCAAATGTCTTGGCGGGTTCCACAGAGAAGCGTTCCTCTTCATTTTCATTCTTCGTCTTTTCTTCTCTTCATTCTGACTTCTGGATTCTGACTCCTGTCTTCCCGCCTTCACGCCGGCTGCACGTACTTCTTGTCCGCGGGCGTCTTCTCCATCAGCATCCCAATCAGTTTTTCGCTGTTCACGTCGGCTGCCTGAGCCGCATAGTTCGGAGCGATGCGGTGTCGCAAGGCTCCCTTCGCCACGGCCTGCACGTCACCGACGGTGGCGTGGTAGCGACCGTAGAGGATCGCTCGGGCCTTGGCACAGGTGACGAGAGTCAGCACGCCGCGCGGGCCGGCGCCCCAGTTGACCCACTTGTTGACGAAGTCGGGAGCTTCCACCGCTCCCGGTCGCGACGCGCGGACCAGCGCGTGCGCGTAGCCCAGCACCTGATCGCTGACCGGTACTCGATGGACCAGCTTCTGGTAGGTGATGATGTCGTCGCCGTGCATCGAGGTTTCGATGGTCCCCATCTGGCCGGTCGTCACGCGGCGGGCGATCTCCCACTCATCGGCCGCCGTCGGGTAGTCGACGCGAATGTGCAGCAGGAACCGGTCGAGTTGGGCTTCGGGGAGCGGGTACGTTCCCTCCTGTTCGAGCGGGTTCTGAGTCGCCAGCACGAAGAAGGGATCGGGCAGCTTGTGAATCTTGCCCCCCGCCGAGACCTGCCGTTCCTGCATCGCTTCGAGCATCGCCGCCTGCGTCTTGGGGGGCGTGCGGTTGATTTCGTCCGCCAGGATCATGTTCGCGAACAGCGGACCGGGGAGAAACTTGTACTCGCGGTTGTGAGTCTCCATGTTCTCCTGAATCACGTCGGTCCCGGTGACGTCGCTCGGCATCAGGTCGGGCGTGAACTGGATGCGCTTGAACGACAGGTGCAGCGCCTGCGCGAGCGAACTCACGAGCAGGGTTTTCGCCAGCCCGGGCACCCCTTCCAGCAGCGCATGCCCGCGGGAGAAGACCGCGATCAGCACCTGCTCGATCACCTCGTTCTGGCCGACGATCACCTTGGCCAGTTCGTCGCGCAGCTTGTTATACGCCTGCTCGCACTTCTGCACGGCAGCCACATCGTCGGGAGAAAGATTGTCGGTGGTCATGTTCAATGGTCTCGAAGGAGGTTGATGGTTCAGGGTTGAAGGTTGATGCTCAGAGCATGTTGGCTCGTGAATTCGTTTTGTTGTCTTCTCTTCGCCTTCGCCTTGTCCCCTCTCCCCCGTCTTCGGGGGAGAGGGTGAGGGTGAGGGGGCTTTCGGTTTCGTTCATGCTGACGGCGTCGCAAACAACTCGCGCACCGCACAGTGAAAACCGGGGGCGATCTCTTCACCGTCAAGTTCATCGTCGATGCCAAGATCGCGCACAGTCCCATCCAACCGGTGGACGCGGATAGATTCGGTTTGCGGATCGATCACCCACACCAACCGAACGCCCGCCTGGAGGTATTCGTCCACCTTGGCTTTGACCACCGAATCGCGGTCGTTGGGAGAATTGACCTCGACCACCAGATCGGGCACGACTTCGCAATGGCCGGTCGGAAGTCTTCCCGCCGCAATGCGACCGGGGGCGATGTACGAAACATCCGGTTTGCGCACCCGATCGGGATCGTCTGGGATCGACCCGCTGAAGCAGCGATAACCCGCACTCGATCCGTTCACCCAGCCGCCGTGTTGACGACAGTAGGTCCACAGAATTGCGATGAGGTTGGTGCCGATCCACTCCGATTCCCAGCCCATGTCTTTCTCCACCAACTCGCCGTGAACCAGCTCGAATCGCTTGCCGTCTTGCAGGGCCAGCAAGTCGTCCGCCGTGATCGGCGGATGTTCAACAATCGTGTTCATCGCTTTGTCTCCCCGTATGGGCAGGTGGCTGACCTGCCCGGGACTGTTTTTGATGATGCGAAACTCGCGGGCAGGTCAGTCACCTACCCCCACGTTCAGTCCACGCTCTCGAAGTATTTCCGCAGCCGTTCCTCATAGGCGCGCGGCGGCTTCTGACCGGCTCCGGCGCGGATCGACTTGCGGAGTTCGGGGGGCAGCTTGGCGAACCACGGTTCGTCTTTGAGTTGTCTCGCCAAGACTCCCTCTTCCGGTTCGCGGCCCTTGGCCGAACGGTTGTCGGCGACGTCGGTCCCTTCCGGCTGCTTCTCGATCTTGCCGTCTTTCACCTTTTGGTTGGTGGTCGGCGCGCCGTCCTTCTTCGCCAGTTTGGATGAGTTCGACGGCTGGCCGGGCTGCGGCTGGCCTTCCTGACTCTCGGACGGTTGCGGCTGACTCGGCTGGCCCGGTTGCGCGGGCTGGCCGTTCGGATCCTGTTGAGCCAGTGGCAACTGAGCCTGACTGAGCGCCTGTTGCATCGCCTGTTGAGCCTTCTCACCGGCGATTGCCTGCGCGGTCACTTTCGGCGACTGCGGGACGAAGCCCGTGCCGAGTTGTCCCGGATTCGCGGCGGGCTTGCCTTGTCCGGGCTGTCCCGGCATCGGTTGCCCTTCGCCTGGTTGACCACCTTCCGCCGGCATCGGCTGGCCTTCACCGGGCTGTCCCTCGGCTGGCATCGGTTGACCTTCGGCGGCTCCTTCGGGCAGAGGCTCACCGGCAGCCAGCGCTTCGGCCAGCATGGCTGCGGCTTCCACCGCTGGAAGATTCGAGGCCATCTCCAGAGCTTCGCGCAACGGTTGGTTGGCGACTTCGGTTTGACCCGACAGTTCGACCGCTCCCTGACCCGTCGCTTCTTGAGCTTCGGCGAAAGCATTCTGTGCTTCGTTCAACTTCTGTGCGGCCGACTGTTCTGCCTTGGTCGGCGTGTCGCCCGCTTCGCCCGCCAGTTGTTCGAGCTTCGCCCCCTGATCGGCGATCATTTCGGCAGCGGCCTGCTGATCCGTGGCGAGGTTCGCGATCGATTCGGCGATGGCCTGGTCGCGTTTGACCTCCTGCTCCTTCGCGGCGAGATCGGCGGCCGCTCGTTCGAGCGCCATCTCGGCGGTGTTCGCGGCCGCTTCGAGTTGCTGCGGCGAGTTGCCTGCTTCGGCTCCCATCTCGGCGGCGTCAGCGGCCGCGTCGATTGCTTCGGCGGCGGCGGGATCGGCCTTCGCGACTTGATCGGCCAGAGCCTCGGCTTGCTGTCCCTGTTCGGCCAGGGCCTTCGCCTGTTCGGTCGCCGCGCTCTTGATCGCTTCGTCGAGTTTCTTTCCCGCGTCCTTCAACGCCTCGGCCGCCTTGGCCTGAGCCATCGGCGCCCCTTCGGGGTTGGCGGCGAGCGCTTGCTTGGCATCCTCGGTCGCGGTGGCCGCCGGTTCGAGAGCCTGTCCCGTTTCGGGAGTGACTTCGGCCGCCATCTCCTGAGCCGCTTCCGCAGCCTCGGCCGCCTTGGCCTGAGCCTTCGCATCGGGCTTCGCGGTCGGAGCCGCTTCCATCGCAGCATTCGCTTCCGCCTGAGCCAGTTCCATCGCCTTGTCGAGCGCCGCTTCGGCCGCATCGCGCGAGGCTTCGGCAGCGGCCTTATCGCCGTCAAGCTGTTGCTTGGCCGCTTCGGCAGCGGCTTGTTGAGCCTGCTCGAGCGCCTTCGCCAGCGCGTCGGGTTTTCCCTCGGCCTTGGCCTTCTCTGCTTCGGGGCGTTTGGCGGCGGTCTCGGCGGCGGCTTGGGCCTTCTCCGCAACTTCCTCCTGCTTGGTCGCGGCCTTCAGTTCAGAGCCTTCACCCGATTCGGCCGCTTCGGCGGCGGCATCAGCCGCGTTCTGGGCTTCCTTCGCCTCGGCGATCTGGTTCGCGAGTTCCATCGCCTCGGCCGCTTCGGGCTTGCCCTGCGCCTTGGCCTGTTCCTGCATCGCCTCCTGCAATTTGTCCTTGGCCGCTTCGAGCTTGGCCGTCTTCTCGTTGTCGGGGATCGCGTCGATCGCCTTCTCGACCGCTTCGCGCGCTTCGGTCAGTTCCTTCGCCTGAGCCTCACTGGCCTTGGCGAGCTCTTTCGCGGTCGCGGCGATCTCCTTGCGAATCTCCTTCGCGGCTTCCGCCAACTTCTGAGCAGACTCCTTGGCATCCTTGGCGGCGTCCATCGCAGCAGCCTGTGGATCGGTGGCCTTCTGGTCGGCGACCGCCTGCAAGTCGGCTCCCGACTCCATCGCCTCGGTCGCTCCTTCAGCGGCGTCCTTCGCGGCTTCCGGAGCCGTCTGAGCCAACGCCTCGGCGATCTTTTCCGCGATCTCCTTCACATCGGCCTGACGTTCAGCGAGTTCCTTCGCGTCCTTCGCCATCTCAGCCTTCTCTTCCGCCGTCGCATCCTTCTCAGCGGCGGCCTCGGCGAGTTCCGTCGCCTCCGCCGCGATCGCCTTCTCTTCCGCAGCGGCTCGTTCGAGCACTTCGGCGGCCCGCGCGAGTTCGCCGATCTTCACCGCCGCTTCCTGTCGCTTGGTGTCATTGATCGCGGCATCGACCGTATCCATCGCCCGCTCGAGCGCATCCTGAGCCTTCTCCAGGACCTTCTCTTCGAGAGCCGTCGCCTTTTCGGGCTTGGCTTCGGCGAGATTCTTCTCGGCTTCTTTCGCAGCATTGGTCGCTTCGGCCAATGCCTCTTCGACGGCAGGCGGCAACTCGTGCTTGTCGGCCGCAGCCTGGACGGTCTCGGCGACCGCCTTCTCTTCCGGCGCAGCGGCCTGAGCGTTCTGTTCGGCCTTCGCTTCGGCCGCGTCCTGTTTCTTTTGAGCATCGGCCAGCGCCTGCTTCGTCTCCTGCAGGGCCTTCACCGCCTGAGACAGCTCCGCCGCCGACTTGTCCTGCGAATCGGACTTGGCCTGATCCTTGAGGGCCTTCTCCAGCGCGGCCAGATTGCCGAGCACCTTGTTCTGATCGGCCATCGCCTCCTCGGGCTTGTTGTCGAGCAGATCGGCCGCCGCATCGAGGGCCGCTGTCTCCGCCTGTTCGATCAACGCCTCGGCCTTCGCGTTCTCCTTGATGCTCTCCTGAAGCGAGGCAATCTCCTGCTGCAGTTTCGCCTGCGCTTCGACCAGTTCCTGCGAAGGCTTCTGCGTTTCGTCGAGCTTTTTCGTTTCTTCCTTCAGGGCTTTTTGTTTCTCTGCCAAAGCGCGAACCTTGTCGATCGTCTGCATCTTTTCAGAGTTGAGCGCTCCCTGAGTCCGCTCGATCACCTTCAGCAGTTCTTTCAAACCCTTGATGACCTTGTCCTGATGTTCGATCGCCAGGTCGTACTTCACCGATTGCAGCGTGCTGCCAGCGCCATCGAGATGTTTGCCAACATCGGCCGCCTTGAGGATTCGCAACCCGTCCGCCGCCGTCGCCGCCAGCAAACCGCTCCACGACTTCATGTCCACCAGCGTGTCGACCAGATGCAGGAACAGTTCCTTCACGTCGCGCTGGTCTTCGATCGCCTTCAGCGTGAGCGCCTCCTGCCGCGTCTTCGGCTCGGCGGGAAGCGATTTCGTGGCGACTTGCACGGTGGTCTGAACCCGGATCAGCCGCCGCACCTGCTCGGCCAATTCGGCGATTTTCAGCCGCTTCATCAGATTCTGCCGCTCGATGGCGAGTTGCCGGACCACGGTTCGGATCTGCTGGCGAGCCTCGACGAACGCGGCCTCCCGCTTGTCCTGTGGCATCCGCTGCGCTTCGGCCAGCAGATCGACGACCTTCGACATTTCGTTGTCGACGAGATGATTGAGGCTCCCGCGCATCAGCTTGATGTCGCGGTAGATTTCCTCACCCGACAGCCCGTTTTCATCGAGCTGCCGAAGCTGCACGTCGAGCACTCCGCCCAGCAGGTCGCGCGTCATCGTCCGCGCCCGCTGCTGGTCCTCCTGCTTCCGCTGCAGAGCCTCCGGTTCGAGCACCTGAGCCATCACCGGCCGCATCGACGCCAAGAGCCCGCACATCAACGCCAGCCCAGCGACCGCCATCCTGATACGAGTTGCCATGATTCTTGGTCCTTGTGTTTGACCTATTTCGAGAAGTCCGGTTTGAGCCGGACGTTCACACACTCAATCCGCACCGATCCCCAACTGCTCGCGAACGACCGCGTCCAACTGTTCATCGGCCCAATCATCTTTTGACTGCGAGTGGCCTCGGTTCCGCATCGTCTCTCGGCGTAAACGCTCGTCGTGCTGTCTGCGCAGTTCCTCGGTTAACCTTGTGATGGCATCGGCCACAAAGCATAGCCCTCCAGCCGCGAGTAACCCCGGTCCGACCAACTCCCCGCTGGCCGGAATGCTGAGCACAATCATCACGACGCCGACACCAAAGTACCGCATGGCGATCTCCCGTCCGGGCTAACGGCCTGATGAAAAAGGTTTGATCGTGTGCCACGGCTGTGTCAGCCGTGTTAATTTCGAGAGACTTGGGACGGTCTCCACGGCTGACACAGCCGTGGCACTCCTTTTTCAACAGGCTCCTAAATGCTGATCGCTAACTGCTCTTTCACTTCTTCTCGCCACCAATCCCCAACTCGCGCCGCAGGATTTCGTCCAATTGCTTCGCCGTCTTTTTATCTTCATCGCCGGTTTGTGTCAGGATGCCATTGAGATCTGTCACGGTGAACGTGATCGGTTCGCCGCTGCCCCTTTGACCGGGAAGGTCTCCGCGCCAGTCGATGGCTTGCAGGACCACCTTGACCTCGTCCCCCTTCTTCAATTCGTAAGGAGCCAAGGGCAGCTTGATGTCGCCCCGAATCACGGGTTGCGGCTGGTCCTTTTCCGGAACGTTGATGGGAACGATTTCGTAAGTTGCCGACGAACCGTCTTCGCGCGACACCGTGACGATGGCGGCCACTTTCCCCACGCCAAAGTCGTCTCCGGCAGCATAGTCGATCTTGGGCTGAGCCGTCGGTAAGACGAACCGCGTGACCGCCGTTCCCACGACTCGCGGCAGGCGATCTGTTTTCAGGCGAATCTGCCCCGAGATGGGTACCTCCATCGAAAAGCCGTCTGCATCGATGACCTGAATCTCGTACTTGATCGATTCGCGGATCGAATCGAAGGGAGTGCCGGGGGGAAGAGTCCAAGAGTCGAGAGACGAGAGACGAGAGCCAGAGGAAGAGACCGACATTGGTTTGTCTGGCTCTTGTCTCTTGTCTCTCGTCTCTCGACTCAACTCAAACGATTTCTCACCTACCGAGAGCTTCGCAGACTTCAAAGGCTTGTTGGAGCAGACCAGCTTCAACTTGGCGACCGAGCCTTCGAGGACCGCCAACTGGCGCGAGCCGCCGTCGGTTTCGCCCGGCTTCATCGTCGCGACCGCGTACTTCGGCGGCTCGATTTCCCACGCCAGGTCCACCAGCGGCAGCGGCACGATCACGACCTCGGCCGGGTCCGACACGGCATCACCGAAGTGGAACCGCATCCGGAACGAATCGGCGACGTGCGCGATCTCCCCCGCAAACGTGGCGGCCTCGGGCGCGGTCGCGTTCAGATCGACCCGGTTCACGGCGTCGGTCTTCACTCCCGACAACTGGACGAACCCCGCGCGAGGCACCTCGCCGCCACACTTCACCGCGACTTCAATCCTCTGACCGTAGGGGATGCGCACCCGAGGCATCTCACCCGTGTGAAAGACCGAGACCGGCTGGCCGTTCACGGTGATCGACTCGATCTGTGTCTTCGTCGGATAGTGAGCCGACCCGAGCAGGAAGCGATTCCAGAACGCGGTCGCATGTCCGGGGAAGGCCAGCGCCGCGCCCAGGACCACGACCAGAGTGATGCCCAGAACGGTCGCCCGCTGCGGCAGCGGGCGATACGAAAAACCTTCAAACACGTTGAGCGACGGGCTGAACTCGGCGACGTAATCGACGACCGCCTGTTGCAGCCGCGCCGAACCCCACGTCGGCGCGTGAGGCCCCTCGAACTGAATCGCCGCGACCAGATCGCTGTCGATCTTGTGCTGCTGCTCGACAATCAACGCGACATCTTGTTCGGACTCGATCACCTTGACGAGCGGCCACGCGAACCGTTTGACCGCCCAGAATCCACCTGCGATCCACGCCAGCAACGTGACGGCGCGCAGGCCCACCGGCAGGTTGAACGACCAGTCGCACAGAAACGCCGCGACGAGCAGCCACAATGCCACGGCGAGCGGTCCGCAGACGGCGCTCCCCCACCGCACGGCGGCCCGCTTCTGCCGCAGGCTGCCAAGTTGAGATCGAAGAGTGGTGAGTTTGGTTGGCATCAACATCTCTGGAAAATCGGTGGTCCACCGCGGTCTTGTTCAGAATCAAAGCGGCACGGCAGCCGTGGAAAGATGCTCAAGTTCAGACTCGATCGGCGTTGGCTCCGGCAACAATCGCGCGGGATTCTTCTTCTGCCGCTCCATGTAGTACCTGACCAGTCGCACAGGATCGTGACCGACTGATTCCGAAATGTGGCGACGAGCCTCCCGAACAGGATCAACAACGGGATCAAACTCAGGATCGGACTTCATGGCGTGACTCCTTCGGCTAGCAATTCAAGTGGAGTGATCAGCGTGGGGACGAACAGACCGAGCGTATCGTTGATTCGTCGAATGTGGGCGAACTTGTTGGCATTGGCGATGTGACGACAGTTCCACGTCACGAGGAAATCGCACCGATGATACGAGGCCAGAGCCAAATGCAGGGCGTCGCCGTTCGGATTGGCAGGCATGACTCGGTGCTGGATATACGCGACAACAATGTCAGCGATGTGTTCGTTGAAGGGGACTTGTGGGATGCCGCGAATCATCTCCAGTGCCTCCGCTTGATGCGGGTACTCGCCCGCTTCCAGTTCATCAATGACGGCATCGCTGGTGACAGCCTCAACTTCATCACGCTTGGTGTCCCACCATTTTCTCGTCCAAATCCGGCGTGCAACCGTCTCCGCATCCGACCGCGTTTCGTGGTAGGCGCTGGCAATGGTCGTTTCGATGTACACGCGCGGTTTCATGATCGGGATTCGTCAGACAGAAAATTCCAAAGCGGAGTCGAGCCTCCGCACTCCCAAAGTTTACGCCAGGTTCACCAATTTCCTCACGAACCATTCCACCAACAGCAAGCCGATCACCGCCGCGAACGTCAGCCAGGTGCTCCAGAGCGGAAAAATCTCCACGCTGGTTTCCCTCAGGCGTGGCGGGGCAAAGTCGTCGGGGAAGCGGTCCACGTCGAGCAGTTCATACGCCTTGCCGCCCGTTTCGGCCGCGATGTTTTTTTGCAGCGAGACGTTTCTCACCGGGTTGCGCCGCTCGACCGAGACGTTGGCCACGTCGAAGTTGATCTCGGCCACTTCGTTCGCAATCGGATCGCTGACCCGCAGCCGGTACTCGCCCCCGCTGAAGACCGGCACACGCGTCTCGAACACGCCGGGCCTCAGTTGCGAGACGCTGAAGATTTGCGAACGACTGCCGTCGGAGTCGCGATCCGGGCGGATCAGTTCCGCCGTCAGACGCCGGTCGGGGATGTCCTTCTCGTCGAGCGGATGAAACTCCTTGTCGTAGGCTTCGACCGTGATCAGCACCTGATCGTCCGAGCGGTACTGCTGGCGATCGGTCCTCACCACAAATCGCTTGTGACTGCCGAGGGCATGGCTGAGGCCGAGGCGATGAATGAGCTGGCCCCAGAACTGGCGGTAGTACTCCTCACCGTAGATGCGTCGCAGCCGCCACATCTCGTTGAAGCCGACGTAGACGACTTCGCCGCGACCATACTGACGCACCGCGATCAGCGGTTGAGGCGTCTTGCCATCGACGCACATGTCGGTCGGATGCTCGGCGAGAACCTGAGTCCCCTTTGCCTCGATCCGCCGGACCGGCTGATACCACGGCAGCTTGCCGAGATTGTTCCAACCCTTGAGGTTGTCCTGATCGGTCTGTCCGAGCCGCATGAAGTCGTACTGCGCAGCGACCGGTGTGAGCGTGAGGCGAAACTCCTTGTCATCGCGCCGCTTGGCATCGGGATCGACGACCACGGGGAGCATGTCGGCCAGAGGCGTCTCGGCCAGTTGTCCCGGCCCAAACCGCGGCCCCGCCATCACGACGAGCCCCCCGCCGAACTGGCTCACAAATTCCTTGGTCATCTCACAGAAGCGCGTGCTGAGCGCCGTCGCGGGCATGTCGCCGAGGAAAATCACATCGTTCTCGAAAAACTGGCTGCGCGGCAGCGTGAGGTTGGGCAAAAACAGTTCGTTCGTCTCGCGGACGACCGGATCGGCCGAGCGGATGAACGTGCGAAAGCCGCGCGCGCCGACCAGCTTGTCGCGGTGAAAGACTTCCTTGACGAAACGCCATTCCCATGTCGGCTCGTACTCGACGTACATCAGCCGCAGGAAGTCGTCGATGATTTTGACTTCGCGTTCCGCCTTGTTGTTCTGCGTGACGACTTCGCCCACGACCGGATCGACTTCGGCGGTGAACAGGAACCGGCCGGTCGCTTCGGGCGTGTACGGGAACTCGACCGGGGCACTGGAGCCGGTGATCGTGACGGTCTTCTCGCCGACGAGCGTTCGCACCGTTTCGCCGCTGGTCTGCTCGCCCGGTTGGTGAGCGAACAGCTTGACGTGGACCGAGGCATTCTCCAACTCGCGCTGCCGGACGGTGACGCTGATCGTGGATGACTCGGCCTTCTTCATCGTCGGCGGTGCCAGCAGATCGACACTCAGATCGACCGCCGTCAGCGGCCCGACGCCGACTGTGAACACGGGCACGCCCAGTTTCTTGGCGGCTGCGAGCGGTGCCGCCCCCGCGTTCTGATCGAAGTCGCTCAGGACGAGGACTCCCGCCAGATTGTCGGTCGCGTGCTTGCGGGCCAGGTCTTCAAAGGCGTCTCCCAGCGCGGTCACGGTTCCGGTCGTCTGCCACTCATCGGCGAGCGTTCTTCCGGAGACCGACGTTTTTTCTTCCGCGTCGCCGCGCGTCTGGTTCGCGTTCAGCGACTGCACGCCCTCGCCATCTCCAAACACAAACGAACGCAACCGAAAAGTTTTCGTGAGCCGTTCGACGAGGTTCTGGTCCTTCTTCGCCAGCAGCGCCCGCGCATAGTCGGCTCGCGCCGGACGTTCGCCCGCCGCAGGCGGTTTGTTCGAGCTACCGCTCGGTACCTGCGAAGAATGGTTGACGGACTGAGCTGCCTGATAGCCGCTCAGATCGACCGCCTTGGCGAGGCTCGTGCGCTCCTCCTCGGGCAGTTCGTCGGGGATCGACATGCTGTCGCTGCCGTCGAGCACCACCCACAGCACCGGCTTCGGCTGGCTGACGAATGTCAACTCGAGCGTCGGGTCGGACAGAATCAGCAGCAACAGGCAGAGGGCCACAGCACGCAGGGCCGCCAGCGCCAGTCGGGTCGGCTGGTGGCCGCGCGCCTGCCAGCGCAGGTAAAACCAAAACGACAACGCCACCAATCCGATGCAGCCAAACGCGAGCAAGGCCGGCGACGAATGCGCCCACGCCGAACCAAACGACACCCGCGCCGCGTCGATCCGCGACACATCGTCGTAGCCCAGCAAGCGACCAATCGTCGTTGTCCAGTTCATCGTTCAGACCTTCTTTACCACAGAGACACGGAGAAATGCGTAGAGAGAAAGGCTGTGAATGCTGCCTTGCTCTTGGACTTCTTTACTTCCTCCGCATCTTGGTATTCCTCTCTGTGCCTCTGTGGTTCAAATCTTTTCAGGCTTGAGTCTTCTTCCCGAACATGGGCCAGGCCAGCACGAGTTGCTCCAACAACAGGCAACCGAGCACGCACCAACACAGCAGTTTCCACAAGTCCTGACCGCGGCGCGTGCCCCCTTCGACGCGGATCGGTTCGTCGGCGGTGAGGACTCGCGCGTGGTCGTGTCCCAACTTTTGTTGCAGGTCGGCGACCGAGATCGCCGTGAGGTTTGATTCGCTCGCGGCACCGTTCACCGCCAGCGGGATGTCGTCGAGTTTGTTCGAGGCCGAACCGGGGGCGGCGGGTTCGGTTTGCTCGGCCGAGATCGTGTACGTTCCCGCCAGCACCGGACGGCGCACCGTCACGCCGGAAACGTTCGGGCCGAGGGCGTCGATGTTCAGCGGCTCGCGCGCACCCGAGGGGCGAAGGACCGTGAGCCGCGTGTCGGCGCGGCGCTCGACCGGCAGCGTGATCTTTTGTCCGGCGAGGTAGTTTCGCGCGGGCAGCGTCCCCTCCATCAACTGGCAGAACGTGCGATGGTACAGGTACATCGCTCCCGAACCGCGCATCAGGTTCCAGTTCGAGGTGACGCCGCTGGTGAACATCACGACGCGGCCGGCTCCGATGCGGCGCTCGAGGGCGAACGGCAGGCTCTTGGTGTCGAACGTGGCGAGGACGCGCGGCTGACTCCGCTTGGCCAGTTCCTCGGGTGTGAGCGACCGATCGACCAGCGGCAACGGTGAACGCCAGTGCCACCAGGCCGGTTCGATCTCGCGGTACTTGCGGTCTTCGTCGGCGTTGTGAGCGGATGCCGGAGATTTCTCCGTCGCGCGGGCCGCCTGCTGAGCGGCGTATCCGTCGAGGAATGCCTCCTCTTCGGCGAACCGCTTGGCGTCCGACTTGGCCAGCGCGTCGAGCAAACCTGCACGGAGATCGGCCTGCACGGCCTTGAAGAACGGCGTCGTTTCAAACAGCGACGCGAGCGACTTCGGTTCCTCACCCTCGACCAGGAAGAAGTCGTGCTGCATCGACGCGAACGAAGCGTAGAACGGCAGCACCTGCTGCGGAGCCTCTTCCGGCGTGACACCGTGCGGCTTCGGATCGAGCGGCGCGGGCAACAGCCCCTGTCCGTCGAGCCACGCCCGTTCCTGCCACGCCACGGGATCGAAGTTGGCTCCGGCGAGCAAGACCAACGGACCACCTTGTTGCACGTAATCGCGGAGCAACGGAATGAGAGCCTCATCCGGTTTCTCGATGCCGGCCATCACGACGAGCCGTGCGGTCTCGAGCAACTCCTGGGTCAGTCCCTCGGGCCGCACGTGCTCGACGTGTATCAGCCGGCGCTGCGATTTGTCGCTGCTCGCCCGCGGAGCCATCAGGTGTCGCAGGGCGTAGGTCTCGCCGATCTTGTTCTTTTCCAGATTCTCTTCGTCGCCGTACTGGTCGACGAACACGACCGGCAGCGACGCGACAATGGGAACGACGATCTGCTGCCTGTTGTCGGTCGGCAGTTGGTCGGTCGACTGCAACTCGGACTGAACGACCAGGGTGGCGACGGCGGAACTCGGCTTGAGCGGGTCGGCGAGGACATCGAACAGGTGCGAAAACTCAATCTCGCGCGCCTGGCCGGGCGTTAGTTCGACTGCCTGACTGGCGACTTCGGCTCCGTCGATGAGGAGTTTGACCTGGACTTCAAACGACGTGTCGGAACCGTTGTCCGTCGAGCCGCTCGCCGCGACGCGCGCGAGCAGTCGACACGGAACCTCGGCGCTGGCGAGGCCATCTTCGACGTGAAAGTCCGAGACCCAGACATTGCTCGCCGGGGCGGTCGCCACATTGACGATCTGCAAGCCCGAGAGGCGTTGCAGCAGTTCGGTGGGGACTCCCGTCTGCCAGGCATTCGCCTGGAGATCGGTCAGCACGACGACGCGCTTGGCCGGCAGATCGACCGCCTGCTGGCAGGCTTGTTCGGCCAGTTCGAGTCCCGCGCGGATACTCCCTTCGACATCGACCAGCTTCACGCGATCGAGCACCCGCCGGGCGTCCTCTTTGTTGCGGTAGGCGTCGAGCGTAAACGGATCTTCGGAACCGGCGAGCGGGATCACCGTGATGCGACTTTCGGGCGGCAGCGAGTCGATGAACTCGCCTGCTTTCCCCTTGGCGCGATCGAGCAGAGTCCCGCCGAGCGCTTCGATTCCGAGGCTGCGGCTGTTATCCACAATCACGACCGCGTGAACGGGGGCCCGCGCGCTGGCGGCGGCTTCACCGCCCGATGAGGCCTGCCGCGTGATGCCCATCAACCCGAAGGCCGAACCGAGCAACCCCGCCAGACATAATCCACCGGCCGCGAATCTGGCTCGCCCCTGTTTCGCCCCCGATGTGGCGACCGCGATGGCCGCCCCGAACGCGACCAGCAAACAAACGCCGAGCAACACGCCATGCCACATCGCCCCGGCGGCCGATCCCTTGAAGAAGGGCCTGGCCAGCACGAGGCCAAACATCACGACGGCCAGCACGCGCAGCGCGAGCAAAATAATGTCGCGCAGGTGCAGAATCTTGCGATTCCGTTCCAGAGCCTCGCGCAGGAAATCCATCGCCGCCCAACTGACCGTCCGAAACCGGCGGCGGTTGAGCAGGTGAATGAGGATCGGCCCGGCAGCCGCCACGGCTCCGGCAATCGCAAACAAACTGGCGTCGAAACTCAGCATGGAGGAATTCTGAATCGCTGAAAAATTTGAGGGACCGAGGCGAGCTATCTTCGACGCTTCCAATTCTCAGCGTCGCGCCAATGATGGGCGACCGCCACAATTGTCACCACGTCGTTCTCGGCTCGAAACAGCAGGTCGTACGGGAATTTCCAAACTCGCTGTCGTCGTATTTGGCGGTGAAAGATCGGACAACCTTCGGGGTCTCGCAAAATGGATTGAATGGCTTCGTCAACACGTTCGATGAACTTCTCCGTTGTGCCAGGGCGGGCTTCGGCTCGGTAATAGGCGAGTGCGGAATCCAAATCCGATTCGGCTTCCTCCGTGAAGACATAAGCCGTCATTGTCGAGCCGCTTCGCGAAGACGACTCATGACCGCCTCTCCGTCGAGCGGCTGCGTTCGCCCCTCGTCCAAATCCTTGAGGCGTCGTTCGCAGATTTCGACCCAACGCGGATCGAGGTCTGGCAAGCCGAAGTCATCCGAACCATCCAGGCTCAGGGCCAGATGATTGACCAACTGTGATCGCTCTTGGGGAGCGAGTTGCATGGCGGCGGCTTCGATCTCGTCCAATGTTGCCATGTTCGTTCTCTGGAGAATTAACGGTGATCTCACTCTGACATTAATCCGCCTGCTTCAGCAGGTTCTCGTACTCGTCGTGTGGTCCGATCCAAAACCAAGCCAACCCTTCCGAACGCTCCTTTGCCAGAGCACGGTATCGCAGCCCGATTCGAACCGTCCAGAAGTTGCCAACTTTCTTGAATCGGAGCGAACGATGCATCGAATCCGCTTTGAGCAACTGAAAACTCTTGTCCGCCAGTTCGCGCGTGTCGCGGTCGAGTTGCCGGTAGTGAAACCAAAAGCTCGGAGTGGCGAAGTGATTCATAACGGAGTGCAACGCCCGGCCACAAAGTCCTCGTCCGCCTGTTGCCCGGCGGCATCCAACCGCCCCGCTTCGATGTCAGCCTCGATCTTTCGGTCCCACTCGTCGGCGAGGAACTCTTCAAACCACTTCGAAAACTCTTCCAACTCAGCCGGCGGGAGCTGAGTGATCCTGGCTTCCAACTCTTGCAGACTCATCGGTTGACTCCGGTTTGGTGAATGGCAGCGATCCGGTGACCACGCCCATTCAACAGTCTAACCAAACAGCAGCCAAGGCACGGAGCAGACAAACAAGCGTTCCAGAGATTGGCCCGAAATCCTTGATCCCCGGAACGCCGAGTCGCTCCGCCGACTCATGCTTGTTTGTCTGCTCTATACCTTGGTACTCGCGACCCTGGTACTCGCGTGTTGTGTGCCTGTTGATTGCCGACTACTTCTGCCCCAGCTTTTCTCGCAGGCCCTCGATCTTGCCCTCTTGCAAAATGGGCAGATAGCGGTTGGGAATCGCGAGGATGAAGCAGGCGACGGACGTGCCGTACAGGTGACCTTGTTTGCCGTGGACCCAGCGGGTGTCGCGCCACGAACCGTCTTCGCCCGCGTTCTCGGGTTTGCGAAGCTGCGAGGCGATCAGGTGATCTCGCAGGACCGGATAGTTCGTGCGCCAACTCTCTCCGCCCGACTGATAGAGCGCCTGGCCGACGTAGTAGAGTGTGTAGGCGTCGAACGGAACCTCGCCGTTCCCCTTGACCGGCTTGAGGCGCGAGATCTCCTTCGAGATCAGGTCGAGGTTTTTCGGAATGCGCCAGTCGTCGTACTGGCCGAACTCCTGAAGGCAGACCACGCCGCAGGCCGACATCGCGAGGGTGCCGCGATTGCCGTCGTAGGTGAACTGCCCGCCCCCCTCTTTCGCCCGCTCATCAAAGCCGCGCGCCCCGTTGTCCGCCTTGTAGTGGTCCCGCACCGATTGGATCGCCAGCTTGATGACATCGCCGCGCACTTCAAACCCGCTGTCGACGGCACTCCGCAGCGCCTTGGCCTGCATGACCGAGAGGCTCAGGTCGTGGCCGTGCGGCTGCCGTTTGGCCCGGTAGTCCCAGCCACCGTCATCGCACTGCGTGTTGGCGATCAGCTTCAGGGCCTTGTCCAGCGTCTTGCCGATCGCGGGATCGTCGGTCATCCCGTAAGCCTGGCCGAGAACGAAGGCCGTCAACCCGTGGTTGTAGAGGTCTCGCTGAGCATCGGCGATGTTGAGCAGTCCCGACGGCTTGGCGTTCTTGACGATGTACTGCAACGCCCGATCGACGTTTGCACCGTATTTGCCCCGCCCCGGCATGTGCCCGGCGGACAGAAACGCCAGCGCCCCGAGACTGACCAGACCCAGATCGTTCGACTCCCAGTTCCCCTGCGAGCCCTGGTTGCGGGCCAGCCAGGCGATCCCCCGCTCCAAAGCCAGTTCGCTTTCGGCGTTCACTTCCCAATCGTTCTGAGCCCACAACGGAACCGTCAGCGCCAGCCAGAGGGTTGGAGTGAGAAGAAACAACCGGAGAGTTCGCAAAACGGGGCTCATGTTTAGTTATTGGTGATCGGGAGGCAGAGGTTACGGGCCATTTCGGGAGATTCGACTCGGTGTGTGCGTTCGGATTCAAGACGCCAGCTTGACTTGACACCGAGGTCGTTGGCAAGCCCGGCTCCCTTTGTCGGGCCGAACTGGTCGAGAAACCGCGCTGCGACGGATATCATCGGCCGCGTCTTGCGCGAGCGGTTTTCACTCCTGTTGAGGAATTGACGATGAGTCTTCGACGCGAATTGATCTCGATGTGCTGTGGCTTGGTGTTGTTGGCCTCGTCGCTCCCGGCGGCCGAGCCCGTCGATTTGGGCGGCGTCACCGAGAAGCACGTGATGATCCCGATGCGCGACGGCGTGAAGCTGTCGGCGTACCTCTACTTCCCGCCGGGAGACGGTCCGTGGCCGGTGCTGCTCGAGCAGCGGTATGCCAACGGGAACGATCCCGGAACGCAGAAGTCGTTCGCCAAGCTGGCCAAGGGAGGCTATGTCACGGTGCTCGCCAACTTTCGGGGCTCGCAACAATCCGAGGGGGTGTGGCGGGGCTATCGGGCGCTCGGATGGGGCGAGTTGAAAGATGGTTATGACCTTGTCGAGTGGCTCGGGACGCAGTCGTGGTCGACGGGCAAGGTCGGAACGTTTGGAAGTTCGCAGGCCGGATTCGCACAAAACTTTCTCGCGATCACGCAGCCGCCGCACCTGGCCGCGCAATACATGATCGATACCGGACTGAGTCTCTACCACGAAGGCTATCGGATCGGCGGGATCACCCGCCCCGAACGGTTCAAGACGATGGACAAGGTCGCACGCGTCCCCGAGCACAACCGCGAACTGATGGCCGAATGGTTCCGGCATCCCACGTTTGACAGTTACTGGGCCGACGAGGATTGCAGCCGGTTCTTCGACAAGATGAACGTCCCCTGCTTCACGATCGGCAGTTGGTACGACTTCATGTGCGTCGGCTCGGTCGACAGCTTCGTCGGCCGACAGCATCGCGGCGGAACGAAGTCGCGCGGGACGCAGCAGCTTTTGATCGGACCGTGGCTGCACGGTCGCTTCAAGGAGACGAACAAGGCGAACGAGATGACCTATCCCGAAAACGCCAAGTTCCCGATGGAAGAACACCTGCTGAAGTGGTTCGATCATCATCTGAAGGGGATCGACAACGGCGTCACCAAGGAACCGACGGTCCGTTACTACGTGATGGGGGCCGTGGATGAGCCCGGTGCGCCGGGGAACGAGTGGCGAACCGCCGCCGACTGGCCGATCGCGGCACAGGCCACGGCGTACTACCCGCACGAGGACAAGACGCTGCGGCGCGAGGCTCCCTCAGGAACAGACAGCCAAGTCACTTGGCAGGCCGATCCGCTCCACCCCGCCTCCATTCCGGGAACGGGCTTTCCGGGTGCGAAGGATGCGCGCGACTTCGAGCAACAGGCGGAAGTCCGCACGTTCACGACGGAGGTGCTCACAGAACCCGTCGAGTGGACCGGCAAGGTGCAGGCCGAACTGTTCGTCACATCGGATGCGAAAGACACCGACTTCATCGTGCGCGTGAGCGACGTCTATCCCGACGGTCGGTCGATCCTGATCATGGACTACGTGCGGCGGGCGCGCTACCGCGAGGGATTCGAGCGCGAAGTCTTCCTGAAGCCGGGCGAAGTCCACAAGGTGGCGTTCGACGTCGGCTGGCTCAGCCAGATTTTCAACAAGGGCCACCGCATTCGAGTCACGGTCGCGAGCACCGGCGCCCCGTTCTACGAACCGAACCCCAACACCGGCGAACCGCTCACGATCGACTTCCCGGCCAACGCGGTCGTGGCGAAGAACGCGCTGCTTGTGAACCGG
This sequence comes from Schlesneria sp., assembly GCA_031412755.1. Taxonomy (GTDB): domain Bacteria; phylum Planctomycetota; class Planctomycetia; order Planctomycetales; family Planctomycetaceae; genus Schlesneria. The sequence continues at coordinate 4,087 of JANODP010000254.1, read as the reverse complement.
AAGAACCCCTCGAAGATCATCGCCCCCGTGAAATCTCGTTAGCCCGGATTATTCATGCCTCGGGTAGTGTCGTCGACAGGGCGTGGCATTGAAGCCTGACGCGCAAGCGAAGGGATGTCACAGCAGAACCTTCGCTTGCGCGTCAGGCTTCAATGCGACCATGAATAATCCGGGTTAGCCCGTTTCCAGATTGGGGAATTCCCATTCGTCGTCTCCTTCAATTCGTCGAATCCCAGCCGTTCTCGAATGGAAGAGGTTCGACGAATTGAAGGAGACGACGAATCAAACCGCGACAAACATCGGTGCGCGGCGGACACGGCTGACTGACCGTGTTCGGCCCAAATTTCCCGGCTCGAAGTCTGCAACTGATGCACGGTCCTGCTGCGAAGATGTGGGCAGATGCCGGGTGACTTGCACTTGTGACGACGATCAAACAAAGTCGCTCGGCGAAATTCAGGGAACAGCCGCGGGCCAGGCGGATTGGTTTTCGGGTTTGTCGGCCTGTGTGGTTCCGACGGGAGACGACATGAATCCGGCCATCGTCATCGCACGCAAACGGGACGGACACGAATTGGGGATCGACGAGATCACCGCGTTCGTCAACGGATTCGCTGCGGGAACGATCCCGGACTATCAGATGGCCGCGTTCGCGATGGCGGTCTACCTCAACGGAATGACCGCCGCCGAGACCGCCGTTCTCACGGCGCGGATGCTGGCGTCGGGCCTCAAGCTGACGTGGCAGCGGACCGATCCGAACTCGTCCGACGAGGGGGCGGCACCCGACCTGCCGCCCGGACTCGACGAGGAATCGACGGTTGTCATCCCCGTTCCGGCCGGCAGCGCGGTGGAACCAAAGCCTCCCGTGATGGGCACCGGCCAGACCAAAGGGAAATCCTCCCGGAAGTCGGCGGCGCAGGAAAGCCGCGTTGCGCCACCGCGCGCCAGTGCCACGTTGCTGTTGGACGGTTCGCAGCGCATCGATAGCCGGCCGGACCTGGCCCTTGGTGGACATGACACGGTTGAAATCGACGACGTGCTGACTCCGCCGCGCGCCGCCAGCAGCGTCGAAACAGCGAGTGACACCGTGGACTTCGGATTGCCGGAGGGGTCCCGCCTCGAACTTGCGGCTTCCGAGCATGACACGATTGATTTCGGGTCCGGCTCTCAGCTCAACCTCGCCAGGCGACGACCCTACTCTGGTCCCGTGGTCGACAAGCATTCGACGGGAGGCCTGGGAGACAAGGTCTCGCTGATCCTGGCACCGCTGCTGGCCTGCTGCGGATTGCGAGTCCCGATGATCTCGGGACGCGGCCTCGGGGCCACCGGCGGGACGCTCGACAAGCTCGAATCGATCCCCGGTTTTCGCACGCAGCTCACGCTGGCCGAGATCACCAAGATCACCGATCGCGTCGGCTGCGTCATTACCGGCGCGTCGGCCGAACTCGCTCCGGTCGATCGCAAACTGTATGCGCTGCGCGACGTGACGGCGACGGTCGAGTCGATCCCGCTGATCACCGCCAGCATCATGTCGAAGAAGCTGGCCGAGGGCTTGAACGCGCTCGTGCTCGACGTGAAGTACGGCTCGGGAGCCTTCATGAAGACGCTGGCCTCGGCCCGCAAACTGGCGGCCTCCCTGGTCGAAACCGGTCAGCGCATGGGCGTCAAGACGTCGGCCCTGCTGACCAACATGGACCAGCCGCTCGGTCGGATGGTCGGAAACACGCTGGAGGTGGACGAGTCCCTCGCCACGCTCGCCGGCAACGGCCCTAAGGATCTGTGGGAGGTGACGTGCGAGTTGGGCGCGGACCTGCTGCTGACAACCGGCCAGTCGTCCGATCGCCCCTCCGCCCGCAAGCTGCTCGAAGAGCATCTCAGTTCGGGCCGAGCCCTGGCCAAGTTCATCGAGATGGTGGCGGCCCAGGGAGGCAACCTCAACGCACCCCGTCCGCGCGCGACGACGCAGTCCGACATCGTCTCGCCGCGCAGCGGATACGTCTCGCGCATCAACACCGAAGCGCTGGGCATCGCCGTCATCGAACTCGGCGGCGGACGCCGCATGATGTCCGACCGCATCGACCACGGTGTCGGCCTCGAAATGCTCGTCCGCATCGGCGACCGCGTCGAACTCGGCCAGCCCCTCGTCAGGGTTCATGCCCCCGACCACCTGTTCCAAGCCGTGAAGCCCCTCATCCGCAACGCGATCTTCATCCGCGCCCAGTCGGTCAAGCCGCCGATCCTGATCTCCGAGCGGATGGACTGATGCGACATCTTGCAACTTCGGCTCGCGACCGGATGGATGGATGGAATGCCACTCATGAACGACTCCGTCCGACAGCAACTCCTCACCGCCGCGATCGATGTTCGCGAGCGGGCGTACGCGCCGTACTCCGATTTCCTCGTGGGGGCGGCCTTGTTGACGGACGACGATCAGATCATCTGCGGCTGCAACGTCGAGAACGCTTCGTATGGCATGACGATCTGCGCCGAGCGGAATGCCCTGTTTGCGGCCGTCGCGCAGGGATATCGAAAATTTCACGCGATCGCGCTGGCCACCGTCGGCGGTGTGACGCCATGCGGTGCCTGCCGCCAGGTGCTGGCCGAATTCTGTGACGACCTGCCGATCCTGATCGTCGACGTGGACCAACCCGACCGCGTGACCGAGACCTCGCTCGCCGTGCTCCTTCCCGGCCGGTTCAAGCTCTGAGACAATCCCAGCGTGCAGATTCCTGTCCCCTCTCCTCCGGCTCTGCGGGGGAGAGGGTTAGGGTGAGGGGGCCGTCAGTGAAGAAGACATTCTGCTCCAGCAAGCACTTCCTCATCAGCCCTTCAAGCCCCCCTCACCCTAGCCCTCTCCCCCCGAAGCGGGCGGGAGAGGGGACAAGAGTTGCGATCGTGCGTTGCATTCCTGCCACCCGCCACCGAAAGAACACCATGAACCAGTCAGTCCGTGTCTTCGTAACTGTTGCCGCCTTGCTTGCGTGTGTCTCGGTCCATGCCCAAGAAAAACCGTTCGTGGTGGAAGATGGTTTTGTTTCCCTGTTCGATGGGAAATCGCTGGCCGGGTGGACGGGATCGCTTCCCGGTTACGCGGTCGAAGACGGGAACCTGATCTGCGTGGCGGGAGGCAAGGGAAACCTGCTGACCGGGGCCGAGTACTCCGACTTCGTGTTCAAGTTCGAGTTCAAGCTGACGGCCGGAGCGAACAACGGCCTCGGCATCCGCTGCCCGAAGGTGGCGGAAGGGAACCTGCACATCGACGGCATCGAGCTGCAAATCCTCGACGACACCGCCGAGAAGTACAAAACGCTGAAGCCGTATCAGTACCACGGTTCGGTCTACGGAATCGTCCCCGCGAAGACCGGCTCGTTGAAGCCGCTCGGCGAATGGAACCAGCAGGAAGTCACCGCGAAGGGCCGTCACGTGAAGATCGTGGTCAACGGGACGACGATCGTCGACGCGGATCTCGATGAGGCGACGAAGGCCGGCACGCTGGATGGCACGCCGCATCCGGGCCTCGCCCGACCGAAGGGCCACATCGGATTGCTCGGCCACGGGGACCGAGTCGACTTCCGCCGCATCCGCATCAAGTCGCTGGCCGAACTGACACACACATCCGATTCGCTCGACGCCGTCAAGCAGCGGCTGGCCAGGAAGGAAGCGGTGCTGCTCGACGTGCGCGAACCGTCCGAATGGAACGAGGCTCACGTCGAGGGGGCGATCTCGCTGCCAGGCAGCAAGCTGCAAAAGGGTCTCGACGCCGAGGCGCTGTTGAAGATCATCCCGAAGGACAAGATCGTCTACACCCACTGCAAGGCGGGTGGCCGCGCCCTGCTGGCTGCGGAAGCCCTCTCGAAGCAGGGCTACGACGTCCGGCCGCTCAAGCCCGGCATCCAGGAGTTGCTCGACGCCGGGTTCCCCAAGGCGAAGTGAGATGTGGGGCTGAAGTCCGGCTGAGAAGCCGTTTAAACCTGCTTCGGAGCGGGGGACGTAAGTCCCCTGAATTCGCGTGAGTTGCAATTCGGAGCGGGGGACGTGAGTCCCCTGAATTCGCGTAACTTGCAATTCGGAGCGGGGGACGTGAGTCCCC
>JANODP010000253.1:0-15439 GCA_031412755.1 Schlesneria sp. | reverse complement strand
ATTGCAACTCACGCGAATTCAGGGGACTCACGTCCCCCGCTCCGAAGCAGGTTTTGAAGAGGGCTCATCGCCGCGGGATCACTTCCGGCCGAAGACCATGATCGTGATGTCGTCGTTCTGCGGGTGGCCGTTGGCGAACTTGCGGACGTCGGCGAGGATCGTCTTGCCGAGTTCATCAGCTTGGCCGCCGGTGCTCGCCGCCATCAGTTCGCGGAGGCGATCAACGCCGTACAGGTCGCTCTTGGCGTTCATCGCCTCGCTGACACCGTCCGTGTAGATGACAATGGTCTCGCCCGTGACGATGGTGCGCGTGAGCACTTCGTAGGGAAAGCCTTCCATCACGCCGATCGGCACGCCGACCGTCTCTTCGCCAAATTCCTCGATCGTCCCATCGGTCTTGCGAATCATGATCGGCATGTGTCCGGCATTGCCGATCGTCATCTCGCCCGTCTTCACGTCGAACACAATCAGGACGAACGTGACGAAGCGGCCTTCGATCGCCCGCGTACACATCTGGTCGTTGATCCGGTTGATCGCCTCACCGACATCCTTGACGAAGGTCATCACGTTGGTGACGACCGTCGCGATGCGCGACATGACCAGCGACGCGGGAACGCCCTTCCCCGCCACGTCACCGAAGGCCAGACAGATCTTGGCACCGTCTTCCATCTCGAAGACATCGTAATAGTCGCCGCCGACCGCCTGAGCCGTGTCATACGAAGCAAAAATCTCCCACCCGTCGGGCTTCGGCAGGATGGTGGGGAGCAGCGAACGCTGCACGCCCATCGCGATGTTCATTTCCTTGTCCTGCTTCTGCTTCTCCATCGCCGTGACGAGCAGTTTGGCCTGTTCGTAGGACATTGCGGCCTGACCGGCAATCGCCATCAGCAGGTCGAGATCCTCGGGGCCGAACTGGTTGAAGGCGTTCTGCGTGTCGATGTTGATGATCCCCATCGGCTCGCCCGCCAGACTGAGCAGCGGGACGCACATCATCGAGCGGATGGTCAGGTTGGCGATCGACTCGCTCGCATTGAACCGCGAATCGCTGGCGGCATCGGCCGACAGGATGCCGGTCTTCTCCTCCATGACCGACTTGAGGATCGTGCGGCTCAGCTTGACGGTTTCGTCGTCGCCGGCCCGACGGTGCTTCATCGCCTTGGGGACCATCTTGCCCGTCGCATCGTCCTTGAACAGCACGCAGCCCCGGTCGGCATGCGGGAAGATGTTGAAGAGCGTGTCCAGGATTTTGGGCAGGAGCGCGTCGAGGTCCGACGTTCCGGCCAGAGCCCGGCTGATGTCGAGCACCCCCTTGAGCTTGGCGGTCGAATTGACTTCGAGCTTGCCGAAGCCCGTCGAGCGTTCGGCCGTCCCCATGATTGTGGCGGTGTCGTCCTCTCCCTCGCTCATGTCGACGGCGAACTCGTCGGGGGCGCGCGACGCGGGCCGGCTGGGAGCTGGAACGGGCTTGGGCTCCGGCTTCGGTGCCGCGCCGGGGACTCCTTCAAACCGCAGCAGGATCGGGCCGAGCTTGATGCGGTCATCGTGGCTGAGCGGCGTCGGCCCCTCGATCTTCTTGGCGTTGACGAACGTGCCGTTGCCGCTCCCCATGTCCTCGATCACGAAGCCGTCGCCGTCCTTGACGACTTTGGCGTGCTTGCGGGAGACCATGTTCGAGTTGATCTGGAACGTGCATTCGGGGTGTCGCCCCATCACGGTCTCTTCCGCCGTGATTTCGTAGGGGATGGCCTGACCTTCTTGGAGCAGAATAAGCTTGGGCATGATCGTTACCTGAAAATCGCAATGAACAAACGAAGACAACGGTGGGGATTCTAAGGCGAGACACCGAGTCGCGAAAGCAAGCCATCGCCGCGTTTGTCAGCCGCCCGAAAATGAGGCCGCTTTTGGCGTGAGGCGTCACACGCTGTGAATGTTTCGCCACCGAGCTTGCCTCGGTGGTCCAACGGCTTTTGCACTACTCGTTCCCGATCGTTCCTGAGTAATTCAAGCAGCGCAAAAGCCAATGAACCCCTGGGGCAAGCCCAGGGGCGAAAGACTCACAACCTCTCACACGCCAAAAATCGTTTCGACGTTGCCGCGCAGCACCTGCCGCCCCAGCGACAGGGCCTGATCCTCGCTCCAGCGGCGGGCGATCACGAAGTCTTGAGCCAGCACGCGCGACAGGCATTCGCGGTACATGCTGAACTTCGGCCAGGCGAACTCCAGCTTGTACATGTCGCTGTAGTAGCCGATCTGCTTGTTGCGCGGCACGGCGGTCAGGCGGGCTCGCGTGTCGAGTTCGATGTACGGCGGAATGTTCGAGTACCACCAGTGGGCGTTCGTGACGACGTTCGGGAAAATCCAACTGTAGCTGACCAGCTCCTGGTTGCTGACCTGGGCCAGCACGGAGATGGGAAACGTCACCTGCGGGAACTCGTTGAACAATTGTTTGTACTGAATCAGCGAGACGCGCTGGTCGAACAGGTCCTGCCCCTGATAAACGCCCTCGGGATAAACGCGGCGGTTGACGCCGATCATCAGGTCGAACGGCAGCTTGAACTCGACGCAGTACTCGGCGAGCGTCCAGAAGACGAAGCGGCTCAGCGTGACCGTCTCGTCGCAGTTGATTTCGCGTCCGGCAAAGATGCCGCGCAGGACGCGGTTGACCTGCTCGTCGGATTCGACCTGCTTCGGCTCGAACGACGGCGGCAGCGAGATCGCGCACGCCCGCACTCCATGCTTCGCGAAATGTTCGAACAGATTCCCGATCGCTTTGCGCAGCCCCGCCGCGTCGTGGAACTCGATCCGACTGGCCTTGTTCAACCGTTCCCGCACCTCGGGCTTCGTGAGATGAAACACCAGGTCATCCGTCCGCAGGCACGGAATGTACCGTTCGGTGTCGAAGCCGGTCAGCGGATCGTCGAAGTCGTTGGTGAGGAAGACCCGCTCGATCCCCGACTGCTTCAGACACTGCTCCTCCCAGTCCGGCTCGGCCATCTTCGCGGCGGCCCGGTCGTACAGAGCCTCCCAATTGCCAAGCGTGATCCGGTCGTCATCGAACCCAAAAAACTTGCGGCACAACTCGACCAGCCAACTCACCTGAATCGTGTTGTCGAGATGCACGAGCGATTCCACCAACCGTCCGACCTTCACCTTCGGATCCAGCCCCGGCTCCTCGATCCGCCACTTCGACATCCCGGCCGAATGAGCCAACTCGGTGTAGTAGTGATACCCCATGATGTCGGCCAGCGTCTTCGACGCCGCCGAATGCGGGTTGATGTGAGTATGCGGATCGACCAGCACCACCTTCGTCAGTTCGCCACACAATCGTTGAATCAGCAGTTCGGACATTTCTTCTCTCCTTCAATGAAGTGTCGAGCCGCCCGCAGTGTCTCTGGGGAACGGCACCGATGCAACTGCGAACGACGCAGCGAGAAGAGGGGGTCGGGTGTTAGACTAGCACTGAAAATCCAGTGTCTTCCCAGCGTCTCAGATCCGGGGTTTCCGCATGAGCCAGCTTGCCACGCTTCCTGCTCCGGTTCTTCCGACGCCCCCCGATGACAAATGGCGTCGTGAGCAACGGGCCTTTCAGGTGATGTTGTCGGGGCTGTTGTCCACGCACCGGGGTCAGTACGTGGCGGTCCACAATGAAGAGGTCGTCGACAGCGGTGCGGACAAACTTGCGGTTGCCGAGCGAGCCTATGCGAAATTCGGCTACGTTCCGATCTATGTCAGTCTGGTCACCGATCAGCCTCTCCCGCCCGTTCGCATTCCCTCTCCGCCCTCCCGCCGCCGTGCGTGACCTCCACCGGACGGCAAAAAACCTCTCCCAAACCGTGCGGTGCCACTGACGCACGATAAAAAACCTCTCCCGGGTCGTCCGTCATCTCGGACGGACGACAGGAGGCCGCTGCTGAGAGGGAGCAGACCGGTCGCGGAGGGGAATGTCACACGAAGGCACAAAGACACGAAGGTGTCGAGTTCCCGCTTTGTGCCTTCGTGTCTTTGTATGAGCCCGCCGAAATCCGCGTCGCCGACTTCGGCGAAGTCGGCCTACGGCTTTATCTCGGCGAGCCCGCGCACCCGACGTGACGACAGCCCCACGAATCATCCGGACTAGGTCACTGTGACGGCCGCAGAAAACTCGGACGTGTTGCCTTGGTTGTCGGTGGCCGTGAGGACGATCTTGGACCCCACCACCGCGCCTTGCGCCGCCATGGTGTGCATCCCTGTTGTACCCTGCGTGGCGATACCACCCACTGCCAGCAGCTTTTGTCCCTCTTGGCCCGCCGAGTCGGCGATGTAGAAGTCGACGCGGATCCCGAACGTCGAATTGGGTGAGATCGAGGGGATCGTGTAGGTGACGGTCAGATTCGACCCGCTCAGTACGGCGCTGCTGATGACCGGGAAATTCTGCAGCTTGTTGGCGCCGGTGTCCGGATCATCGATGTCATTGGGGGTGACACCGTCGTCGTTCAGGTCGATCCCCAGGCCCGTATTCAGAAACATGATGTTGGTCAGGACCCGGTTGTTGGCACTCAGGCCCCCGGTCACACTGACACCATTCTCACCGTTGTAGGCGATGATATTGGCTTTTCCCGCGCCGCTCGATACCGACAGAGCGCCAATGTAGTTGGACACCGCATTGGAAATCCGCACCCCCGACAACGTGTTGCCGAGCGGCAGTCCCGCCACGTCCGTCCCGATTCGATTGCGTGAAATTTCAGTTTCTCGCGTGGTGACACCCAGCAGGTACACACCATTTTGGTCGTTGCCGGAAATCAGGTTGCCCGCCGCGGCGACATTGCCGCCGACCACGGCCCCGAATGTCCCGCTGATGAGCACGCCGTTGTGCAGGTTCCCCAAGTCGGCCGTGCCGGCGGCATTCGTCCCGATGCGATTCCCTTCCACGAGATTATGGCCACGATTTGTCGCACCGCTGCCGTTGAGGAAGATGCCATTTTCCAAGTTGCCTGAGATGACATTCCCGGCACCGACTACGGTCCCGCCGATGAGTACGCTCCCGCCGATGAGGTTGCTATTGCCGTCGTAGATCGTCACGCCGCTCAGGCTGTTGCCGATGGCCCCCGTTCCCTCAGGATTGGTACCAATGTAATTGCCTTGCACGGTATTTTCGCTGGAGCTACTACCGCCGATTTCGACACCGAATCGATCATTGCCGGAGATCACATTTCCCGCTCCGGCCGCCGTCCCACCAATCAGGTTCCTGAAGCCCTCCACCAACACGCCGTTCTCCGTGTTGCCCAGATCGGCAGTCCCGCCGGCGTTGATGCCGATGTAGTTGCCCTGCACCGTGTTCCCCACAAATCCGCCAGCAAACAGATAGATGCCATTCTGGTTGTTTCCTGAAATCACGTTCCGCGCCGAGGGCGTCGTTCCACCGATCGTGTTGCCGGTCGAGTTCAAAACTTTGACACCGTTTTGGGTGTTCCCCAAGGCCGCGGTGCCCGTGGCTGTGGTACCGATGAAATTGCCTCGCACCACATTCGCCATATTCTTACCGCCTTCAATGAACACGCCGGACTCGGCATTGCCGGAAATCACGTTGCGCGCTGCGACGACCGTCCCGCCGATCGTGTTGCCGCTGGAACTCAGAATCTGGACACCATTCAGACTGTTGGCCAGAGCCGCGGTTCCGGCGGCGTTCGTCCCGATGCGGTTCCCCTGCACCAGATTCTGCGCATTGTCGCCGAGCCACAGTTGCACGCCGTTCTGGTCGTTACCGGAGATCACATTCCCCGCACCGGCCACCGCGCCGCCGACCGTGTTCTCCTTGGACTGGAGGATTTGCACGCCGTTTTGCGTATTCCCCAGATCGGCAACCGCATTCACGTCCGTGCCGATGTAATTGCCCTGAATCAGATTGCTCGCGGGCCCGCCGCTCAGTCCCCCGGGGCCCACCAGTCTGATGCCGTTCTGATTGTTCCCCGAGATGACGTTCCTCGCCCCCGCTATGGTGCCACCGATCGTGTTGGAAGAAGCTTGGGCATCGAACAGCACGCCGTTGAACGTGTTCCCGAGATCGGCGGTCCCGTTGATGTCGGTGCCGATGAAGTTCCCCTGCACCAGATTGCTCTCGGCACCAGCTTGCGAGAGGTAGACGCCGTTTTGCAGGTTGCCCGAGATCACGTTCCGGGCTGAGGCCGTCGTGCCGCCAATCGTGTTGGAACCGGCGTCATAGAGCGTGATCCCGCTGAACGTGTTGCCGATCGCCCCCGTTCCCGCCGCATTCGTGCCGATCAGATTCCCCTCCACGGAATTGCCCGTGGCGGCGGTTCCCTGAATCGTGATCCCGAACCGGTCGTTGCCGGAGATGATGTTCCGCGCCCCGGCCGTCGTCCCGCCGATGGTGTTCGTGGCCGCACCGTTGTCGACCTGCACACCACTCAGGGTGTTGCCCAGGTCCGCCGTCCCGTTGACATCCGTGCCGATGTAATTGCCCCGCAGCAGGGTGCTCGATGTGCCGCTGCCGAACAAATAGACGCCGTTCGCACCGTTGCCCGAGACGATGTTCCGCTCGGCGACCGTCGTCCCGCCGATCGTGTTCGCCTGGGAGTGTTGAACCAGGATTCCCCCGAGCGTGTTACCCAGGGCCGCCGTGCCGGCGGCGTTCGTGCCGATGTAATTGCCCTGGACGACATTCGACGAACTGATGCCCCCCTGGATCACCACGCCATGCTGGTCGTTGCCCGAAATCACGTTGCGCGCCGCGGCTGTCGTGCCGCCGATCAGGTTGCCGGGAGTGTTCACGTTGTACACGCCGTGCAGGCCGTTGCCCAAGTCGGCGGTTCCCGCCGCGTCCGTGCCGATGAAATTGCCCTGGATCGTGTTGCCGCCCAGTGTCTGAATGCGGATGCCCGACGCCGTGAAGCGGTTGATCGCCAATCCCTTCACCGTGCTTCCGCCACCGGTGATCACCAGGCCGTTGGCCCCCGCTCCGGCACTCGTCCCGTCCAACTCAATCAACGGCGTGGCGCTCACTCCCTGCGTCGTCCCGTCAATGATCACCGCGTCTGTGAGATCCGGCAGTTGACTCAGCAACGAAATCGTCTGCACTCCAGCGCCGGCAATCGCAAAGCTGATGGTGTCGACGCCGCCCGTGGTATTCGAATCGAGAATCGCCTGCCGCAACGAACCGGCCCCGGAGTCATTGGTATTCGTCACGGCCGACAAAAGTAGCCGCGGCTCCAACAACTGCACCATGCAGAGATCGGGCGAGAACCGGCGGTCTGGCCGATGTCGGCGGGATTGTGTAGCCGGCGAAGTCAGGCGACGGTTGACCGTTTTCAGCCAGGAACTCAGATTCAACATGGAAGTTACCTTGATGCTTTCGAGCGCGTTGGACGCTGTGGTGGGGATCAGTGGCTGGTAGAAACGGGACGCGGAATTCCCTCCAGCCTGCTGTTGTCGAGGGGCGAATCTTGACCGCAAGACCCTTGTACGACCGTACACCAAGCAATTGGCAGGCCAATTTGACCGCCATTGCCTCGAATGAGCCTGAAGTGGCAAGAGAAGGACAAGAAGGGCAAGTCGTATTGCACGTTTTTGTTTCAAAGCCAAAACAATCGATTGGAAGACTGAGGTTGTTCCTGTTTACGAGATTGGTCCACAATCGGCCGACTGGTATGAAAACAGACCGCGACAGTGGTAAGTCGGCAAGACAAACGATTGGAATCATCGCGTTGGACAACGGATGAATCGCACGCAACATGTCTAACATCGACCGATAGGGTGCCCGGCGCTCGGCCGAGGGCACGGTCCCGTCAGTTGCAGACAGTCTGCTTGCGGAGGATCAGCAGGTAGTTGCCGCGGTCGGTGGCCATCGCTGTCGGGCGGACGCGGTTGCGTTGCGTCACACACCACTTCAGCGTGTCCCCTTCGAGTTCGTAGATCCCCATCGAGTGACGACCGTCCTGCGAACCGCTCGTGCCGTCGGTGTCGATGTTCCCCGTCTTGCCGTTGCCGGTCATGGTGAACGTCCCGGAACCGAGTCCCTCGGGCGGACCGCGTCTGGTCCCCAGTTCGCGTCCGGTCATGCGATTCCCTTCGACCGTCAGTTCGATCTCCATCTCACCCTCATTGGGATTCTCACCTCGTCCGTGAACGATCCAGCCCTTCCAGACACCCGCCAGGCGCGAGGCATTCGTATCGCCTCGCCCCGCCGTGGAGTTGGATGTTCCCGACGAGGATCGCTCTGTCGAACTGCGGGGTGTGGTGCTCGATGGCGTTGTGTTGTTGGACGACCCGGTGTTGTTGGACGATCCGCCGCCCGGTCGAGTCGCACCTGTTCCGGCCGCCGCGCCGCTCTCGGCCGATCCGGCGGCTTGGATTTCTGCGACATCCAAAGCGCCGTCCTTGTTCGTATCGAGCCGATCGAACAGTTGCGTGAGTCGGCTCAGTTCCGCTCGCGTCAGCCGCTGATCGTTGTTTCCATCCAGCAGCCGCAGGATCGGAGGAAAGCTGCCGTCGTTGGCGCGCGGCGGCGGCGGAGACCCGGCGGGATCGCGCGGCGGTGTTCCGCCTCCGCCATTGGCCCGATGCTTGTCGAAGACCGTCTGGAATTCTTCTCGCGTGAGGGAGCCGTTGTCGGGCTTCTCGGCCATCTTGAAGATCTGGTCAATCAATCCCTTGGCATTCGGCCCCACTTCGGCCTTTGTCAGCTTGCCATCCTTGTTGGTATCGAGCTGCCGAAACATGGCATCGGCGTCGGCCTGAGGCCCCTGAGCCAGTGCCGTCTGTAAGTTCGCAGTGAGCACAACACCGGCGGCCACTATCCAGGCTGCCACGGCTGGCAGCGACGACCGAACTCCTGATGATTGAGGCATCGCATGGACTTTCCAGAAAGGGTCGAGAATGGGCCAGCTCAAGCGGCTCCCACCGAACGGTTGGGGACAATGAACACCAGTCCCGGCGGGAAGTCTCGCTTTTGCCGGGCGAGGCAAGGTCTCTCCGTGGCCCGTGCCGCCCGAGTGTGCCGCCGCGAAAGGCGCGCCAGCCGGCAACAGGTGCTACGGGAAAATCGCCGCCCCTCCGTCCGGGCGACTTTTTTCAGGTTGACTCGGTTTTCGGACGACGCGGCGGTTCGCATACTGTCCGCGTTCCGAGTGGGTTCCCTCCGCGTGTGTTCGGCAGGCGACCATGCCCCGGGAAAATGAATCGACCAGTCCAGTCAGCAAGGAGTCCAGCATGCGAGTTCACCGTGTCTTGTTCTGTGCCACCGTTTGTGCATTGTTGTCGGGGGCGGCGGCCAGCGCCGTCGAATGGGGTTTGAAGGAGGGTGCTCCCGGAGTGCAGTCTGCCGGGCCGCTTGCATTCGGGCCGGATGGCATTCTGTTTGTCGGCGATACCAAGTCGGCGACGATCTTCGCGATCGGCACCGGTGACACGAAGGGCGATCCCGCCAAGGTCAACCTCAACGTGACCGGGCTCAACGCCAAGGTGGCCGAACTGCTCAAGGCCGGTTCCGCCACGATCAACGATCTGGCCGTGAACCCGATCAGCGGCAACGTCTATCTGTCGGTCACCGCCGAGTCCAAGCCGGCCCTCGTGCGAGTCGAAGCCGATGGCAAGCTGAGCCAGGTCTCGCTCGCCAAGGTTCCGTTCCAAAAGGTGACTCTGCCGAATGCTCCCGAGGACAAGGAAGTGGTCGGCCGCAATGGGCAGAAATCGAACCCGCGCGATGAGGCGATCACCGACCTTGCCTATGTCGATGGCAAGGTCTTCATCTCGGGCAAGGCGAGTGGCCAGGCTTCCTCGAATGTGCGCGAGATCCCCTTCCCCTTCAACGAAGCCAATGTCGGCAGCAACGTCGAGATCTATCACGCCGCCCACGGCAAAACCGAGGACGCCGCCACGATCCGCACCTTCATCCCGCTGAACATCAACGGCGAACCGAGCCTGCTCGCCGGCTTCACCTGCACGCCGCTCGTGAAGTTCCCCGTCAGCAGCTTCAAGCCGGGCGAGAAGTCCAAGGGAACGACCGTCGCCGAACTCGGCAACCGCAACCGCCCGCTCGACATGATCGTCTACAAGAAGGACGGCAAGGATTTCCTGTTGATGTCAAACAGCGCCCGCGGCGTGATGAAGATCAGCACGGAAAACATCGCCACCAACCCAGGTCTCACGACCCCGGTGACGGGTGGCGGCGTCGCCGGTCAGACCTACGAGACGATCAAGGAACTCGACGGCGTCATCCAACTCGACCGCCTCAACAACGATCACGCCGTCGTGGTCGTGCAGTCGTCCCCCACCTCGCAAGACCTGCGCACGGTCGTCCTGCCGTAACCAGTCCCTGCTCCACCTCCTGTCCCCTCGCCCCCGTCTTCGGGGGAGAGGGTTAGGGTGAGGGGGTCTTCGGGTTTCAGCTCACAGCAGCCCGGCATCACTCCGATGCCGGGCTGCTGCGTTTGGCAACGAGAATCTTGCCGCTCCCGCGTCTTTCCCCGAGTCCCGGTTCAGATTAGACTCGTGCCGTCTCAAGGCCGAGTTGGCCGCGTTCTTGTGCCGACGTTCTCTCTCATCCGTCCGGTCGAAATGGAGCCACCATGAGCACCGTGCTGAACGACCAGAAGTACACGCCCGATGACTTGCTGGCCATGCCCGATGGCGAAAGTTATGAGTTGGTCGATGGCCAATTGGTGGAGCGAGAAATGGGTTTCAAATCGAGTCGGATTGGCAGTCGCATCCATGTCTTGCTGGCGAATTACTGCGACCAACATCACCTCGGTTGGGTTCTTGGCCCCGACGCCGGATATCGTTGCTTTGCTGACGACGGCGACAAGGTTCGCAAGCCCGACGTGTCGTTCGTCGATGGCAAACGGCTTACTGCCGCGGACGAACCCGAGGGGTTCGCCACGTTCGCGCCGGATCTGGCGGTGGAAGTCATCTCGCCCAACGAACTGTTCGAGGATGTCATGGTCAAGGTCAGCGAGTACCTCGACGCGGGCGTCCGGCTGGTCTGGGTCATCGACCCCACCACGCGCCGCGCCCACATCTACCGACCCGACAGCGGCATCATCCTCACCTCGAAAGACGACCTCGACGGAGAAGCCGTCATCCCCGGCTTCCGCTGCCCGATCAACGACCTCTTCGTTCCACCAACGGCTCGACAGCCGTAACGCTCGGTCACAACGCCCAGGGCGATGGCCCGGAAGGCAACCACGTCACACATGTCGCGACGTAGCGCCGACCACAAATCTAAAATTCGGAGCCACCCGATGAGCACAGTCCAGCGGAAAAAGTCCAAAATTGCGAATGCATTGACCGACGAAGAATCCAAGTACCTCATCGAAACATGCGAGAAGTTAACCAACGATCAAAAGCGGGACTTTTTGAGATCGCTCGAACTCGCGCATTCTGGCAACAAAGAAGAGTTGGTTGAACGAATCAAGGACGGGCTCAAATCGGGTGCGGTCCCCGTGGACTCCTTGCTCCTTGAACTTGATCGCATCCTTCCTTGGTGGCGCTTTCATGTTTTTCTGTACGCAGCACCGCCACTCGCACCGAAATTGTGGCGCAAAAAGGAAACCGTTGAGAAACACCTAGATGAGCATGGAGTACTTGAACTTCTCAACGCACAGATTCCACTCGTTTTGCCCGAGAAGCTGACGCTGACATCAATCTACTATTCACCTGAGCGACTACGAATCACAGCAGTGCAGAGACGCGAGTACACAGAGCATCACGAGGAGCTCGACCTAGATGACGAGACCGTGAACACGATCTTGCAGAGCCGAAATGCAATTCTAAAGAAGCCACGCAATTCCGCTGGATCTGACGGAGACATTCCCTTCAACAACGAGAATGGAAGTGCTGAGTCAATTGAATACCGAGCGTTTGTGCGTCAGGTAGCCCGGGGACTCGTGTCACTTGAGTGGGATTTTGTTGCAAACACAGCCATGATCCAAATCACCGAACTTCCACGTGGAAGCAAATACGAGACTGTTCGCGACGCGTTCTTCGCACTAATCAAATCATGGTTCACTCTCAAGGACTTCCATCTGGTGGATGTCTCAAAAGCGATCGCTGCACTTCACGAGAGCGAAAAGAACGACGAAGGCGAGGTGCGGTCGCATGGAATTGAATATCGCACTATTGCTGGAAGGCGACTCGCGGCTCGCAGTCAAGCGACTACAACTTCCGTTCTCGGCGAAGATGTGATTGATGATTCACTTGACCGGATACGAAAGGACGGTGTCGGCCATAGCGGGAATTTCTACTGGCTTCCCACTGAGGATGGTGATGGAAGTGCAACGGAGTTGGAACGCGAGATTCATGTCGTAATTCTCGGTGACAAGAAACGCGTGAGCCTGAGAACTCGGTCAACTACAAATGTCACCGAAAAAGAGATGCGCCATGTTCTTTCCCGCCTGCGAGAGCTTAGCCAATGAGAACCCTAGAGTACGAGCCGAGATTGAACGCATTGACCAGCGATTGAAGTCATTCAATCGCGATGTCCTGATCGTACCCTCTGATCTGTCGCCGTTTGTTGATATTGCTGTCGAACAATTGGCAGACATCCTTGATTTGTTGGCGGAACGAGGGCTGCTGAAAACAGAAGAAATGCTGAGATGTCAGCATTGCCACACGCTAATTCCCGCTGGTGTCTACAAGCAGGCAATGGAACGTGGAGAGGAAGTTGATTGCACGTCTTGTGACAATACCGTTGATTTAGATGACGAGTCGATCATCAGTGTATTTCGTTTCACGACAACGGCCTGGCAGTATATGACAAAAGAAAGTTTGAATGTGGCAAACGAAGCAGTGGGAGACACGGTACAGGGCAACTATGAAAGTGAGCACACGACACTGCCTAGCGTGTTCAATCAAAATGACTTCAAGATTCATTTGGCACTCTCAGGCGGCGGGTTGCGTGCCACGCTGTTTCATTTGGGAGTGTTGAGATTCCTTAAGCAGGTTGGACATTTGCATCGCGTATCGACGATTTGTTCAGTCTCGGGGGGCAGCATCGCCGCAGCGCACTTCATAAAGCATTGGACTGATTACCGAGACGGTAGCGATGGACTGTTCACACGCACGGCAGAGAAGCTCATTAAAGGAGCCGCGCAGTACGGCATTCGCGAACGCATCGACTTTTGCCCTCTTAATCCAAATAGACGGTTCACTCAGCTTCACAACTGCTATGTCAAAGGGCTTAGCGATGACCAAGCCGACTCCAAGTTGGAGGATGTCGTTAACTCGCCAGAGTTTCACATTCTGGGTACCAACTTCGCAACGGGTTGCCTTGTTGCGTTCTCACGCAACGGAGTCACTCAATATGAATCGCAGAAAGACGGCACACTCAAGCAAGTAGAAGAGCCAGACAAAGTTAGTAAACACTTTGGTCTGTGGCGTGCGGTGGCATGTTCCTCTGCGTTTCCTCCCATGTTCCCACCACATTTGATTCCGCCGAACGATTATTCACCAGGTAATACAAGGAATCTGACAGTAGGAGACGGGGGCGTATATGACAACCTCGGAATAAGACTTGTCGAACATCTTACGAGTCCTGTTTCGAAGACTGCGAGTGAGCTGTTTATTGTGAGCGATGCGGGGCAGCCATTCCGGGGAGCGCCAGCGTCTGAGTCATCATTTATGTGGTTCACGGACCGATTAGTGCGGGCAAGCGATGTCCAGTTTTACCGGCTTGCTGACGCGGACATGCGTTGGTTCAAAACCAAGCGTCCAGATACGCCTGACACAAGGAACTGCAAGATATTAACGATCAATATTGGCGACTTCATCGATCCGGCGCTGCCTGAAAACCTGAATGTGGACATCCAGAAACTCGTCTGTCGAATTAGAACAGACTTAGACACATTTCGCGATGAGGAGATTCACGCCCTGATTTGGCATGGTTGGGAACTCGCCCGAAATCAATGGGTTAAGTCTATCGGTTTACCAATCTGTTCCGTAACAAAAATAGATTGGTTGCCGACCGGCAAGACAATCACGGAAGATCAACTCCAACCTGCGCTTGAAAAGTCATCGGCTCGTCGCTGGCGTATCTTTTGGCCGCTGGTTCGGCTTTCATTGAAAGTGGTCGCTATCGCGGTTGCCCTCACCGTCTTGTGGTTTGGCAGTTGGGGAATGTATCGCCATTGGTTCCCCTTGCAAACGCGAACACAATCGTTCTCGAGAGCCACAAGTACTATCGGCGATTTCCCTCCAACGGGGCAACGCGCCTCCTCTTTTGTGAGAGGCTTTCGCCAAGGGCTCCCGCAGAACTCGGAAGATTTCTTCGTCGATGTGGAAACACCGTTTGTCACGTCGGAAATTGCTCTTTCGGTGTCATCCCAAGATGGCTCGCCAAGCATCGTTCGCTCTTGGGCCTTCACACAATCGCACGAAATGACTGAGCCCGAAAGCATCCACTGGATCGACGACGGGCAAGGTCCGAAGGTTGCCAGACGTGGGAATTGGAAGCCAAGGACTCGAATTCGAATCGCATTCGCTGTGACAAATGCTTCCGTAGAAAAGTTAGAGGCCCAAGTGAAGTTCACCCCGAGGTAGTTCGTAAGGAGGATGTCTATCATGAAAATCAGCAGACTGCGGTCCGTTCTGTGTGTCGGTGCAATCGCCTTCGTGTCGGTGATCATTTTTTCTAGGGCTGCGTCACCTCAAGCAGAGGGGCCGTTTGTGATTGGCGGCTTTGTTCGTTTCGAGAACGGAAAGCCAGCGGACCAAGTCGAAGTGTGGTTGAAGTCAACCAGCGGTGCGGTATCGACCCGAACTACGGCGACCAAGCCCGACGGGAGCTTTCAATTTGAACTGCCCCCACCAATCGCAACCAAGTTTAAACTTCTCGTCTATCCTTATGGATTTGAGTATCCAAATCTGGCCCCCGAAAAACAGCAGATTTCTGTCGTTATCCCTGGAACGGAGCGCATGAGTTTTGCGAATTATACCGAGAAGTTACCTGAACGAAGTCGATTGCTAGTGTATCTAAAATACGAAGACTTTTTCCGAGGCGTCAAAGCGGAGGATGAGCCAAGTAGATTGGTTCTCGATCGTTTGGAGAAGGACGTATTTCCAGCCATAAGTGCGAGGTCTGCGAGCTATGATCTGCAGTTTCAACCGGCCAAGACACTCACCGGGCCTTGGTATCAGTTGCAACGCAAGCAATAACACCCGTTGTGTGTCGGCCTCCTGGCTCAGGGCAGGGTGGCCCTGCTTGATTGCGAGTGCCGACATGTTGGATGTGCCACTGCTTCGGAGTCTTCGGAGAAGCCGTGTTCTTCGCGAGATCGCTCCCCTCTACAGGCACTGCTTCTCCGAAGACTCCAGCGAGGGCTTCGCCTCAGACCATTCGCTGCGCGAGTTTGGGATGGAAAGCGCAGGCTCTGCGGGGCGTAATGGCGTGCGAGACGCCTTGGAGCCGACAAGCGGCGGGGGTCGAGAGACCGTGCCCACAGAGCCTGCA
>JANODP010000252.1:0-3289 GCA_031412755.1 Schlesneria sp. | reverse complement strand
ACAGGTTGAAGTACAACCGCCAGTTCATCGTCGTGAAGACGAGCACGTACAACCCTCACGCGAACCACAGCCAGTGAGAAGGTCGAGAGACGAGAGTCGAGAGACGAGAGCCAGCAGTCAAAGCGAACCCTCGACAGCCTCTTCCTCTGGCTCTCGTCTCTCGACTCTCGTCTCTCGACCTTCTCACTGGCTGTGGTTCGCGTGTGGGTTGTACGTGCTCGTCTTCACGACGATGAACTGGCGGTTGTACTTCAACCTGTTGGTGCCGCACGGCGATTCGGTGATGTACGAGGAGCACTTGTGGAACGTGCTCCACGGGAAGGGCTTTCGCAGCTACCTCGATCAGGGGTTGTTCTTCGGCGAGCACATCCAGTTGGTGCATTTGTTTCTGTTGCCGCTGTATGCCGTTTGGCCGTCGCACCTGCTGTTGGAATTGTGCGAGTCGACCGCGCTGGCCCTCGGTGCGTTTCCCGTGTTCTGGATGACGCGGCGTCATACCGGATCGGATCGGATCGCACTGGCGGCGGCGGTGGCGTACCTGCTCTACACGCCGATGCAGTTCCTCGACATTGAAATCGACCTGAAGACGTTCCGGCCCGAGGCGTTTGGGATTCCGCTGCTGTTGCTGACGCTGGATCAACTGGAACGCAGGCATCTCGTCGGGACGCTGGTTGGCCTGGCGATGACGCTGACGGTGAAGGAGGACTATGCGATCGTGTTCGGTCCGCTCGGGCTGTGGATCGCGGGGCGAGCGGTTGGCGATCGGCAGTTGACGGTCCGCGAGAGAAGAACAGAGGTCGGAGCGGGATTCGGCCTGAGTCTCTTCAGCGTCGGCTACCTGTGGCTGGCGACGCGCGTGGTGATGCCGTGGTTCCGGTCGGGGGCCGAGGTCCATTACGCGCGGTACTTCGCCAAGTTTGGGGAGACGCCCGAACAGATCGTCCGGACGATGGTCACCCAGCCGGGCTTACTGTTCGGTGAGCTCTGGTCCACCTCGACGTTACTCTATGCCCTGATGCTGCTCGCGCCGCTGGCCCTGGTGCCGCTCTGCTCGCCGTCTCGTCTGGCGGTCGGCCTGCCGTTGTTTGGCATTCTCTGTTTGAACGAGTTGGCCAAAGACCCGCGACATCAGTTTCATGCTCCGCTCGTCGCGATCGTCTGCTGGGCCCTGGCGGGCGGGTTGCCGCGAGCCATCACGCTGACACGGTGGCTGCTCCGTCGCCGGGTGCCACTGGCGGCGGTTTTGGGCCGCCAGTGTTCTGCATCGATGACCGGTGGCAAGGGCGTTTTTTCCAATCGCGGTGCCGAAGACACGGGCGGCCCAAAGCTGCCGCCAGTGGCACCCGAGCCAGTGGCACCCGAGGACGGGGCCGCTGTCGTGGTGCGGCATCTGGTCTGGTCGAGTGCCTTGTGTACGGGACTGTTTCTCAGCCTCAGCCCGCTCGGCCTGTCGTTTTGGGATGCGGGATCGAGTTGGTATTGGCAGACGCTGTATGGGCCGAGCCGCCGCGGCGAACTGTTTGCCCGCGTCCTGCCGCTGATCCCGCGCGACAGCCGCGTCGCCTCGACCGACTTCGTCCATCCCCGCTTCACGCACCACGAGCGGTCTTACGACTACAGCGGCTACGCCCGCAAGGTGGCGGACAACAAGACCGGCGTGCCGGACGACACCGACTTTCTGGTGATCGACACCAACCACCGATACAGCCAGATCCAGTCAGCCGCCGAGGTCCCCGAGTTCCGCGACCATCCCGACCAATGGGAATTGCTCCCCGTCGAAACCGACGGTTACTTCCTCGTGCTGAAGCGGAAACGTTGAGCGAATTCCGGATCGTAGAGATCCACAACGAAGCACGTCGCTGCGGATCAGGGATCGCGGCGGTGTCGCCAGTGATGAGGACGACGGCTGGTGTGTGTCACGCACCACACAACGACTTCTTCCGGAAACGTTTCGTAAACAATGACGTAGGGAAATGGTCGCAGAATCACCCGTCGGATGTTCTCGTCACCGATCCATGTCTCCAACAACGGAGGCCCCGACGGAGAGTCTGCAATTCGCTCCAGGGCATCGTCGATGGCGGCGACAAATCGGCGTGCAGCCTGCGGGTCGCGAGCCGCGTACCAGGCGGTGGCTTCCCGAAGATCGTCGCGTGCGGCGTCATCGAGTCGAACGATCATGCTTGAGCCGCCCGGTCAACGATCGCATTCAACTCGTCCCGCACAGTGCTCCACTCGTGAAGCTGGCTTTCGCCCCGCTGAAATCGCTCACGGCGCGAGCCGATCTCCCGGGCGAGTTGTTCGGCAAACGACGGGTCGAGTTTTCCCTCGGGCAGACTCTCCCACAGTCGTTCGGCCAGTTCGGCCCGTTCCTCCGACGGCAACGCCAACGCCGCATCGAGCACAGATTGAGTCATGGTTCAAATCTCCCACTGATCGCCCATCGAGTGACACGTCGGTCAGGAATGACAGGGAATGGTATCGCGACATCGACGACGATTGGCAAGTAATCGTTGTCGATCCACCTCGGAGAATCCCAGCCACCGTGTGATTTGGCGATGCAGACATGTCGCGACACGCCCCGCCTGTCGGCTTTACAGCCGCTTCGACAAGCTTTCGGCCAGGCGTTTGAGGGCCGGGCTGATGTCGTCCGGTTTGAGGTGGACGTTCAGAATGCTGAAGGCGTCCTTGTGGGCGAGAGCCGCGTTGAGAGCCTGGTCCAAGTCCCCTTCGGTGTGGACCTCGAACCCCCAGCCGCCGCCGAGGAGGTCGGGCAGGCGGTGGTAGTTCCAGTTGAGGATGTCGTTGAACGGGCCGTCCTGCAGGAACCGCTCGGTCGTGTAGCCCTTGTTGTTGAGGACGATCACGATCGGATTGAAGCCGTGGCGGACCGCCGTCGACAGCTCCATGCAGGTCATCTGGAAGGCTCCGTCGCCGACGAGGACGATTGGCCGGCGGTCGGGGGCCGCGACATCGACTCCGATCGACGCGGGGATGGCGAAACCCATCGACGTGTAGTACGCGGGGCTGATGAATTCGGTCTTCTTGTAGATCGTCAGGTCGGCCGCGGCGAACAGGCAATCGCCGACATCGGTCACGACGACCATCGTCTCATCCAGCATGGCGTTGATGCGGGCGAAGAGACGGGCGTTGGTGATCGGTTCGTCGGGCTTCAGCTTGAACTTGGTGTCGGCCCCCCTGGGTCGGGCGAGCATCGGCCGCTTGGGAGCCTTCAGCTCGAGCAGGCCCAGTCCGCGCACGAAGTCGGTCACCAGGATGTCGTGGAAATGGT
>JANODP010000251.1:0-12833 GCA_031412755.1 Schlesneria sp. | reverse complement strand
CCCTAACCCTCTCCCCCCGAAGACGGGCGGGAGAGGGGACAAGAAACAGCGACCACCAAATAACGACTGCACCCGTTTTTCGTGGCTCCGGCCCGGTGCACCTCACTCGACCAGGGGCAGGGCGGACACCAAAGTCTCCATGGGATGTGCGAAGTGCTGCGCCGAATCCCGGCAGAGCCGGACCATCTCCGCCGTCGTTGTGGCCCAGCCTTCATCAGACCAGACCTGCACGTCGAAGTAGCCCCCGTAACCGGCCTGCCGGAAGGCGCTCACGATTTCCGTCAGCGGGATGCGCCCCTCACCGGGGAAGCAGCGGTCCGAGTCGGTCTGCGGAGCGCGGCGCGAATCGCTGACCTGCACCACGCCCGTCAGCGGCACCAATTCGGGAATCCGTTCCAGCAACCGGGGCTCGCGCCACAGGTGATACGTGTCGAACGCCAGCCCCGCCGAGGGATGGTTGACGTTGTCGAGCAGTTCGAGCGTCTCGTCCAGCGTGTGCAGGTACGTCCACGTCGGCGCGAAGAAGTTGTGCATCGGCAGCAGCGACAGCCGCACGCCGCGCAGCATGGCAAACTCCGCCAACTCGCGCAGCGCATCCGTCACCAGCCGCCGACTGTGGCGGATCGTGTGATGGTTGCGGGCACCACCCACCACGATCAGGTTGTCGGCACCGAGCAGTTCGGCCTCGCAAACCGCGTCGCGCGCATCGGCCAGGGCGTCCTGGAAGCTGAACCCGTTGCGGCCGGTGAAGCCGCCGGCGAACGACAACGACGACACGCCGACCGCCGCTTCACGAATGGCGTCTGCCACCGCCTCCTCGCCGAACTCGGACACCTTCGGTCGCCACAGCCCGATGCCGTCGTAGCCGAGTGCCTTCAGTTGCAGCAACTCTTCCGGCAGCGACCACCGCATCGTGGTGAGTTGACTGAGGGAGAGCTTGATCTTCGCCGCGAGAACACTTGTCGTCGCGTCACCGGTCGTCGTCTGTTGGCCATGCAGGAGATTGACCTGCGGAACGAGTGCGGCAGATCGACGAACGTCTTGCGAGGCGGATGTAGGATTCACTCTTGCGATGTCCTCAAGAGTCAGGTTCGGAGGGGAGCGCTGCGTTGCTCGGATGGTCCGCTGTGAAGCGTCTCGTTCGAGCGGGGCGAATTGTGCGCGAGTCATCTGTGATTGCCAAGAGCAAACACGCGACAAGGGACACAATGACACGAGACGAATTCCATTCGTTCACTTGACTCGTCGCGCCGCGATTGCTTCATCCTCATCGAGAGTGACAGATGAGATCGCGCGCCGTCGTGCATGCGCGAGCCCGATGAGGACCGATTGCAGACCCCATGAGTGAGCGACTTGCACTCGACGGCCGCATCAACGAACGCGGCCCGACCGTTCGAGAACAGTCGGGCCGCGTGATGAGACTCTAGCCACCCGTTGAAACGGGAATGATCGTGTGCCACGGCTGTGTCAGCCGTGTGTCTTTCGCAAGACATGCAACCCGTTCCCACGGCTGACACAGCCGTGGCACACCTGTTTCAGCGGGCTGTCAGCCGCGCGTCGTGATCTTCACCGACGGATCATCGGCGATGTTGACCCACACGTGGACGTGCGGCATGCCGCGGTAGTGCCAGACGAACGACGGACCCTCGAGCCGCCAGTTGTCCCACTCGCCATCGTCGCCCAGATCCTTGTTGCCCACCGCGTCGGCCGCATAGAACGCGAGCCGGCACTTGTCGAGGCCACCCTGCGCCGTCAGACACTTCCGCACCTCGTCCTTGTCCGACGCGCGATACGGCGCGAGCAGCGCGTCGAGCACCTTCTGCGCGTGAGCCTTCTGATCCGACGACAGGTCGCCCACCGCGATCCCCTGCGGCCGACCGTCGGGGCCGCCAAAGTGAACCTTGCTCTCGGCGGGAGCCTTCGCAATCAACGCCGTCTCGCGCTGCTTGCCGTCGAGCATCTTGAACAGCCCGTTCGCCAACTGGGCCTGATGCCAGTAGACATTCTCGGGATGACCGGCCTTCTCCTGGAGGCCATCGGCCTGGGCGGCATGGCCGTAAAAGATCGGACCGCCAAACGCCACGTGCTCGGTGGTGTTCCCGTCGCAGCGAATGGTGAGGTGCCGCCCCGTCATCACAAACTCAAACTGGTTGCTGCCCGGTGTCCCAAAGATCGCGATCGACTGGTGCTTGCCGTAACCTTCGGCGTCGTCCATGAGCTGCTTCTTGATCCGATCGCGCCAGTCGGGCACGTACATCCCCCAGAACAACGCCTCGATCAGGTCCTGCTGGTCCTTGGTGAAGAACCCGCTGTTCAGCGTCTTGTCGGTGATCTGCCAGTTGTTGGAAACGTGCGTCCGCAACACGCCGCGATCGTCCTTGAAGTCCCAGGCAAAGCAGACCTCGTCCTTTTGCTTGACATCGAGCGAATCAAACAGCTTCTTGACCAGCGTCTCGGGCACCGGCTTGGCCTCCTCCGCCGCCCGAGCCACCCCCGGCAGCACCGTCACCGCCGCCGCCGCCACTCCAGCCGCCTGCACGAACCGGCGACGAGACATCGCCTCACCATTCATCGAATCACAATCCGGGCAACGATCCATGACGATCTCCTTGAGAATGAAACAGCTTGACCAACCCAACGTGGGCCTCAGTATGCCGACGCCCTGAAGAATTGCAAAGAGGCGCAAAGCTATCACGCGGTGGTCGTCTCACTGAGTACTCAGCACTCAGTACTTCCCACTCACCCACTCCGCCACCCCGCCGCCGGTGATGTCTTCTCGGTGTCCTCTGTGCCTCTGTGTTTCAAAAACAATTCTCACCACAGAGGCACAGAGGACACGGAGAAGAGTGAGACCATTCGTGGCTCAGGCGGACCCCCGTCCCATCGGTAGAGCAACGGGACTACCGTAGTCTCGTCGCTCTACCGACGAGACACTTGGGGCGAACGCTGGGTGGCACAGGTTGCCGTTTCGGCTACCGGTGTGCCACAGGCACAAGAGGATGATCCACGGCGCGCTGCCCTTCATCCAATGACCTCTTCTGACTTCGCCACCCCGGTAGCCGAAGCGGTAACCGGAGCCACCCAGCGGTCCAGATGACGACCGGCAACCGCATCCCGCCAACCCTCATAGGTGAATCGTCGGCCCCTCCAACGACGAAACGTCTTTGACCTGCGTGCCGCTTAGGTACAAATCTGTCAACGCGGTCAGCCCCTTCAGAGCCGAGACGTCCGAAACCTGCGTGTGTTTCAGGAACAACGTCTCCAACGCGGTCAGCCCCTTCAAGGCCGAGATGTCCGAGACCGGAGTGTACATCAGGCCCAACCCCTTCAATGAGGTCAGCCCCTGCAGGGCCGAAACGTCCGAGACCGACGTGTGTCCCAAGTCCAACATCGTCAACGTGGTCAGCCCCTGCAGGGCCGAAACGTCCGAGACCGGTGTACTTCTCAGGTCCAAATAATTCAACGCGGTCAACCCCCGCAAGACCGAGACATCCGAGACTTGCGTGTCGACCAGACTCAACCTCGTCAAGGCGGTCAGCCCCCGCAGGGACGAGATATCTGAAACCTGCGTGCGGTTCAGGTACAACGTCGTCAAGGCGGTCAGCCCTTTCAGGGCCGAGATGTCCGAGATCTGCGTGTTGGTCAGGTTGATCTCCGTAATTCTCAACTCATGCGCGGCTGCCATTAGCACGTCGGATATCTTCCGCCGTTCGTCCTTGTCTGCCGTCAACAGTGTACGAGCCACGAGATTGTCGTGTGCCCACACGTTTCCTTCTCGCCGTTTCTGGACCGCCATTTCCCAACGGCAGGAGGCTTGGATCGCCCGCTCTTTCTCCGGTGGGTCGAATCCCGCTTGCGGATCAATCGCCAACCGAGCCAGCAGGGCCACGCGGTTCTGATTCTTGACAGGTTTGCTTGGTTCAACGGTGTCATCCGGGGAGAGGACGACGGCGGACAAGTCCTCGCCGAAGAGGCAATTGCGGGCGACCGGGAGCCAATCCTGCTGCTCCGCCGCCAGCAGTTCGATGAGGAAGACTAGCGTCTCGCGCCAGACCGAATCGTTCGCACAGCGTTCGAGGTCCGGCTTCCGCGCCCCCTCGGGAATCTTCCGCGCGTCTCCCATCAGCCAGGCGGGTGTCACGATCTTCTGCGCGAGGAACGAGGCGGCGAAGAACTCCTGAAACGACAGGTGGAGAAACGCGAACTGATCCTGACCGCGCGGCAACAACAGACCGCTCCGTTTGGCCAGGTAGTCCACGAACCCGGCCGCATCGTCGTCGCTCCCCTCCTTGCCCGATTCGGCCATCGCCGCCGCGACCCACTGGCGAACCTGCGCCCCCGTGGCGAGGATCTCTTTGCGTTCGCCGGGCTTGTTCGGATCACGTTTCGCTTCCTCCGCCGAACGCCCGCGCTGCATCTCGAATCCGACCCGTGCGAGCCACCGCTTCTTCTCCGCCAGCGATTCACTCCGAACAAAAATCTTCCGCTGGTAATCGATCGTCTCCAGATACGCCTGAGCGATCTCGCTGTAGAGGAGTGCCCGCCCATTCGGTAGCCGCGCCCGGACGCGATAGATCAACGCCATCATCGTCAACAGGTTCGGAATCCGCCCCAACTTTGTCGTCGAATCATGCCCCCGCACCGCCTCGACCAACTCCCTCGACATCTGCTGCCGCTTCCATTCGGCATCCTCACGCAGCATGAACCAGTTGTCGGCAAATCGTTCGACATGAGCGTCGTCAAAGGGGGCAACGTAACGCAATTTGGCACGATGCGCTGTATTCGTGACAAACTCCCCAAAATCGCCCCAGTAGAGAGCTTGAACTTGTTGGGAATCAAATCCCACTTCCGAATACCCCACGATGCGCGACGTGAGGAGCCAGCGGCATTTCGGATAGTTATCGAAAGCCTCCCACACGGCATCGCGGAGATCATGGCGAACAGCAGGGTTGCCGATCTCATCCAAGCCGTCGAGCATGATGATCGCGCGACCTTCATCCAGAATCTTCTGTAGGTCGGCCATGTCCAGCAGTTTGGCGATCGGTTGATCGAGGAATGCTCGCAACAGTGTGTCCCATGTGACTCCCTGGCCGATGCCGAGATTCCGCAGGATGAACGGCAGCGGGATCAGCGGACCAAGCTGCTCGGTCCACGGGCTGAAGCCATTGTGATGATGGTGGGCCAGTTGCCATGTGATCCAACTCACCAACGTGCTCTTGCCACTCCCCGGATCGCCCAGCACGACGAGCTTCCGCTCCTTCGCCATGACATCGAGCACGGGTGTGGTCTCCGGCCACTCTTTGGGATCGGTGTCGGGCGAGACCTGTTGCTTGGCCAATGCCGGCTCCACGTACAGCCGATGGATCGGGGCGTTCGGGGTGTCCTTGAGTTGTGGCAGGCCGACGAACTGGATCGTTCCGTGCTCCTGCTCCACCAGCTTCAGATACAGGTCGAGCGCGACTTGCGCCCCCTTGGCCTTCACCCACCGCGTCAGGGCCGGGCTGAGAGCGACGGACTTCGGGTCCTTCGTGAACGGGCTGATGACCGAATGCTCGCGGAGGTCTTTATGCCAGGCCTCCACGGCGGATCGGTCGGCCACGTCCCACGGCCAGTCGGCCTCCGGGAGACCGTCGTCCAGCAGGAACGTCAACACGTCGATCCCCTTCCGCTGCGCCTCGGCCACCTCCTGCTGAGTGATGCTGAGCGTGTCCCCGGCGGGAACATGCCCGCGCCGCCGGGCGACGAGGAGGATGCACAGCCGGCACCCGTCGAGCCGGTTCGTCGACAGCACCTTCGGCTGCTGCGCGTCACTGGTCCACTCCTCCATCGGATCGACGAAGAACCCCGCCTTCCGCAGTTCGCTAATCACATGAGCCCGATGCTCCTTCAGATCGACAAACGTGGACGAGACAAACGCCTTGTAGTCAGCCTTATTGTCCATGACCCGGCTCCCCTCGATCATCCCACCCGACTGGTTCGCACCGACGCCCCACCGTGCGACGCGAACTCTACGTGACCGGGGAACGGATGACCAACGTCGGAGGCGAGAGGGTCGAAGCCCGATTCGTCTCACACGCCGTCGGTCGTTTCTTCGAGGCGAGACGATTCGCTCGCGTCCTGAATCGGCAGTTGTGGCAGGAACTGAAAGCTTTCGCTGATTGTCAGGTCGCGACTTCCCGCGTCAGCCTGCCCAGACTCTATGCCCACGAGAGTTTCAGCGTTGTCCGCCGTTCGTGCTGCGAATAAAAGCCGCGTCTCTCTTCTGCGGTTTCGTTTCCAACTTTACACCTGTTCGTGCCGGTCATTGCCAACCGTTCGCGCTGCGTCATCAAGAACCCCTCACCCTCGACCCCTCTCCCCGCAAAGCCCATTGGTATCGACACAACTCAGAACAACCCATTGAATCGCCAGGAATCGGCTTCCGTCACCGTCAAATCAGGACTGGCAGAACGATGGGGGCAGAATGATGAAGACGAACGTTCGCAGCCGTTACTTTCTTCCATCGTTCTGCCCGCATCGTTCTGCCAGTCTCCTCGGAGAGTCGTGTCGAAGGCGACAGAAATCGCAAGATGTGTAGAGACCCATGCCGCAAAGCCGGGGCGAGGGGAGAGTTTTCGAATCGGCTCCAAGTCGCCGTTACTCATCGAGCCCCGCATGCAAACCATCACCCTTCCTTCGACAAGCCGCTGGTCTGCCGTGTTGCTGCTGATCGCGATGGCGTTTGGTCCCGCAACGGTCCGTGCTCAGGACGACGATCTCCCCGCGTTTGAGTACGACAGACTTCGCAGCCGACTCGACGAGCTGGAGGCGGAGGTGAGTCGCCTCAAGTCGCCCGTCGCTCGGTCGAGTGCCTTCGCAGACGACCCGAACTCTGTCGATTCCAACCGCCGCGTGCAGCGAACCAACTCGGAGTACCTGCCTCCCGCGCCGGGATACTTTCCCGAAGCGGGGATGATGTCGATGCAGGCGGCGGCGGGGACACCGGCGGCGACTCCCGCCAAACCGAAGTATCCGTCCGTCACAGTCAACGGCTTCTTTCAGGCCGACTCGCTCTGGTTCGGACAGGATCAGGAGAACCGCGCGAGTCTCGCCAATCCGTTGGCCACCCCTCCGTTTGATGGCGACCTGCAGGACGGCGCGGGCTTTCGCCGCCTGCGACTCTCCGCCAAGGGAGCCGTCGCCGACAACGTGAACTATTTCACTCAACTGGACTTTGGCTTCTTCGGCCGTCCGACCTTCACCGACGTCTGGGCCGACGTGACTCACGTGCCGGGCCTCGGCAACGTGCGCGTCGGCCAGTGGAAGCAGCCGTTCGGGCTGGAGGTCGTCTCCAGCGTGCGCTACCAAACGTTTCTCGAACGGTCGGTCTTGTTCCAGGCCTTCGATCCCTTCCGGCACATCGGCGCGGGCTTCTACGACTGGAGCGAGGACGAAAGTACGACGTGGCAGTTCACCGTCTTTCGGACTCGCAACGATCAGTTCGGGAACGATATCGGCGACAACGGCGGCTGGTCGAGTGCCGGGCGCATCACGCATCTGCCGTGGTATGACAAGAGCGGCGATCGCCTCGACTATCTGCATCTCGGCGTCGCGTACTGGTTCGGCAATCCGAGCAACGACCGGTTCCGCTACGCCACGATTCCCGAGGCATTTGTCGGCGAGTTCGGCACCGCGGCGGCGGGGTCCAGCAAAGTCGGCGTCCCCGCCACGGCTCAGGGAACACCGCCGTTCGTCGATACCGGCACGTTCTTCGTCCACAACTTCACGCACGTCGGGTTCGAAGGATTGTGGGTGAGCGGGCCGTTCTCGGTGCAGTCCGAAGCGACGCTGGCCTACGTCAACCAGGTCTTCGGCCCGCAGCTTCACTATTGGGGGATGTACTCGCAGGCCAGCTACTTCCTCACGGGAGAGAGCCGCCCCTACGACCGCAAGTTCGGCGCACTCGATCGCCTTGTCCCGTTGAGACCGTTCATTCACGAGAATGATTGTCTGCAAGGCCCCGGTGCGTGGGAGCTGGCCGCGCGCTGGTCGACGATCGACCTCGACAGCGAAAACCGGAACGGTGGCCGGCTGAACGACGTCACGGCCGGTTTGAACTGGTATCTGAATGGCTATACCAAGTTCCAGTTCAACTACATCCACGCGATGCTCGATCATCCCACGCTCGGCAACAGCCACGCCGACATCGTCGGCCTGCGCTGCCAGCTCGATTTCTGACCACCGAGAGCGCCCGGGTCACTTCGCAAGAGGTGGTTTCAAAACCCACCCGCAACGTGAGCGAGGGCGAGGGCGATTCCAAGCTGGACCTCCAACGCCCTCGCTCACGCTGCGGGTTGGTTTCGAGGCATTGGATTTCCGCCCCAACGGGGCAGCCCTATGTCAGCCCGGGGCAAGCGACCAACGGGAGCGCCGCCCCGGGTTCCAACAGTGACAGAATTCGAAGCCCTGAAGGGGCGGCACTAAAAATGCCCGCAGGAATAGTGCCGCCCTTTCCGGGCTTGAGATTCACAGAAACCACCAACCCGGGGCGGCGCTCCCGTTGGTCGCTTGCCCCGGGCTGGCATAACGCCGCCCCTTTGGGGCTGAAATCCCAAAAGGCGCAACTTCAAAACTCACGCTGCGGGTTGGCTTCGGGGCTTTGAATGAAAAATCCACGGCGGTCCGTTGTCCCTGTCGCGTCGCCTTCGTCATGAAGACACCGAACGTTCGTTCGGCCAACTTGCACTTGTGCGTGCCGGACCACCGTGGGGGAACGAGGCGTGGCCTGAGATGCGTCGCTGTGGGCGCATCGGCCACGCGGGCGGGTGCATCCTTGGACGCTCAGGCGGGCAGGCGGCTCATTTCCTTGATCAGCGACGCGGGGTTCAGCGGCTTGCTGAACCAGCGGTCGATGCCGCGTCCGCCGAGTTCGACACCGACTTCGGCACGTTCGCTACCGCTGACGGCGAACACCGTCAGATCGGCCAGGTTGGGATTACTGCGGATGAGTTGCACCGTTTCCGCGCCGTCGCAGCGCGGCATCCGCATGTCCAGCAGGACGTAATCGGGCCGTTCGTGCGACGTGAGGTACTCGATGGCCTCGTGGCCGTCGCCCGCCGTCGCGACATCCCAGCCGCTCAACTCGAGGATGCCCGCCAGCAATTCGCGCTCGTTCACGTCATCGTCCACGACCAGCACGCGGCTCCGCAGAGTTGGCTTTTCCGCTGTCGCTTCGGGAGTCGCAGAACCTCCAAACTGACGGTCCAGGGTGCCCAATTGCTGGACGAGTTTCAGGAAGGTCGATTGGGCCTTGTCGGGGAGACCCGCCTCGAGTTGCCGTTGAAACAATTCCACGGCGAGTCGGATCGTGTTCAAACTGTTGCGGACATCGTGACGCAGTTCGCGCGACACGTAGGGAGCTCCTGGGGCGGCCGATTCATCGACGAGTTCTTCGCGCATCACGGGCATGTCGCTCGGAGCTTCGATGCCGATCCGGGCCAGGTTGCCTTTGACGCTGAGCAGCTTCAGGGTGATGCCGAGATTCGGAAAGACGATCTTCTGGTCTGTCTTGCGGGATAACACCAACATGAGGGTCTCCTTTCCCGAGGGAACGTTGAAAGTCGAGTGGCCCGCGTCCAGCGCGGCGACTTGACTCATCCAGATTGACAATCAATAGCACAACCGAAGGTGGTTTGTACTGCATGACACCAGAATAACATCACCGTCACAGAATGACTGCACTCCGTTTGTTCTGCTTTTGTGAGAGGATTCGCGTCAGGTCCGCAGGGTTGAACGGTTTCACCAGGTGATCGTCGAAACCAGCCTCCAGGGCCGACTGCCGATCGGCCGGCTGGCCGTAACCGGTAAGGGCGACCAGACGAAGAAGATTGTGACCATGGGCGCGGATCAGCCGCGCCGTGTCGTAGCCGTTCAATCCGGGCAGGCCGATGTCCATCAGGACCAGATCGGGCCAGCCTGTCTCCACGATGAAGAGCCCCTGGACTCCGTCCCCGGCGGTCTGCACTTCGTGGCCGTCGAGTTCCAGCAGATCCTTGAGCATCTCGCGGCTGTCGACATTGTCCTCGATGATCAGAATGCGGTGAGTTTCCGAGCGGCCCGGCGTGGACGGCTTTCGTGGCGGACTGAGTTTCGGTGAGGGAGCCAACGGCAGTCGCACGACAAACTCGCTGCCATAGCCGAGACCCTCGCTGTGGGCCGTGACCTGTCCGCCATGCATCTCGACCAGGCAGCGAACCAGCGTCAGACCGACACCCAGCCCCCCGTCGGAGCGGTCGATGGTCTGGTCCGACTGCACGAAGAGATCAAAAATCCGGTTCAACATCGGCGGCGCGATCCCCAGGCCGGTATCCCGCACGCGGATCACCACTTCGTTTTCCTGGCGCGACAGCGTCAGCCGGATCTGTTCCCCAGGGGGCGAGTACTTGATGGCGTTCCCCAACAGGTTCACCAGGATCTGTTCCAATCGGGTGGCGTCGCCCAGCACAAACAGCGGTGCGTTGGCAACCTCCCACACGAAGTTGTGGTGACGTTCCGTGATCCGGGGCTGGACCGCGGCCACGGCATCATCGACGATCGTGATCAGATCGACGAGATCTTGCTGCAACACAATCTTGCCTTGCGTGACACGGGCCACATCCAGCAGGTCGTCCAGCAACCGGGACATGTGCTGGCTCTGTCGCTGAATGACGTCTTCCGCCTTGGCGATCGCCTTGTCGTCGTGGACATCATGACGAATGACGTAGGCGGCGTTCCGAATCGCGCCCAACGGGTTGCGGAGTTCGTGCGCGAGCATGGCCAGAAACTCGTCCTTGCGCCACGACGCCTCCTGAGTCTCGCGGAGCAGCCGGGCGTTTTCCGCGGCCAGAGCGGCCCGTTCCGCCCACTCCGCGGTTTCCTTGAGCGATCGCCGGACCGCGGGGACCAGCCGCTGGAGTCGGTCTTTGAGCACGTAGTCGGTGGCCCCGCATTTCAGCGTCTCAATCGCCCGCTCATCACCGATGGCACCGGAGACAAATATAAACGGCAGATTCGGGAACTCGGCCCGCGTGAGTTCCAACGCGCTCATCCCGTCGAAGGACGGCAGAGAATAGTCCGAGAGAATGATGTCCCACCCGCCTTGTCGCAGCGACGCCAGGAAGGCAGCGCGCGTATCGACTCGCACACACTCCGCATCGAGCCCGCCATCGGCGAGCGCCGTCTGAATGAGTTCCGCGTCCAGCCGACAGTCCTCCAGCAAGAGGATCCGCAGTTGAACGGCGTTTTGAATTGACGGTGAGTCTGGCATGGCGAGTCCTTGTCGCTGCTGCGCGGCGGTCACTCAAAGCCTCTTGCGTCCCCAAACGATTAAGTCGACCGCGGGACCGTGCCGGTCGGCGGTTCATTGATCACGGCCCAGAACAGCCCGACCTCCTTGATGGACACGACGAAGTCCGGGAACCCGATCGGCTTGACCACATAGGCATTCACTCCGGTTTTATAGCTCTGTGCCAAATCTTGTTCCTGGCGGGAGGAGGTGAGCATCACGACCGGGATCGACTGCAACTCGGGATCACCCTTGATCTGACTGAGCACTTCCAGACCATCGACTTTCGGCAGCTTCAGATCGAGGAGCACGACGGCCGGGTGGCCTTCCGCCCGCATCTTAAACACATCCTGGCGACGAAGGTAGTCGAGCGCCTCTTGACCATCGCGGGCCACCACCACTTCGTTGGCCAGATTATTCTCCGCCAGCGCCGCGAGCGTCAGCTCCACGTCCTTCAGATTGTCTTCCACCAACAGTATCCGCCGTAGCTCCATCATCTGGTCACTCCGGGCAATGAACTTGCCTCTCGCTGGCCTGTGTCTCTGCGTTCCCAACACTCTCTAAACAGAACTCCTCACGACCTTCAGCAGGCCGTTTCGGCAGGGAGAAGTAAAACGTGGCCCCGCGGTCGACCTCCCCTTCGGCCCAAGTCCGGCCACCGTGCCGGTGGATGATCCGCCGCACGTTGGCCAGCCCGATGCCGGTCCCTTCAAACTCTTCCTGGCGATGCAATCGCTGAAACACACCGAACAGCTTGTCGGCGTACTGCATGTCGAACCCGGCCCCATTGTCGTGGACGGAGAAGACCACTTCCTGGGGGTCCGCGTACGGGCAGGCGATCTCGATTTGGGCCTCGTCCCGCTGCCGCGTGTATTTGACCGCATTTCCCAACAGATTCTTCAGCACGAGACGCAGCAGCGACGGGTCGCAAACCACGCTAATCAGCACGCCAACGACAAGGAACGGTCCCAGCCGGACCTGATCGGCGATGTCCGGAACGCCCAACGAATGGGCTCCCATGCTGAGATAGGCCCCGGCCAAAGCGGAGAGCAGAGTGGCAAGCATTCCCGGTCCGAAGCCGCCATACCAAGCGCTGACCAAGACGACGAACACGAAGTTCAACAGCGGAGCTTGCTCGCCCAGCACGGGTGCAAGGGCCTGCCGAAACAGAACCATCAGCACCGTCAGTCCCACGGCGACCGCGTAACTCAACCATGCGGGAGGCTTCGTTCGATCAACGGGGAGTGAAAGATCGCGCGCGGTTGAGCCGCCTGCAGCATCACCATCCGGCGAATGAAGGTGCGGTTGTCGGAAGGTCGTTGATCGGTCAGCCTCCCTGCTGGTCAGAGGAAATTGTCCCCTGTAAAAACACTAGAACGAGGGAGACAAGCTAACTCTCGGTGCTTCCAAGTCAAACGCGAACCTTGGAATCCACACGAGCACACCATTCTACCTGTCTACCTGTCGCATCGAGGCCTGACGCGCGAGCGAAGGAGGAACGTTGAGAACGGCTTCGCTCGCGCGTCAGGCT
>JANODP010000250.1:0-15605 GCA_031412755.1 Schlesneria sp. | reverse complement strand
CCCCACTCACGATCGCGAACTGAGTTCTTGCGAACTCAGCGACAGCCCCACGAATAATTCGGTCTAAACCAGGATGTCCGTGATGAGGTTGCCGGCGACGTCCGTCAGGCGGTAGTCGCGGCCGTTGAAGCGATAGGTCAGCTTGGTGTGCTCCAGCCCCAGCAAATGGAGCAGCGTGGCGTGCAGGTCGTTGACGTGGACCTTGTTGGTCACCGCCTTGTACCCGAACTCGTCGGTGGCGCCATAATGAAAGCCTCCTTTGACGCCGGCACCCGCCATCCAGATCGTGAAGCCGTTCGGGTTGTGATCGCGGCCCTTCGAGCCCTGCGAATCGGACGTGCGACCGAACTCACCGCCCCAGATCACGAGCGTCGATTCGAGCAGCCCGCGCGCGTCGAGGTCCGCCAGCAGCGCCGCCGCCGGCTGGTCGGTGTGGAGACCGCACGACTTGTGATTGGTCTCGACGTCCGAGTGGCAATCCCACGGCACGTCGTTGACGCTGCCGTCTCCTCCGACACCCTTGCCCGCGAAAATCTGAACGAACCTCACACCGCGTTCCACGAGTCGCCGCGAGAGCAGACACTGCCGGGCGAACGTCGCGCATTCGGGCTGGTCCATGCCGTACAGCTTGTGAGTCGCTTCGGATTCCTTGGTCAGGTCCAGTGCTTCCGGCGCGGACATCTGCATGCGATAGGCCAGTTCGTAGGAGTTGATGCGCGCGGCGAGGTCGGCCTGTGTCGGACGCGCCGCCGCGTGCTGCTGGTTCAACTGGCGAATCAAGTCGAGTTGCGTGCGTTGCTGCGCGTCGCTGTGCCTGGCGTCACGAGCGAGATTGTCGACCGCCTCCTTTCGCCGGGCGTCGAGCGAGAGAGCCTGATACGTCTTCGGCAGGAAGCCCGCCGACCAGATCTGATCGTCGCCGCGCGGCCGCGTGTCGTGCAGCACGACGTAAGAGGGCAGGTCCTGATTCATCGAGCCGAGGCCGTAAGTCATCCACGCTCCCAGCGCGGGAAGGCCCGGCCGGTTCGTGCCGCACATCAACTCGATCGACGCCGGCGCATGATTGTTCTGTTTCAGATGCATCGAGTGCAGGAAGCACATCTTGTCCACGTGCTGCGACAGGTGCGGGAAGATCCCCGAGACCCACGATCCCGATTGACCGTGCTGCTTCCACTCGAACGGCGACTTCAGACACTTGCCGCTCGTGGTGAAGAAGCCCGTCTTCGGATCGGACCCGGCGAGATCCTGACCGTCCCGCTTTTGCAGCTCCGGCTTGTAGTCCCACGTATCGACCTGCGACGGACCGCCCGTCATGAACATCCAGATGATCGACTTCACGTGCGCCGGAAAGTGCGGCGACCTCAGCGCAAGCGGATCGCTGCCGACGCTGGGGGCCGCATTCGTTTCCTGGTGCAACATGCTGGCCAATGCGAGCGACCCGAAACCAAGCCCGGCCTGCTGAAGGAACTGGCGTCGTGCGGGGAGGGCAATGTCATTGAGTGGATTGTCATGGAACATGAGGATCAACTCCTGGGTGAGGTGGCGAATTCGATCGGCAAATCATTTGTAACGGCCGTCATTTTTCTGCCTCTCTCTTTCTGCCTACTTCTTTCTGCAGGCCAAAGACGGGAGACAGAAAGAGAGAGGCAGAAAATACGAAGGCGGAAAGAAATCTCAGTCAATGTAAACGAACTCGTTCAAACACAAGAGGACTTGGCAGAACTCGGTCAGCGCCTTGTCGGTGTTTGCGGCGGGGTCGCCTCCCGCGAGGGTGCGTTGGGAATCAATGAAGGCCAGCATTTGAGTCCGCTCGGGTTCCGAGGGGACTCGCGCGAAGGTAATGCGATAGGCGAGATCGACCGAGGTTGGCAGCGGCGTCTCCTGCGTCGGACGGATGCGCTGCGACAGTTTCTCGGCCTGCTGGCGGACGAACGGGGAGTTCATCATCGCGAGCGATTGTGTCGGCACTGTCGTGCTGATTCGTTCGCCCACGCTTTGAGTCGGTTCGGGGGCGTCGAACATGGTCATCAGCGGAATCAACTCGCTCCGCTTCACGCGCAGATAGACGCTGCGACGCGGCGTGTTGTCGAGGATGCTCGGGCCGAACATGTTCTTGTCCAGATTCCCGCCGATGGCCAGCAGCGAATCGCGGATCAGTTCCGCATCGAGCCGTCGCGGTTGATAGTGCCACAGATACTTGTTGGCCGGATCGATTGTCAGGTTCTCTGCCGTGACATCGTGCGACTGCTGATAGGCGGCACTGAGCATGATCTGTTTGTGAAGCGGCTTGAGCTTCCATCCACCGCCGACAAGCTGCGCAGCGAGCCATTCGAGCAACTCGGGATGAGTCGGCCGGTCACCCTGCGCCCCGAAATCATTCGGTGTGCCGACGATTCCTTCACCGAAGTGATGCTGCCAGAGTCGATTGACCATCACCCGCGCCAGCAATGGCCCGGCTCCGCGTTCGACATTCGTGATCCAGTCTGCCAGCGCGATGCGAGGATCGGTCGGTGCTGCGGGTGGGGTCGCCGCCGTTTGAGTCGCAGACGGAGGATCACCTCGCAACAAAACTTGAAGAAAGCCCGGTTCCGCCTTGCCGAGCTTGTTGTCGACCTCTCCCCGTCGCAACAGGAAGACATCCTGCCCGCCCGCGATGGTTGTGTAGACCTCGGTCAGCGGCGGACGCGGTTCGGCCAGAATGTGATCGCGCACGGATTGAGTCACCTTCGAGGACTCGGCATCGAACGGGCTGAACCAGCGCGTCATCGCTTCGCGCTGTGCATCCGGGAGCTTGTTTCCGCCAGCGGCCAGGATCGCGCGAATCTCTCCGACGTGCTGCGGCACGAAGTCGCCGGCCCATGTTGCGGGGTTAGGCTCGGTGCTCAGCGAGAACCGCATCCGGCCCATGCCGAGGTCGAGGAACTTCAACTCGAACGTCAGTTCGGTTCCGCTGGCAAACCCGGCGAGGGGTGCCTCCAACTCGAAGACCGCGGCGTTGTCCTTCTTCGCCGTGGTCCGCACGACCCACGCCGTGTTGGGCTTGCCGTCGACCGCGTTGCCCAGCGGCTGGTCCTTGTCCTCGGCAGCGGCGAAGACCGGCTTGAGCTTCAGTTCGACAGGAGCCTCGGCCGCGTTGCCATCGAGCGGCCGGGCGGTCACCTTCAATTCGGCCAACTGAAAACTGCCGTCTCCGCTGACGCCGGGGCCTCGCTGGGGAAGAGACTTGTCGGCGAAGGCGTCGAGTCGCAATGCCGTGATGTTCTTCTGATGCGTGTTCAGCGTGATCGTGTATTGCTCTTCATTGCGCGTCACGCGGCGCTGGCCTCGTCGTGGCAGTTTGATCCCCGGATTGAGCAGCCCGTCGTGCGCGACGATTCCTCCCGACAGCCACTTCAAGTAAGAACGCTCGGCATCGACGGCGACCGGCTCCATGATCTGCCAGCGTGGCGCATCGGGCTGCCTGGCAAGTTCGGTTGTCCGCCAAGTCTCGAATCGTGGAGGGAGCTGCTCAGCCGCAAACTTCTTCAACGCCGCGACCAATGGCTCCTGGGCGAGTCGATGCCGTTCGATCGCCTGTTGAGTCGCGGTGGGATCGGGGTCGAGCGTTCGCGGTCCGTGAACGGTCCGCGCCAGCGACGAAGCCAGTGCGTAGTAGTCCGCTTGAGGCAGCGGGTCGTACTTGTGATCGTGGCAACGGACGCAACCGAGCGTCAGTCCGAGCATCGAACCACCGACCGTCATCAGCATGTCGTCGAGTTGGTCATAGCGAATCCCCTCGACCGTCTTGGCGGTGATCTGCCCCGGATACGGCCCCGCGACGAGAAAGCCGCTCGCCGACGCCGCGTGAAAGTCGTCGGGCTGCAGTTTGTCTCCCGCCAGTTGCAGCCGGACGAACTGGTCATACGGCAGGTCGCTGTTCAGCGCCCGAATGACCCAGTCGCGATAGTGGTACGCGCCGGGACGGAAGCCGTCGAACTCGTATCCGCCGCTCTCGGCAAACCGGGCCGCGTCGAGCCAGTGCCGCGCCCACTTCTCACCGTAGTGTGGGCTTTCCAGCAGGCCGTCGAGCACCTTCTCAAATGCCTGCGGCGAGGAGTCGTTGACGAACGCCTCGATCTGTTCGGGAGTCGGCGGCAGTCCGATCAGGTCGAAGTACGCGCGGCGGACCAGCTTCTCTTTCGAGGCCGGCCCGTTCGGCTTGAGCTTCTGCTGTACCTGCGCGGCGACGACGAAGTTGTCGATCGGCGTCTGGACGCGCGATCCTTCCGGCACCGGTGGCGGCGTGACCGATTGCAGCGGCAGGAACGACCACCATTTGCGGCCTTCGTCGAGGTTGATCTCGCGTTTCGGCTTGACGGGCGCGGCCCCTTCCCGCGGATCGGGGGCTCCCATGTCAATCCATTTCACAAAGTCGGCGACGATCTCGTCCGAAAGCTTTCCCGACGGCGGCATCTCTATCCCGTCGAACTTCAGCGCCTTGATCATCCGACTCTCGGCCGACTTCCCCTTCACGAGTGCCGGCCCGTTCTCGCCACCCGCCAGCGTCCCCGCCGCCGAATCGAGAAACAGCCCCCCCTGTAACTTCTTCGCATCGCGTGCCGACACCGAATGGCAACTGTAACAGTGCTGCACCAGCACGGGCCGAATCTTCATCTCGAAGAACTTCAGCCCTTCCTCGGTCGGTGCCTGGGCGAGCGCCGATGCGGTGACCGTCGTCAGGAATACAGGGATGATCCAACGATGTCGCATTCAATCGTCCTCACGTCGCGCGTCGGGGTTGGCGGTTGGTCTGGTGTGTTTGTCTGGCGGGAAAACAAGGCGGGGCAAAAATCAACCGGTCCTGACAAGGGGGGTCTCCTCACCAAGGATAGCCCACGATACACCAACGAGCCTCCCTGATGCGAGACCTACGGCAAGGAGTCTGAATGTCGAGGTGCAGTCGGTAATTGGTAGTCCTTGGTTTTCGGCCCGAAGGGCCATCCGTTCTCCCAGCCAGGGCCATCGGCCCTGGGAAAGGGTTCGTGGAAAGATTTGAGGCCCAACGGGCCGACAGTTCATCACCACATTCAGCAGGAACTTTTCGAGTCCAACTTGACGTGGCCGGAAGAACGGGAGAATTGCCGGCCCGTTGGGCCTCTGGTGCGAGAGATGGCTTGATTCCAGGTCCGTTGGCCCTGTCTGGGAGAACGGATGGCCCTTCGGGCCGGAAGATGTGACCACCAATTAGCGACTGCACCCTGCAAGTCGAGACGGTTTGGGCCGGCGGCCGACCTCGTCCGGGAATTGCCACCACTGCGGCCCGCCGCGACTCGGGAGTTGCCGGGGTTTGGTGTACAACACGCACGGAAGTGATGGACGCCTCCTCATCGGGAACGTCGTGATGAAACAGAAGTCTTGTGGGCAACGTGCGGATGAATCACCTGCGCTCAGCCGACGCGCCTTTCTGTGCCATGCCACTGCGTTGGCGGTGAGTGCGGGGCCGCTGGGACTTCTCAGAAAGCTCGCCGCTCAAACGCCGCGCGAGGTGTTGCCGGTGGCCGCCGTCGTGACCGAGTACCGCCAGAATTCGCACGCCGATGTCATCGTCGGCAAGATCCTCGAAGGGTTCGACCAGAAGGGTGGGCCCGGCCCGGCGCTCAAGCTGGTGAGCCTCTTCACCGATCAGGTTCCCAAGGCCGACTTGAGTCGCGGCCTCGCCGAGAAGCACGGGTTTCGCATTGCATCGACGATCGACGAAGCGCTGACGCTGGGGACCGATCGCCTGCAGGTGGCCGGCGTACTAAGCATCGCGGAGCATGGCGATTACCCCACCACGCCCGACACGAAGCAGCACATGTATCCGCGCCGCCGGTTCTTCGACGCGATTGCGGAGACCTTTCGCCGCGTGGGACAGGTCGTGCCGGTCTTCAACGACAAACATCTGGCTTATCGCTGGAGTGACGCCAAACACATGGTGGACCTGGCCGCGAGGATGAAGATTCCGTTCATGGCTGGTTCCTCGGTTCCGGTCGCTTTGAGACGTCCGGCCGTGGCGCTGCCTCTCGGCTGCGAAATCGAAGGGGCTCTCGCGATCGGACATGGCGGCTATGAGTCCTACGGATTTCACGCCATCGAGGCGCTGCAGTGCATGGTCGAGCGGCGTGTCGGCGGCGAAACGGGTGTCGCCGCAATCCGCGTCCTCCGGGGAGACGAGATCCCACAGGCGCGCGAACGGGGCGAATGGTCCGAAGAGTTGTTCGCCGCCGCACTGAAAACGACGCCGGGCACTCCGGCACCCGACCTGAAGCGACTCGCCAAGTCGGCCGCGTTCTATCAACTGGAATATCGCGACGGATTGAAGGCCACCGTGGCGATGGCCAACGGCATCTCGTCTCAATTCGGCTTCGCCGCGCGATTGCGCGGTCAGCGCGAACCGGTGGCCACGTGGTTCGAGTTACAGGAAGAGCGACCCTTCTCGCACTTCGGCCATCTCACGCGAGCCATTGATCACATGATCCACACTGGCCAGCCCGCCTATCCCGTGGAACGGACGCTCCTGACGACCGGCGTGCTCGACGCCGTCATGCACAGCCTCGCCGAAGACGGCAAACGCCGCGAGACGCCCGAACTCGATGTGCGGTATCAGCCCGCCGATTGGACCTTCGCGAATCGCGAGGGATGACAACCTGTCGCATGGCGCGAAAAAACTCCGCTTGGGCGGAGTCTGTCATTTCGTCTGCAAGATCTCTTCGATCACTCGGCCTTCCGCGTTGGGAATCTTCAGGTCAAGCAGCCGGGCGATGGTCGGGCCCACGTCCAGATTCGCGATGCGCGGCAGAATGATCCCCTTCGCGATCCCTCGACCGGACGCGATGAAGATGCCGTCGAGTTCGGGATCGTCCGCCGGATAGCCGTGAGTCCCCGCATAGCCCACGGCCGGAGCGACCGCCGCGTCGCCGCTCGCTCCGTTGTTGAAGGCGTAGCCCGCCTTGGCAAACAGGATCAGGTCGCCCATCCCCTGATTCTCGTCCGGCGTCGGCATCCCCAGCGTCGGGCCATCGCTGCCCAAGAGGACGCGGTCGACCCCCTCCGTCTCCTCAAACAGTTGTCCGAGCTTCGCGATCAACTCTGGCTTGCGAGCGGGATTTGTGACGTAGACGAACGACATGCCCCCTTGAGTCATCGCGGTGACGTCGCACTTCGTGATCTTGGAGCCGGTCACCTCGGCATAGCCCGCTTTGCGGAGCACGACGTTCGGATAGACCAGCTTGTTCACCTTCTTGAAGCCGTGATCGGTCGTGATCACAAACGTGGTCCGTTCGCGCAGGCCCGCGTCCTCAACCGCCTTCACGAGATCGCCGACGAGCCGGTCGGCATAGGCCAGTGCAGAGAAACTGGCCTGCGACGCGGGACCGAACTGGTGGTGAATCGCATCCGTGTTGAGCAGGTGAAACATCAGCAGGTTGGGCCGATGCCGGGCCACGATGTGACAACCCGCCTTCGTCCACATCTCGTCGTGCCACGCGATGTTCTTCCGGTTGGGGCCGTTGTGAAACCAACCGCACTGCTCGGCGGTGATCAACCCGGCCGCGATCATCTCCTTCTCAATGAAACCGTCGCCCGTCGGGAGTTCGGGGAAACTCCAGTGAATGGTCTTCGGTCGAGTGACCGCGACCCAATCGACTTCGGCCGTCGTCAGTCCCGCCTCGTAGGCCAGATCGTACAGCGTCGGCGCGAGGACCAGCTTGGACTTGTCGACCCACGGCTCGATCTTTGGCGGCTGATCGATCCCCTGCCGAACCAGCAGACCGTTGAAGAGGACTCCGTGCCTGCGCGGTGTGACTCCGGTGATCAGCGTGGTGTGGTTGATCCAGGTGATCGACGGATTCGACACCGTCATCGCCGTCGCACTGGCCCCTTCCTTCGCCAGCTTCCGCAGATGAGGAGCCGGCAGCGCGGGGTCTCGCCACATCCAGGCCGGATAGCCATCCAGGCTGATGAGCACGACGTGGTGATCCTTGTCGATGGCGTTCGCCCGCCGGCAACTTGTCAGGCAAACGAACAGCGACACGGCGGCAAACAAAGACCGAATCATCGAAGGCTCCGAATGTTCCTGGACGAGTTTCACACCAGTCCCTCTCGCACAACGTCTCCACTGTTGGCCACCGTAACCTGTTGAAGTGCCGGCAGCCACTCGTCGAAAACGCGGCGTCGTGCCAGAACACCGACGGCGACCAGTTGAGCCGGTTCGCGATCAGGATGTTCTCGGCGGTTTGCCCCGGCCGCTCGACGGAGGCTGGCTGGACGACTCCGAACGCATCTGCTTCAGAGATCAGCGACCGAGATGCGTTCGGTGGTGGGTGCTGCCACTCCACGATGACGGCACAAGGTCCCGGCGTCGGCAACGTTCCTGCCACACTTGTTTTGCCTGTTGGTTCAGTTGCATCACCATCCAACAGGTGTCAGGTGCCGTCTCCAAATCTGCAACCGCAGTCAAGAGCCGGCGAACTGGCGACTGCAGTTCGGGGTCCGTTGGCGCCGACACAGACGCACGCCTATACTCGTACCCGAGCCGATCTTATTGCCACGGCATCCATCAAGCACGGAGGATCACATGGAAAACGCTCGCCCGTCGGCTGTCGATATTCCAATGGAACCAATCGACCTTCTAAGGGAAGCCGTCGATGAGTTGTTCAAACGTGACCTGAGCTTTGAAAAGGTTCTCGACTGTCTTTTCACGTTCATGTTGCAACTCACGGGAGCTCAGTTGGTCGTCTATCGCCGTTACGTGCCCGAAGACGAAAATCTCATCCTGACCAAACACCGATGGGCAGACGATCCTGACCTGCAAGTTATTGCGGCCAACTTCAAGATCCCACCCGTGAAGCGAATGGGTCACGGTGTGGGGACCATCTTCAAGGCAGGCATTGTTTCGGACGTCCAAAGTCACGAACGCCACCAGGCGGGGATGCGTTCGGGGCGATATGACGATTGGCAGGAACAGCTTTTCTTGCAATGGATCGGGCATGAAGCCTGGCTGCCGATCTGCGCGTTTCCCGATCCGAACGGAACCTTGCAGCAAGGGATTCTCGTGGCATTTCGTGGGACCGATCAGCCCGCTTTTGACAACACCCGCGTCACCGAGGCATTCGCCACGCTGCAAGGATTTCTGAACGTCCTGTTCGCCCTCGGTGTGCTGCAACAAAAGCGCATGGAGGAGCAGACGATCACGCGTCTCAGTTCCGTATTGCCCATCCTGGCCGGCGCGGAGGATAACTCGGCGTTTTGGCGGGGATTTATCACGGTGCTCACGGCTCATGT
Source organism: Schlesneria sp. (assembly GCA_031412755.1). Classification (GTDB taxonomy): domain Bacteria; phylum Planctomycetota; class Planctomycetia; order Planctomycetales; family Planctomycetaceae; genus Schlesneria. Next base: position 6,305 of record JANODP010000250.1, on the reverse strand, counting down.
CGGCTTGCAATGGCACCGGGCGGCCATTTTTCTCTGCGACGAAACCGACGTGCGAGCAGACTGCGTGATGGCGGTTGGGGGTGTCGGTGAGGTCCGCTGGACAGCCCGGCAGTCTGAACTCGAAGTCAAGCACGCACAGTTGCCGGAAATGACTCGCTCGGCGATGCACGACCTCAAGCCCGGTGAGTCCGCCGATGGTTCTGACGTTGACCCACTTTATGAAGTGCTGGCCGGGAATGATCACGTCTCTTACCGCACTGTTTACGGTGGTGCCATCTCAAACCTGTTTCACCTCGATTCAACTTCCGGGCCGACCGAGGGATTCGTGCGGCTCGGCCCTCGGGACCCTTGGATTGATGAAATCCGAAAGCGCGAAGTCGCCGAAACGTCACTCTCGCGCGGAGCCTTTAACGCACTATTTCCGGACGAGCACGAGTGGATGGCATTTCCGTTGGAAACCCAGTTTGACGGGACACACTCTCGACCGCGCGTCCTTGGTTTTGTGCTTTTAGATATGCGCTATTCCAAGTTTCGGACGGACCCACGAGCCTTCGACCCGGATCGGGGAGCGACCCGATTCGTGCTGGATACGCTGGCCAACCTGGTCGCGATGCGCAGAAGCGGCCAGGAGTTCTTGAAAATGTGGAGTTGTCTGGGGACGTTCGAGCACGATCTTCCCAAGCTGACAAAATTCAGTCGGCAGTTCGAGAGTGATTATCTGCCATCCATCGAGTCCAGCGCCGCCAACATGGCCGGGGAATGCTTTCAACTGTTGAAGCATTCCATCGAGCGATTGGAAAGAGAGTACCGGGCGATTAAGCAAATTGTGCAGGCTCAGCGCCGATCTGACTGCACCAAGGATGTGTACGAATTCTTTCACGGGCAGGTGACGCACTGGAAAGAACAATACCAGCGGCTGGAGTTCGACCTGGACTTTCCCGGCACAGGTGGACCGGAAGTTGTTTGCCATTCCCGGGCACTGCGAGAAATCTGCGAATCGATCCTGGAAAATGCCGATGGGTTGGCGGCGGCGAGGCCCCAGGGGAAAGTCAAGGTTTTCTTGTCGGTTGACATTGACGACGTTTTCTCGTCGGATACGGGTGGGGATGATCAGGCGAACCAGAGTCGAAGCAAGAAACAGCCCAAAGTAGTCTGCGTGACCTTGGCAACCCTGGGATTGTCGATCCCCTCCAGCCTGGGCCACCGTGCCTTGATGGCCGGTATCAGCACGCGGTCGGAGGGGACCGGTCTCGGACTTTTCAACGCCGCGCTCAAGTTGCAGCTCTATGGCGGAACGCTGAGAATCGCCGCCTTCCGACCAACGACGTTCCATCTATTCCTTCTGGAAAGTCGTCCCATCACCAATGAGAGGATATGACAATGAATGTGTTGATCGTCGATGATAGAAAGCCTCGCAGGCTGACGTTTGCGTCACTGGTGCGTAAAGTCGGTGTGACAGACGAGCCTTTTCTGGCGGAGACCATTGAGGAAGCCGAGGCAATTATTCGAGACCATTCCATCCAGATTGCCATCGTCGATTTGGTGCTCAATCCACACAACGAAGATGGGTTCAGCGAGGATAAGCCGCTGGCAAGTATCAGGCTGATTGAGCAGATTCGCGAAGCAAATCACGATGCTCAGATCGTCGCGGTGACTCAGGCGGCCAGCGATTTTCAGGGCTGCTTGGCGCTGCGAGGCGGAGCGAACGACTTTGTCAGTGAAGACTGGGGCATCATGCGGTTGGAAGACTACCTGCTGAAGTGGTTGAACCTCGCGGGCATGTTGCAGCGGGATCTCGCGCTCACTCCGTGACGAGGCGATACTGTGAAGGTTTTCCTCAGTTGGTCCGGCTCGACGAGTCATGAACTGGCAGAACTTCTGCGTCGATTTCTGGACAAGATCTTCACAAATATCGAGCCCTTTCTATCCGATGCTGACATTCAATCGGGAGACCGTTGGTTCGAAACGCTTGGCCGGGCACTTGACACCACACAGGTGGGTATCTTTTGTCTGACTCCCGAGAATCTCGAAAAACCGTGGATGCTCTTTGAGGCCGGCGCGATTTCAAAAGCGGTCAAACGCAGTCTCGTCTGTGTGTGTTGCCTGGGGATGGAACCGGCAGCCATCACCGGTCCATTAGCTCATTTCCAGGGCCAGAAAGCGGATCGAGCGGGGGTTTATGCCATCGTCAAGGCAATTAACGCTGCCGCCGGCAAACAACGCATTCCACTTGCGAAACTCGATGAGAACTTCGAGGCATTCTGGTTTTATTCAAAACATGACGAAACCCTCGCCAGGCTTTGGTCGGCGGCAGAGGAGACCGCAAATGCCGCGTCCGGCGCCAGGACAGCGACCGTCGAGCAAATGGCAGAAGCACTCCAGCGCCTTGAGCGACAGGTCGGCGATCTTGGCATCAGGCAGGAGCAAATTGAAACGCACAGCATTCAACTCGGGCAAGCCAATGATCAGCGATACCGCGCTCTCACAGACGAACTAAAGTTGGTCCGCGAAGCGGTGGAGCAGGGTCGCTGAAAGCCACGAAATCAGCAGGCTCGCAGCCACGGTCGGGTATGGATTCCGTACGAGACGCCGCTACGTCTCGCTGCGACCAACGCGCTTCGTGAGTTCGCGCAGTCGTTGCTCAATTTCCGAAGTCAGCATCTCCCGTCGATAGCGCCATGTCCAATTCCCTTCCGGTTGTCCCGGTGTGTTCATGCGGGCTTCACTTCCAAGCCCCAACACATCTTGAATTGGAACGACGGCCGTATCCGCCCGGGAAGAGAATGCCAGACCGATGAGATCCCATTGGATTTCCTGACTCTCTGTTCCCAGATACTTCAGCAACAAATCGCCGCTTTCTGTCCCGCCACCGGCACCCGTCATGGCTCGATGACGGAACCAGCCGACGGTCGTGTCGTTATCGTGCGTGCCCGTATAAACGAGACAGTGGTGCGGGATGTTATCCGGCCGATGGTAGACCCCGGCAGGGTCAAAACCGAATTGAAGAACGCGCATGCCGGGAAATCCCAATTCATCGCGCAGCGTGTGAACCTGAGAAGTAATTGAGCCCAAATCCTCGGCCACGATTCGCAACTCACCAATTTGACTCTCCGCAGCCCGAAATGGTGCCGCTCCCGGTCCGCGAACCCAGTGTCCCTCCGTGGCAGTCACGGCACTCGCGGGCACCTCCCAATAGGATTCAAACCCGCGAAAATGGTCGAGCCGAACGATGTTGAACAACGAAAACGTATGACGAAAGCGTTTTACCCACCAATCGTATCCCGTTGCCGCCATATGGTCCCACCGGTACAGAGGATTGTCCCATAATTGCCCCGTCTCGCTGAAGTAGTCCGGAGGTACGCCGGCGATCACGGTGGGCTGCCCTTGGTCATCAAGGTAGAAGTCGTCTTGCTGGCTCCAAACGTCGGCGCTTTCGTGAGCCACAAAGATCGGCATGTCACCGAGGATGATCACACCTCGCCGTTCTGCGAGTGCTCGCAGGTGTTGCCATTGCTGGAAAAACAGAAACTGAACGTACACCGCGAATTCAATTCGGTCTCTAAGTGTTTGCGTCCAGTAGGCGATTGCCTGGGGGCGACGTTGGACCAATTCCGCGTCCCACTTGGTCCAATTCGGCGTCCCGAATTGCTCGATGAGTGCTGTAAAGAGTGCATAGTCGTCAAGCCACCAGTGATTCTTTTCGCGGAACACGTCCAACGCCTCAACCTGCGTCTTCTCAGCATTGGCGACGAAATACCGGAAGGATTTGGCAAACAGGCGTTCTTTGAATTGGCGAACGGCTTGGTAGTCGACGGCGTTAGGCGAAAACTCCGGAGCGTCCAGCAGATCGGACGGTTGCAACAACCCGTCCTCAACAAGTCGAGAAGGACTGATCAGCAGGGGATTCCCGGCAAAGGCGGACAAGGATGTGTAGGGCGAGTTTCCCCGCGCTGGTGGCCCCAGCGGCAAGACCTGCCAGATCCGTTGTCCAGTCCGATGCAGAAATTCCACAAATCGAAACGCCTCTTCACCCAGGTCTCCGATACCGAAAGAGCTTGGCAATGAGGAAACATGCAGCAGAACACCCGCTCGACGAGGAAACCGCATTTTCTGGTCTCGCAACGAAAAAGTTGGACACGCGGGTAATGTTACCAGAGTCGAGAAGGAGTCAAGAACTCGCTTCTGCGCAATTAGCGCCCACTGCGGTTTCTCACAACTTTGGTTTTCCCCAGATTACTTCGTTGCTCGTGCGTGCCGATCCCAAGTCGGTTCTTCCCCGTCTTGTTTCCCCCTGCAATGGTCATCAGGACTCGGACCAACGCAATTCCCGGCGCAGCGCGACGAGTGCGCGGGTCCACAACATGCGCACGGCTCCGGCGGTGCGGTTCATCCGTTGGGCGATGTCGTCATGCGAGAGACCTTCGAGATGTCGCAGGATGAGGACTTCGCGGTAGTCGTCCGGCAGCCGCGCCAGCACTTCGGCCAGCAGCACGTCGAGTTCTCGTTGAGCCACCTGCTGGCTGGGCGACGGACCGGACTCGGCCAGCATCGCGCCGAGCCGTTGCGATGACTGAGCCAACTCGGCATCGAGCGACACTTCGAGCGTGACGTCCCGCTTCTGCGCACCGTGATAGCGGCGGATTTCGTGAGCCAGCGCGTGGGCCAGAATCTGGCGCAGCCACGCCGTCAATTCCCCCTCCGTTGAACCTCGAAACCGCGGCAAAGCCCGCACCGCTTCGAGCAGCGTTTGTTGCACGATGTCCGACGCATCGAACTTGGCCTGAAACTGGCTCTCGCACTGAATCCGCGCGAGCAGCCGCAGCCACGGCTCGAAGCGGCGTAGTAAGTCACCCTGCGCGGGAGACTCGCCGCACCGCGCGTGATTCAGCAGCGTCTCGAACGAGCCGTCAGGCATGTCGTGCGAATCTCCGTCTGCCGAACTTCCACAGCCACAGCACGCCGGGGCCGAGCAATCGCCACAGCACCAGCAGTACTCCGACGGCGAGGCATCCAAAGCACGGGATCAACCACCAGCCGTGCCATGAGTAGTGTTGTTCGGGAGGTTTTCGCGGCAACTCGAACCAGAGAATGATCGCTGCCATCACGAGCGACGTGAGCAGCGATCCGCCGAGCAGCCAACACAGCCGACGCCATTCGCCGAGGACGACGCTTCGTAACGCCGACGCCAACCAGGCAAGGATCGCCAATACCGCAACACTCATCATGAGTTGCGGTCCCCACGGCATGCCTTTCATTCCGGAACTCGGCGATTGAACGACGATCGCCGCGATGCTCAATGCGGCGATCGACACGCCGGTAATGATGAGTCCTCCGCCCCACCAGCCGAGTTCACGGCGTCGCACGCCCGCTCGGATCAGCCAGAATGGGATCAGCAGGACGATGAACGAGAGGAAGATCGCTCGCGCGGCCTGTGCCTGCATGAACTTCCAGTGCCACGACCACTCGTCCACCGACGGCACCCACGGCAAGCTGCGGACGAGACGCGGGTCTTCAGCGTGGCCGTCACGCTTCGCGTGATGAGCTGAGCGCGCGGTGGGCGTTGAGCTTTTGGTCGAACTGGATTTTGTCTTCGATGTCGACGAAGCGTTCGGCTCGTCACGCGGAGCGTGACGGCTACGTTGATAGCGGCCATCGTCATCCGTCGGCAGCACGGCGCGCGAGACGACGTGGCCGAGCAGCACCGTGCCGTCGCCGACGCGGGTCAGCAGACGTGACGCTTCGCTGGACGAATCCAGAGTGACGCGGTTGAGGTCCACGATCCGGTTGTTTTCTTGCATCGAGGTGTTCGTGCTCTTGAACGAGCGGCCGAGCGGCTTGCCGGTCGGGCCGTCGAACAGCAGCACCGAGTCGCCAGAGAGCATCACGACAATCGCACGCCCGTCAGGGGTTCGCTCAAAGCGCGAGACCGAGGCGTAGTGTTGTGGAGGTGGCGACCACGACCACAGCACGTCATGCAGTCCGCGCGTCGCGGTGATTTTGTTGTCCACTTGCCGCAGCAACTCTTCGCCACCGTCGCCATCGAGGTCATGCGACCAAAGCTGGTTCGATGCCGTCGGCACACGCTCGACGAGCTGGCCCGCGTGATCGAGCAGCGCGATGTCCCATTGCGAACCGGTTTCGTTGAAGGCAACGGCGACGCCCTGTGGCGCACGCGGCTCGCGGGCGTCAGCCAGAGGCGCAAATCGAAGCCCGCCAGCCCCGGGCGCCCCAGGGCGTCGCCGGTGCCTTAAACGGAACCCGTTCGCAATGGGACATAGCGCTGCTCGATAACCCGGGCCCGCTCG
>JANODP010000249.1:0-14019 GCA_031412755.1 Schlesneria sp. | reverse complement strand
CCACCCCCCGAGAGGACCTAATGACTATCCTCCCAGAGAGATCACCAACACACTGAACACTCTTTCCACACAGGTGGCCCTCCCGAACCGCCCTTGCGCGCGTCCCACAGCCGCGCTGTGTTGTCACGACTCCCCGTAAGGGCCGTCTTGCCATCCGGACTGAAAGCCACGGAATCGACGGAGCCCTCATGCTTCAGCGATGCGCCACGTGGCTGGCCCGTGCTTGCGTCCCATAGTTTCGCTGTGTTGTCACTGCTCCCCGTGAGGACCGTCTTGCCATCCCAACTGAAAGCCACGGCAAAGATCGATCCCTCATGCTTCAGCGGTGCACCCCGCTCCTGACCCGTGCTCATGTCCCATAGCCGTACTGTGTCGCCACTCCCCGTGAGGAACGTCTGACCATCCGGACTGAACGCTACGGCCCGAACCCACTTCTCATGCTTCAGTGGCTCACCCACACCTTGCCCCGTGCGCGCATCCCACAGCCGCGCTGTTCTGTCACGACTCCCTGTGAGGACCGTTCGGCCATCCGGGGTGATTGCCACGGCAATGACAGCCTCCTGATGCTTCAGCCGCGCGCCCACCGCTTGCCGCGTGCGAGCGTCCCACAGTTGCGCTGTTTTGTCACCACTCCCTGTGAGGACTGTCTGGCCATCCAAACTGAACGCCACTGCATAGACAACGCTCTCATGCTTCAGTGGCTCACCCAGCCCTTGCCCCGTGCGCGCGTCCCACAGCCTGGCTGTCTTGTCGCGACTCCCTGTGAGGACCATCTGGCCATCTGGACTGAAAGCCACCACGCCGACTTGCCCGGCATGCACGATCGTTGCTGTTAGTGTCCGACTCCACGCACCGAGCAAACTGCGCGCGGACAGCGACGCCGAGTCACCCGCCGGGGCATGCTCATAGGCCCTCAGATACCAGTGCAGCGCCTCGGTAGACCGATGCTCGCGAATGGCGAAGCCCGCATTCGACAAGTCGTTCACGGCGAGATTGTGCTCTGCCTCTGTTCTCTTTTGTACCGCATACCATGCCACGACGACCGCAATCACCAAGGCCGTTGCTAAACCTACCGCCAATGCCACGAACGAATTTACGGTTCGCCGGTGCTCTCGGTAGTCTTTTCTGACGAGGAATTCGATGTCGAGCTTGCGGATCGGTGCCGACAGTTTTGCGACCGCCTTCATGAACTCTTCGTTGGAGCGGTTCAGCGGTGCTGCGTCATCGGCTCGCGCCCAGCGCAGGTCGATCCAGAGCGGTACACCATGGAAGACCTGCGAGAGAACTTTCGGCAGGGCCGTCGTCTTCGACCAGTCGAAGTTTCCGCGTTCCGCAGCGGAATCGTCCCACACGATGGTCCCCTCCGTCAGCACGATCAGAATCCGCTGCACGCGGTCCGGCACGATCAGTTCTGGCGTGAGCGCCTCCGGGGTCTCACAAGCACCGCCGCTGATCCAATAACACAGCTCCTTTTGCACCCACTTGGACTCCGCCGAAGTTGTGGAGGCCAAGAGAATGAGATACGCCGAATCCTGCAGCTTGGACGTGAGGTCTGGCCAGAGCTCAGGACTGGCCGACAGCGATGTCTCATCGTGGAAGACATTCGCGGCTCTCCACCGATACCACGGCTTGGCGAATGCCGTCAGATGGATCTGCAGCGCCGACGCCAGTCGAGCATCGGCGGCATGGCTGTAGGAGATGAAGGCGTCGTACCTGGGAACGATCCGATTTTGAGTTGTTGCAGTGGGGGCGGCTGAAGTCATTTGTTCTTCTGATGGCGCGACATCGTTGGGGGGATCGGCAACGTGAATGGCCGGCTTTCAAACCCAGCTTGTTCCGAGCCGCGAACCGGATCGAGATCAGCCCAGACAACATCGCCTCTCAGTATGCGGGCCATGCGGCGACGTCCTCGGCCAGCCCCTCTTCGGCCAGAGTCTGCTCGGCAACGGGATCGAGCTTCGCGCATTCGCGAGCCAATCGGCGACGATTGGTTTTGACAAGCCGTTCGCGTAATGCGGCTTCGACGGCGGCACTGCGACTCGCATACGCTCCTCGCCCCACGAGGAGGTCGAGTTCGGCCAACAACTTCTCATCAATCGTCACCGCGAGTCGCGTAGACATCGGAAAGTTCCCGGCATGAAACTTGGCGAGCGCCATCCGACTCGAATCAGGCCAGTTCGGGAATCGGTTCGCGCATGTCGATCAGGTACTGCGGGCGGCCGGTCGGGTCCCGAAGCGTCACGGTCATCGGGTCGATGCCGAGGTTGCGATAGATCGTGCCGACGACTTCCTGCACATGGACCGGACGATCCTTGGCGTATTCGCCGAGACGGTTCGTCGAGCCAATGACCTGCCCGGTCTTCATGCCGCCGCCCGCCAGCAACGCACAACTCACTTGTGGCCAGTGGTCGCGACCGGCTTGAGGATTGATGCGCGGTGTGCGACCGAATTCGCCCCAGACGGCGACGGTCACGTCGTTCAGCATTCCCCGTTCATCGAGATCCTGCACGAGGGCACTGACGCACTGATCGAGCTTCGCGCCGTGATCGCGGACGAGGTCGAAGTTCGCCCCGTGGCTGTCCCAGCGACCATAGCTCAACGTCACCGAACGAACGCCGACTTCGACGAGTCGTCTCGCGATCAGGACGTGCTCGTTGACGGTGGGGGCTCCGTCGTACTGGTACTTGTACGGCTTGCCGTCCCCGTACTTCTCGCGGAGTTTCGGGTCTTCCTTGCTCAGGTCGAGGGCATCGACCAGCTTGCTCGACGTCAACACTCCGAAGGCGGCTTCGGAAAAGGCGTCCATTCCCTTGAGCATGCCCGTGCTGTCGGAATTGCGCTTCAATCGATCGAGTCCCGCGAGGACCGCCTTCCGATCTTGCAGCCGATCCAGCGAGATGCCGTTCAGCTTCATGTCGCTGGTCCCCTCGCCATCGGGCTTGAACGCCTGATAGGCCGCGCCGAGGAAGCCGGCTCCACCCGGTTCCGACCAGGGGACGTGCTGCGTCCGCGCGGCAAGGGCCACGGCGGGAGGAACGCCGGGATCGCTCGGGCCGAACATTTTGGACGCGACCGCACCAATACTCGGTCGTCCGCCGACGGAGGTGATGCTGTTGCGAGGCCAGCCCGTCAGGCATTGGAACCCGTCGTGACCTCCGTCGTTCCCGACGACCGACCGGATCGCGACGAACTTGTCCATCATCGCCGCGATCTTGGGGAAGGACTCGCCGATCTCGATGCCGGAGACGTTGGTGCGGATCGGGTCGAATTCACCTCGAATTTCGCGCGGGGCATCGACCTTGATGTCCCACATGTCCTGATGCGGCGGCCCGCCGCCCAGAAAAATGTTGATGACGGCCTTTTGGTTCGATGTCCGGCCGGCGAGCGATTCGGCTCTCAAAATGTCGGGCAACGACAGACTGGCGGCCGATCCAAACGCAAAGCCGCCGATTTTCAGAAAGCTGCGGCGGCTGATGCCATCGCAGTATTTGGCGGGCTGTCCAAGTAGTGTCAGCATGATTCGGTTCCTCGGCGTGTGTGAGGCTCGTATTCTGGCGGGAAGTCTCGCGCAGCCAACGAGTCGCGGCACGAGCAGGCGGGTTCATCGTGGGAAATTCTGATGCAAGAGTAGCTGTCTTTCGGGGAGCCGGTCAACCCACGACTCACCATCCATCAGAATTTTCCCATCCGGCTGTATCGGCTGCGACGGGATGTTCCGTCGAGTCGGATCGGCCGACAGGCAGAGATTGCCGGAGGAACGGCGGAATGGAAGTGTTCCACCGGTCGCCCTCAAGCCAGGACCGCCCCCGGGCTTGTCCCGGTGGTTCAACGGCTTCTGCGCTAGCCCGGATTATTCACGGCCACACAGTAACCCGACGCGTAAGCGAGGGCGTCGTCACGGTTCGCCCTCGCTTACACTTCGGGTTACTGTGCGGCAGTCCGTTTCCTCCATGAGGAGGCCGTGAATAATCCGGGCTAGTTGGCAATGGCACTTACTTTAGAAAGTAGTAGGCACATTCCATGTGCCGTGACCTGCATTTTGCGGACGGCACATGGAATGTGCCTGCTACTTGCAACGTAAAGTAAGTGCCATTGCGGGCTAGTTGGCCTCTGATTTTGAGTGAAAGTAGCGCAAAAGCCGTTGAACACCCGACGCAAGGTCAGGGGCGGTACAGAACCTCGCTCGTTTGAGGGTTCGTATTCGGTACTCAGCCGGAACCAGATGACTCCGCGCTTCCTCTTGCTGGCCGTGAGGGCTACCTTGCGGCGGCGATTCCAGAATGACGCAGACCCCCAGTCCTGACAGGATTCCTGACGTGAATGCTCAGACTTTGACCATCGGCCGATTGACCTGCCGGGTGATCGACGACCTTCCGGCCGGCAAGCCGCCCAAGTCCATCGTGGTCCTGTGTCACGGCTTCGGTGCGCCGGGGACCGATCTGGTTCCATTCGGCCCCGAACTGCTGGAGCACTCACCCGCGCTGGCCGGACGGGTTCAGTTCTTGTTCCCGGAAGCACCGCTCGATCTGGAGGAGTTGGGGATGCCGGGAGGTCGCGCGTGGTGGCACATCGACATGCTCAAACTCCAGATGGCTGCTGCCACCGGTGAGATTCGCGATCTGCGGGAGGAGCAACCCGCGGGACTCGAATTCGCTCGCCAGCGACTGCTCGCCCTGATCGCCGAGTGGAGCGAACGAAGTGGCGTTCCCGTCTCGCGATTCGTGCTGGGAGGCTTCTCGCAGGGATCGATGTTGGCTACGGATGTCGCACTCCATTTGGACGAGAACCCGGCCGGATTGATTGTCCTGTCGGGAACACTGCTGAACGAAGCGGTTTGGCGCATGCTGGCTCCGCGCCGAGCGGGCCTGTCCGTGTTGCAAAGCCACGGCACGGACGATCCCATCCTGCCGTACATTTGCGCCGAGTTGCTGCGCGACATGCTGGGCGAGGCCGGAGCCCAGGTTGAATTCGTCTCCTTTCGTGGCGGCCATGGCATCCCGATGGAGGTCTTCGACAGAGTCGCCTCGACGCTGGAGCGGCTGTGCCAAGCGTTGTAGTCGGCGGACAGCCTGCATGTAGCTGAGTTCGCAAGAACTCAGCCCAACTCACGATGAAGAGCTGCGTTCTTGCGAACTCAGCTACGAGGCCGTGAATCATCCGGGGCAGCCGCGCACCGCGGGAAGAATCATCCGCCACGCGCTCACGTTTTCCGGGCGTCCCGCGTATCATGCCCGCCTCGCCGCGAGCCGGTTCGCGCTGTGACGCCTTTCCACCACCTGTCAGCACTGCACGGAATCTCGGTGAGCGACTCAGTCTCCTCCATGACCAGGGCCTGGCAGTCGGATGACTGGCCGCAATCGGTTTCCCGGCCGCCAGCGGTGCTCTCGCTCGTCGCGAGTTTGATCGCCGCGTTGTTCGTGCTCGCCGCGAGACCGGCGTTGATGGCGCAGGACGCTCGGCCCGCATCGGTCGCCGGCCAACAGGTTCACGTCGGCTGGAACGGAGCCTACTTCGTCGGCCGTTGGACGCCGGTGGTCGTGGACCTGGATGTCGCCGGCTCAGACCCGTCCAGCCAGTTGCGTCTGCTCGTGACGGCTCCCGATCCCGACGGCCATCAGGTGACGTTTACATCGACATCGACATCGACCTCCGCCGGCAATCTGGCATCGGGCAAACGGCGGTTGCGCGGCTTCTGCAAACTCGGACAGTTTGATTTTTCGCGATCGCGACCGGTCGCCCCCGACATCGAGGTTCGCGTCGACAATGGCATCGAGTCGGTCTTGCGCTGGAGGGCCTCGACGAACGGGGAGCCTTCGCTGCCGCCTCCCCTCGAACCGGGAACGCGGCTCGTCGTGACGGTTGGTGAGCCGCACGGTTTCGCAAACGGCGCTTTGGCGACTGACAAGTCCACGGCGGCGGTACAGGAGGGCAAAGTTAACGCCGTTCACGTGGTGGCCGCCTCGGTCGAACAACTCCCCGTCGAAGCACTCGCGTACGACGGCGTCTCGCTGCTGGTGTTGGCCGGAGAGATCGCGCTCTCGCCGGAGCAGTCGTCGGCACTGCGGGACTGGGTCGCGCGCGGAGGCCGTGTCGTCCTCTCACTGCCGGCCGCCCCGGAGGCCACGAGCCGCCTGCTCGAACCATTTCAGACGTGGCTGCCGGTGACACTCGCCAGCGAACGGAATGTGATCCGCGAGTTCTCATCGCTCGAAGCATATGCCGGCCGCAATTTGCGGGTCCCGTTTGCGGGGAGGTTGTCCGCACCACGAGTCCGCCTCGAACACGGTGCCGTCCTGGCCGGCGGCCGGGATGACGCGCTGCTAGTCCGCGCGCCGTACGGGTTGGGTTCGGTCACCGTCCTGGCGCTGGACCTCTCGCAGCCGCCACTCAGCCAGTGGGAGGGAGTCTTCGCGTTGGGCCAGCGCCTGCTGGGCGACGTCACCGTGTCGGAAGACCGTGGTGACACCAAGATCGTGAAACAGGCGCAACTCAGTTCGACGGGCGTGACCGATCTGGCGACTCAGCTTCATTCCATCCAGGACTCGTTCGACGGTGTGACGCGCGTCTCACCCTGGTTCGTGATGGGGCTGCTCGGGCTGCTCCTGATCGCGATCGGGCCGCTCGACTACCTGCTGGTGCATCGCCTGCTGCGGCGACCGCGCGCGACGTGGGTCACGTTTCCGTTGTGGATTGCGCTGGCGGCGTTGCTTGCCTCGCGGGGGGCGACGGCCTGGAATGGAACCGTTCTGCGAGCGAATCAGTTTCACCTGGTCAACGTCGATGCCGACACCGGCACTTACCGCTCGCGACTGTGGACCAACCTTTATAGTCCCGTCACCACGTCGCTCTCCTGCGTGAACGACTCGCCCATCATCTCCGCCGCATCCATTGAGGAAGCCAATACGAGCCAGCACCACATCGGTTGGTCGGGCATTCCGGAATCGACGTTTGGTGGAATGTATCGCGAGTCTGGAATTGAACTGGGGCGGAGTCGTTACTCTCGAACGAACGACCTGCTGTACGGGCTGCCGCTGGTTCAGTGGTCGTCGAAGTCGCTGCTGACCGAGGGGTCGGGATCCCGGAAAAACCTGATCGAGAGCGACCTGACCAGCACCGGTTCGGGGCGTCTCACGGGGACGCTGACTCATCGCTTGAACGGCGAACTCGAAGATTGGTTCCTCGTCTACGGCAATCGCGTCTACCGCCACTGCAAGACGCGCGACGACGTCAAGACGCTGCCGCTGGCTTCCGGTCGCCTGTGGCGGGTGGAACAGCCGAGCGTCTTTCAGCGCGAGCTGCGTCCCTTTCTGACAGGGCAGATCACAGTGGCCACTCGCAAGGACAACTCCGTGTACCAGGACGTCTCGCACCGTCAAACGCCCTACGATCCGCTGTCGCTCGACGCCGGCAGCCTCGCCCGCATGCTGACGTTTCACGACGAGGCGGGAGGGACCAAGTACACCGGCCTGACGAACAGGCTGCTCGAGGACGAAGACCTGTCGCACCTGATCAAGCTCGGCCGGGCGATCCTGTTCGGACGCCTGAATGGATCGGCGAGTGATCTGAGCATCCAGCCATCGAACGACAGCACCAACCAGCCGTCGCGGCTGGAGAACGTGAAACCCGCCCGCGAAACAACCTTCGTCCGCCTGGTGTTCCCGGTGACAAAAATCAGCGAAACGCCACGACAACTGGAAAGCCTCGACCCCAACAAGCAACCTAACCAAGTCGCGCCTGACCCCTGATCTCTGACCCCTGATCTCTGACTTCTGACCCCTGACCCCTGATCGCCTCTCCATGATCGAAACCCGACAACTGACGAAACGCTACGGTCACCTGATCGCCGTCAACGAGATCAATCTCTCGCTGAAGGAGGGGGACGTGTTCGGCTTCATCGGGCCAAACGGCTCGGGCAAGACGACCACGATGCGCATGATCGCCACGCTGCTCAGCCCCGATTACGGCGAGGCCTACGTCTGCGGACAGTCGATCTACACCAACCCGCGCGACATCCGGCGGCTGGTCGGTTACATGCCCGACTTCTTCGGCGTCTACGACGACATGACCGTGATCGAGTACCTCGAATTCTTCGCGGCGGCCTACCGCATCAACGGCCCCGGCCGGCGGAAGGTCTGCGAAGAGAAACTCGAACTGGTCGACATGGCCTTCAAACGCGACGCGATGGTCAACCAGTTGTCGCGCGGCCAGACGCAGCGCATCGGTCTGGCGAGAACCCTGCTGCACGAGCCCCAGGTCCTGCTGCTCGATGAACCGGCCAGCGGCCTCGATCCGCGCGCCCGCATCGAAATCCGCAACCTGCTGAAGAAACTCGGCGAGCTCAAGAAAACCGTCATTGTGTCGAGCCACATCCTGCCCGAGTTGGCCGACGTCTGCACAAGGGTCGGCATGATCGAAAAGGGCAACCTGATCGTCGACGGCTACGTGGACGAAGTGATGCGCAAGGCCCGCCAGCAACTCATGCTTCAGATCCGGACGAAGGACCGGCAGGAGCAGGCCGCCGCGCTGCTGGCCCAGCACGGCTCGATCGACAAGGTCGACATCGTCAAGGGGACGATCGAAGCGACGCTCAAGCCCGAGACGCTCGAATACAGCGACCTCGCGACGCTGCTCGTCCAGCATGGCTTCCAGGTCACGCTCTTCCGCGAGGAAGAGGTCAACCTCGAAACCGCCTTCATGTCGCTGACCAAGGGGCTGGTGCAGTAGGGTAGCAGTCGTCAAGGGGTGAGGGGCGAGGGGTTAGGGGCGATTACAGATGGCGGCTGGTCCTGGCTCGCCCCTCGCCCCTCGCCCCTCGCCCCTTTGGAGTCGCGATCGCGTCCGTTCTGAGATAGGCTCAGGCCGCTGGAGGACGGTCCACGATAGAACCGGGGTTCCGATCGAATTGGTTTTGCCGAGGCTCTGCGATGTTCAAAGTCACCGGACAATCTGCTGTCGATTGTGAGGGCCTGACGCGCCGCAACTTTGTGCAGGCGGGAGTGCTCGGCCTGGGCGGCCTGACTCTGCCGCAGTTCCTGGCGGGTCGTGCCGAGGCGGCAACAAAGAAAAACCCCGCTCTCGATCCGGCTCGCGAGGGGACCAGCGTCATCCTGATGTGGATGAGCGGCGGGCCGGGCCATCATGAGACGTGGGATCCCAAGCCCGAGGCGGTCTCCCAATTTCGCGGGCCGTTCGGTGCGATCTCGACCAATGTCCCCGGCGTCCGCTTCAGCGAGACCCTGCCGCTGTCGGCCCAGGTGATGAACCAACTGGCGATCCTGCGCAGCGTCCGTCACTTCAGCGGCGACCATACGAAGGGGAATCACTGGATGCTGACCGGGTTTGAAGGCCCCGACTTCAACAAGCCGGACAACCAGATTCAGCGTCGCCCGTCGATCGGCTCGGCGGTCGCGAAGCTGCGCGGAGCCAACGTCGCCGGAATGCCCGCCTATGCGGCGGCCCCTCATCTGCGCGGCGGCACCGACAACCTCTTTCACTATGCGACCTATCTGGGAGGAGCCGCCAACCCGTTCGTCGTGAACTCGAATCCGAACGCGGCGGACTATCGCGTGCGAGATCTGTCCCTCGCCAGCAACCTCACGTTCGACCGCCTGCGCGATCGCCGCCATCTGATGTCGACGTTCGATTCGCTGCGACGAGACCTCGACCCGCCGATGCAGAACCTGGACGAAAACTATCAGGCGGCGTTCAACCTGCTGACGGGTGCTCAGGTGCGCGACGCCTTCGATATCAGTGCCGAACCGGCGTCGGTGCGCGATCTCTACGGCCGCCACGAGTTCGGCCAGAGCACGCTCCTCGCCAGGCGGCTCGTCGAACGAGGCGTCACGTTTGTCACGGTCAACACCCAGCCGTGGGACCATCACGGCACAGCCAACCGCTACGCGACGGCCGAAGGAGCCAACCTGCTGCTCCCTCCCTTCGACCGAGCCTTCGCCGCGCTGATCAACGATCTGGTCGAACGCGGCCTGTACGAGAAGACGCTGGTCGTGGCGATGGGCGAGTTCGGTCGCACGCCGCGCATGAACGAAGCCGCCGGTCGAGACCACTGGGGCCACGCCTTCAGCGTCCTGATGGGCGGCGGCCGCCTCCCGCGAGGCATCGTCGTCGGCGCCTCCGACGAACACGGAGCCCATGTCACCGACCGCCCCCTCACCCCGGAAGACGTCGCCGCCACGATCTATCACCACCTCGGCATCGACAGCCAACGCACGGCCTTCCCCGACCGATCCGGCCGCCCGTTCTACCTCGTCGAATCGGGCGAACCGATCCGAGAACTCGTCGGCACGACGTAGTTGATGATTTGCAGGTTGGACGCCCTTGATGCTGCCGACAACAGCTCGCTCCGGGGTCAGGCACCGAATCGTTCATGAGGTTTATTGTTGGGCGCGTCACTCTTGCCCATCGTGACTGTGACGGACAGTCGAGTGCCCATCCTGCAAGTTCATTCGGCCGGCACCCTTTGAAGGATCTTCGCGCTTTCCGCCGGGTTCCGATCCTGACAGTGCGTTTCTGAATCGACTTGGCCGCTGAAGCCACTGGCGGTTCAAAGCAGCCGCCAGTGGCACCCGCGCGCCGAAGTAAGCTCAAGGCCGACGACATTGTGGACACGCTTGAATCCCGTATCCGCCATTACGTAACGGCGAATACGAAGACGCCGCGATCGAGATACTTTCCGACATCATGCCAGTTAAGCTGCATCAGGCAACTGTTTCCAAGGTAGTTCGTTTTCTCAACTGCGGTCGGTACCTTCAGGGAAAAACTGAGTGTTGCAAAGGCACCAGCCGCCAGCGTCAGTCCCGCAAAGGTCGGCTGCGTCAGGCGGGGAAATCGCGTATCGACATTCAGTAGGAACGTGCCAACAGTCGGATCAACGTTACCGGAACCGATCCAGACATGAGCGAACAGCCAGATGGCCTGTGTCGGATCGGGGTTGTAGATGCCGAGGTTGTAATTGACCGTCCCGCCCGGCGTGGTGTGGTTCCATCCTTGCGACACGATCATCGGGGAGTTGACACGCTTGAGCTTTCGCTCGATTTCCTCTGGAGTGATCGACGTGAAATGCTCGCCCTTGTTTTCGCGTTTCAGCTTCTCAACGACCTTTTGGATCCTCTGAATCTGCTCCTTGACCTGAGTTGCAGTCCATGCTGTTTGCTTACTCTTGGCTGCCATGGTGAAAACTTCTTTCGTATTGAAATGATTGGCCTAAAACGTAGTACACAGAGAAACGCATCCATATCATTACTGCACCATCATGCTCCATCACCTCCTGTCTTTTTTTGGGTGAAGCCGAACAGGTCAGATGCCGACTGACCTAATCATCAGGGAAACGCGTTCCACGGTGGAATGTGGCCGTGCAACTCGTAAGTTGTCAATCAAAAGCCAACGGTACACTGAACCGGCGGCGGGACGTTGCAATAAATCTGTGATTTGGGCAACTCCCGAGTTCTACGAACCGGGGTAATCGGCCTTGGCGGGTTTCTGGCGCTGCGGGGCCGATGTGTCATCTTGATTTCGTCGGGGTGCTCGCGTCCCGGTATTCGTGGTTTGAAACAGAGTTGGTTGAAGTGCGGCGTTGATCTTGCAATCTTCTTGGCGAATTGCAACAGGGTGTGCATCACCTGAACAGGGTATGTCCGTGGGGGTTGACAAACGAAGGGCGGGCGGCGTGTCCACTGAGTTGTGTTTTGTGGTCCGGCACGAAGGTGCGTTTGAGCGACTGCATCACGTGGACGTTCCCGAGACAACGATTGGGCGCAGTGAGTCCAATGTGATCTGGTTGCCCGATCCCGCAGTCTCCCGTCGGCATGCGGTGCTGGTCCGCGACGGGATGGACTTCGTGATTCTCGACTTGGGCAGCCGCAATGGCATTCGCGTCAACGATCAGCCCGTCCGTGAAGCGGTGCTGTGCGATGCGGCCGAGGTGCGGATCGGACCGTACCTGCTGACGACATTCTTTTGTCTGGAGGAGGCCCTGGCGAATGCGGTCGATCAAGATGCGTCGACTCAGGTGCCAATGTTGGCCAGATTTTCCGGCGGTGGCATCGAGCGTCAGATGCGGCAACTCACTCCCGCTCAGCGCCGCGTCTGCGACGAATTCCTGAACGGCCACTCGGAGAAGGAGGTCGCAGCACTGCTGAAACTCAGCATCCACACCGTTCATACGCACGCCAAGGCGATCTACAAAATCTTCGCGGTGGCCTCTCGGGCAGAACTGTTGTCTCACTGTGCGGCGCATCCGCGGTCCGCAGATCACCGCGAGACTCACGTCGAGGACGAAGTGTGACGCGATTCGGGATCGAGCATTCGCGAGAAGCAATTCCGCCCGTCAGAGTGAGGCGTGTGGCAGTCCGATTCCTCCCTGAGAAGGCCATGAATAATCCGGGTTCAGGCCCGCGCGACGGTGCTTCAGGCCCGGAGGGCCGTCAGGAAATAGCCCGGCCCGCAAGGGCCGGGGATTGCGGCCGAGAAATCGTTGAGGTCCGAAGGACCGGTACGAGATGCATCCAGCTACAACATCCATCCAGCACCCGCAGTCCATGTCAGCGGGACAGTGTCGGCCCTTCGGGCCTCAGGCTGGGTGATGGGCTCGTTCCCGGCCCGCACGGGCCGGGCTATTTCCTGACGGCCCTCCGGGCCTCAACGTCTCACGGCATATCGACCGTTCCCCAGAAACCGCCGCGGGTGTGGTCGTACCGCGCCTCGCCGCCGCGCACGGATTCGTCGAATTGGCCGTCGTGGAAAACAGTGCGGCCGAGAACCCACGTGCGGACGGGCCAGCCGGTCAACGTCGTGCCGTCCCACGGACTCCAGCCGCATTTGCTCTGTTGCTCCGCGTTGCGGATCGTCTGTTGGCGGTTGAGATCGACCAGCACGAGGTCGGCGTCGTAGCCGGCGGCGAGGCGGCCCTTGTCGAGGATGTCCCAGACGCGGGCCGGCGCGTCGCACATCCAGTTCACGACCTCTTCCAGCGAACAGATACCGCGGTTCACGCTGTCGAGCATCAGCGCGAGCGAGTTCTCGACGGCGGGCAGTCCCGACGGTGACTTCGGGTACGGCTGGCGTTTCTCTTCGAGTGTGTGCGGCGCGTGATCGGTCGCGATGACCTGCAGCCGTCCGTCGTGCAGCGCCTTCCACAAGCCGGCGTTGTCGGCGGCCGTCTTGATCGACGGGTTCATCTGCACCAGCGAACCGAGCCGCTCGTAATCGTCGACGTTGAAGAACAGGTGATGCGGACACGCCTCGCCCGTGATGAGGCCGCGATGGTCTCGCAGCAGTTCGGTCTCGGCCGCGGTCGAAACGTGCAGGACGTGGAAGCGGTGCTGATGCCGGAACGCGAGATCGAGGACCCGCTTCACGCAGACGACCGCCGCCCGCTCGTCTCGAACGCGCGAATGGTCGGCGTAGGTCGAGCCGCCGCCGAGCGCGTCGCGGTTCGCACGCACGGTCGCCTCGTCCTCGCAGTGGGCGCAGAGCGGCAGCGTGGTGTCGGCGAAGATGCGTTCGAGATCGGACTGGTCATCGACCAGCAGGTCTCCCGTGCTGGAGCCGATGAAGATCTTGATGCCGGGCGTGCGCGTCGCCAGCCGCAGTTCGTCGATGTTGTGCGGCGTGGCTCCGACGTAGAAGCCGTAGTTGACCAGACACTTCCCGGAGGCCAGAGCCAGCTTCTCGGCCAGCCGCTCGCGCGTGATGGTCTCGGGCTTCGTGTTGGGCATTTCGAGGAACGTCGTCACGCCCCCCTTGGCACAGGCGCGCGTGGCCGTGTGCAGGTCCTCCTTGTGTGTGAGCCCGGGGTCTCGAAAGTGAACCTGATCGTCGATCACGCCTGGCAGCAAATGCAGGCCGTCGGCGCGAACGGTCTCATCGACACGGGCACCGACCGGCGGATCAATGTCGAGAATCTTCGCGTCCTCGATCAGGACGTTCGTGTGCGCGAGGCCACTCGGCAGGACACACGTGGCTCCGGTGATCAGCGTTCGCATGGGTGGCTTTCATCGAGGA
>JANODP010000248.1:0-3157 GCA_031412755.1 Schlesneria sp. | reverse complement strand
TCAAATTTCAAAATTGGCCGAAATGCTGTTTCGATGATGGTCAGAATCTCAACCGGCCAATTTTGAAATTTGAACGCCCGACCCCAGAACATGCCCCTATCCCGCGAGGAGTTGTTGTTCGAGTGTCGACAGGATCTCGCCGATGGTCCACGTTTGTGAGGCGACTTGGATTGTCGAGTTGTCGTCGAGCCATTGCTGGACCTTGCGTTCGGCCGACATGACGGTGCTGTGGTTGCGTCCGCCGAAATGCTGGCCGATTTCGTTGTAGGCCGACTGCGTGTGCTTGCGGGCGAGGAACATCGCCAGCATGCGGGGCTGACTGATCGTGCGCACCCGGCTTTCCGATTCGAGATCCTTCTGTTTGACTCCAAACAAACCGCAGACGACCCGGATGACATCGGCCAGCCGCACGATCCGCAGGCAATCCCGTTCGAGGTCCGCCAGCACCTGTCTCGCCGCGGACAGCGTCACGCGCTTGTGAGTCATCGAGTGATACGTCTGCAGGCAGTTGAGTGCCCCTTCGAGTTCCCGGACGCTGCTCTGAAACCGCTGGGCGACATATTGCAGGGCTTCGGGCGCGAACTCACCCGACAATCGCGCGGCCTTCGATTCGACGATCGTCTGGCGCGTGGCCGCATCGGGAATGTCGAGTCGACAGACGAGCCCCGACAGGAACCGCGTTCCCAGTTCGTCGCCGAGCTTCGTCAACAACCGGGGATGCCGCGAGCCGGTCAGCACGACCTGGCGGCCGTGGTCGACCAGTTCGGCAAAGGTGTGCAGGAACTCCTCCTGAAAGACGCGCTTCGACTCGAAGAATTCGATGTCATCGACGAGCAGCGCATCGACGCTGCGGAACCGCTGGCGGAAGCTCGGCAACGAACGGTCTCGCAGCGCCTGAGTGAAGTAGTTCGCAAACGCCTCGGAGGTGAGGAGCATCACGTTGGCCGTCGGCTGCGTCCGTTTGAGTTGTCGGCAGATTCCTTCGAGCAGGTGCGTCTTTCCCGACCCGACCGGTCCGTGAATGTAGAGCGGATTGAACTGGGTGGGCTGCCCGGTCGCGACCTGTCGCGCGGCGGTGAGGGCCAGTTCCGTTTGCGGTCCGGCGATGAAGTCGTTCAGTTCCGCCAGCCGTCGGCCACGAGAAGGGCTGAGGGCTGAGTGCTGAGGGCTGAGTGGCAGGGAAGCCGGCGCGATGACGCTGGTGGACGAGGATCGACGCGGCACAAGCATCTCGGTCGATCCGAGGACTTTCGCGAGCGCGGATTCGTTCGGAGTTCCGGCTTCGGCAGTGCTTCGTCCCACGGAGAGCGTGGCATCGACGGTGAAGGTGACTCGCGCCGACGGGCCGAGGACCGCGCGGGCCGCTTCCGTCGTCACGTCCTTGAACTGCTTTTGCATCCAGTTCAGCAGGAACGGACTGCCGACCGCCACGGTCAGCGAGTCGTCATGGATCGCGAGGCCGATCTTCCCTTCAAACCACAGCGCGTAGCGCTTGGCTCCCAGCAGGGACCGCAGTTCGGTGAACGCGGCTTCGATCAGCGGGCCGTCGCCCGACAGCGTGCTGACGGCGGTCGACTTGCGGCCTGCGTGAGTTGTGGACGTCTCCACGCACAGTGACGGCATCTTGCCGGGTTGCATCATGCCACCCCTTAACACCGCCCGCTCATCAACACCGCGAACTCGGCGCACAACGATACCGCTCCGGAGGGACCGGCGGCACGATGGGGCCTGGCCTCGAAAGGCCATCCTGCAGGAGTTCGAGAGAAGAAGACCGGGCTGGACCTAGTGGAAGAAATCGAAGACTGCGGCAGCAATCAACGACCTCGGTGAGAGTCTCGTTGCGGGGACGATCCTAGCCTGCGCGCGGCGAGTGTCAAACGTGTTGAGTTCACAAAATTCTCATAAAAAAAACTGGCGTCAGACACGAGTGAGAAAGTCCCTCACACCGGAGAGGTTGAAGCGATCAGACTCACATCTGTCCACGTCAAACTTCTCGCGACCGAGTGTGCATAAGCTGTGGATTACTGGCGTGCCAAGCCGTGCGGATGCCGGAGCAGCACGCGCCGCCGGGCCAGTTCGGCGAACGACAGCTCAGCGTAAATCGCGTTTGCAAAGCGGTTTTCGCAATCCACGGCGAGAAACATCGCCGCGCGACCGCGCCGCGCGGCCAGTTGCACTCCGTCAAGCAGCATCTGTCGGCCAAGACGCAGGCCGCGCGACTCGGGGATCACACCGAAGTAGACGAGTTCGATGGCGTCCTGGTCCGGATGTTCGTTGAGCAACAGCACGCCCGCATCGCGACCGTCGAGCGAGTACAGCAGCCAACTCGACGGATCGAAGACTCCCGAAAGTTTGTGACTGGCGATCGCTTCGGCCCCGGTGCGAAAGTCCTTCAGATAAGTACAGTCCAGGCTGTGCCGGTACGACTGCTCGATGACGGCTGCAAACCGCGAGGCATTGTCGTCGCGAAACGTCTCGGCACGGACGTTCCTTCCGGCGAGCCGCAATTCCGCGGGCGAGTTGGCGGTGGAGAGTTCAGCGTCCGAGGGCTGGAGGGCCCGCGCGAGAAAGAACAGATCGGCGGCGTGAGCGAAGCCGTGACGGGCGAGCAGTTCGGCTTCGACCGCATCCCCGGGCGACAACAACGCCTGACCGAGCCGCGCGTCGGTCGCATCGATCCGCCGACAGACTTCGGTCATGAGCGCGTCTTCCACGGCCGCCTCGTCGATCGCCCCACAACTCACGACGGGAGGCCACACCAGCGCGATCCCGTCCGACTGCAACATCACGAGCGCCGCTCCGACCGGCAGTTCATCGGTCATCGCCAGCAGCAAACCCTCCAGGTTCAGCCGTCCCTGCTCCGACGCCAGCAACGCATCGCGCAACCGAGCCGCCTGTTCCTCGACCGGAAAGCGGGCGAAGAGCAGCCGCAGCGCAGCATCCCGGTTGGACGAATCGGCGGCAGTCAGCGTGAGCTTCATGAGTGAGTTCGTGTCCGTTGAGAAGTCTGGTCGGGGGTCGCGTAGGAAAATCAAAAGGAGAGTTCGACGAATTGAAGGAGACGACGAATTATCGACTCAAACGCGATCTGCCGATTAGTCGTCTCCTTCAATTAGTCGAACTCTCTTCCGCACAACTTTGCAGTTGCGGGGGGTGA
>JANODP010000247.1:0-7728 GCA_031412755.1 Schlesneria sp. | reverse complement strand
CACACGGGCAGGTAAAAAACCTGCCCGTGTGACGCGGCAAGAGGGGACGGGCAGGTAAAAAACCTGCCCCCACTTCATTCCGCCAACCCCGCAGCGAACGCATCGGCCGGCAGTTCCTGTCCGGTGAGCGACTTGAACAGGCTGCCGATGTAGTCGGCGAAGACCTCGGCCGGTTCGACGACCTTGCAGCCTCGTTCGCGGGCCTCCATCGTCAGCGGCGAATCGGCGGGCAGTTCGCTGAGGTCCATGACCGTCATGTCCGGCCGGAAGATCGACGGGTTGATCGGCGACTTCTTCGACCCGTAATCCAGGTTCGGCACGGTGATGACAATCACATCGACCAGCGTCTCGTACATTTTGGCATTGGGGACGTAACGAATGTCGGCCGCGGCGGCGATCTTCTGCGCTTCGACATCGTCACCGGATGCGATGCTCACCAGACCGTTTCGCTTCTTGATGCCGTGCGCCAGCGAAATCGCCAGTCCGCCCGAGCCGAGAATGATCGCGTTCTTGCGATCGAGCGGGCGATCCTCGGGAGACTTCTTGCCGATCTTGGTTTCGAGAGCCCGCAGCGCGGCCTTCCAGATCAGGTTGTGGGCCTGCCAACCATCCGGCTGTTTGATGATGACGTCGGCCATCTTCGAGGCCATCGACAGCTCGTCACCCTTGCCCGCCAACTCCATGATGCGGCGCCCCATTGATGGCGTGGCGATGATGGCGGGAATCTTGAGGATGTCGAGCATCTTCGGCACCTGATCGAGCGACTTGAACTCGAGCGGCAGGCAACGCATGTTCATACCGAGCTTGTCGAAGGCCGCGTTGAGAATCTTCGATGTGGCATGCTCCGCGATGTCCGAGCCGGCGATGCCGATGAACCGCGTCTTGGGATCGACCTGCCGCCAGCGATAGATGTCGTCGAGTTCCCCCACCGTCGGCTGACCGGGAAACGCCTCCATGCCCTTTTCGAGCGCCGCGTAAATCCAGGGCGATCCGTACTTGCGGCCCAGCAGCGAGAACGTCAGTCCGCAGCGACCCAGTCCCAACCCGACGACCGGCATCGCCCGCTTCTGACTCACCGAGGCGAGCAGCGGCCACGCCGCTTCGAGCGTCTCGGTCGGCCACGTGAACTTGATCACATCCGCCTTGCAACGGACCGCTTCGTCGAACGCCTCTTCGATGTTGCTCAGCGGGCGCGTGAGGCTCGCAAAACTGATGACGCGCTGTGTCTTGCCGAAGCGCGGGATCTTTTGTGCGGTGATCGGGTCGAGTTCGATGTAGGCCGGTCCGGCGAGAATGGCCTGCCGCAACAGGGCCATGCGCTCGTCCTCGGTCCCCTCAAAGTGACCCCCTTCCTCTTGTTGACGGCAGGAGACGAGGATCGGCTTCTTCGATCCTTCGAGCATGTCCTTGACGTCGGGCTCCTTGTGGAGCCGGTCGAGGCAGACTTCGACAATGTCGGATTGATTGGCCGCGTTGTAGATGTCGACCTTGGCGAGCTGGCGCGATTCGGGCGTGACCGAGATGCAAATCATGAGACGCTCCAGAACGAGTGGCTCGGGGGAGGAACGAACGGGAAAAATGGTCCAAGGGAAATTGGCCGCGGCTGATCCGCACGGCGGCAACGATCATAAGCCAGACCCCGGCCCCCACGCCATCCAGCGCGATGCGAGTTGGGCCGAGCCCGTTTCCGCAACGGACGACTCGCCGCGCGGGCGTCTCGTTTGTAGATTTCCACGACCCGCGGTGGCCGCTCCCCCCCGCGGCTTCCCGACGAAAACAATCAGTTCCGTTCCCGCAGAGAGGTCGCACCATGACAGGCTACACCGTTCATACCGGCTCGAATCAGAAGTTCACCACGGGCTGGGACCACATCTTTCAGGGAGTCGGCTCGACCAGGAAGCCGGCTTCGTCGAGCGGGTCGGGCAAGAAGAAAGTGACCTCCCCCCCGAAGGCCGCGAAGAAGAAAGGGACCTCCAAGAAAACGGCCACCAAGCAGACGAAACGCAGCAAGTGAGGCAAGCTGTGACGATGCCACCGGTCGTGACGAGTAATCTCGGCGCGATCGGTCTCCGGCCTGCGTCTGGTTCATGCCGGAACGTCGCTTCGCCGATACTTTCCCTGCCGAACGGACGACCCCGATTTCGCTCACGACAGGATGTCGAAGCACAACCGAGATTGTGTCCGGTGGCCCGACAGGGCCGCTGATGTCGCGGGCGACATCCACCGAATCTGCTTACACAAGGAGGCCGAGGCAGTGAGCGATACGCAGGATTTCGAGTATGAGGACGTGTCGAGCGACGAAGTCGACAATGTCGTGGCCGCGCTGGAAAACCTGATGGAAACGGTAACCAGTGAAACGATCCAGGACATGCTCGAAGAATGCTTGAACAACGTCTATTACCTCGTCTACGAAGACGAGGATGAAGTTTCGGGCGAAGCCGCTTGATTGGGTCAGCGGCCGGGTTCGATGTCGGAAAAATTCGATGCAGCCAGCCGACCTCGCGTCGGAATCATGGGACAACCTCCCACGGACGGTGATGAACCGAGCCGTTACGATAGAACAGCCTCTGTCCGGCACAAGCCGGACAGAGGCTGTTCGCTTTTCTGAAGAATAGGATGGACGTCTCACCCGTCTTGTGATTGAAGCCTGAAGCGCAAGCGAAGGATTGCTTCGCTTGCGCTTCAGGCTTCAATTACTGGCGCACCTCGATGAGATTGGAGCCACCGGCGCTCTACGCCAACTCGGCGATCGGCGTTCCAAACGGCAGCGTCAGATGCGGACGCCCCGAGTTGTCGAGGTACTGCTTCTGCGTATCGACTCCGAGGAATCGGTAGATCGTCGCGAGCACGTCCTGAGGTGACTTGGGGTTCGACAACGGAAAAGCTCCGTGCGCGTCGGACGATCCCACCACGCGGCCACCCTTGACCGGACCGCCGGCCAGCGCGGCGCTGAAGACGTTGGGATAGTGGTCTCGCCCGGCATCGTTGTTGACGCGCGGCGTCCGACCAAACTCGCCCCAGGCCACCACGAGCGTGTTGTCGATCATTCCTCGCTCGGTGAGGTCTTCGATCAACGCGGGGAACGCTTGATCCCAACGCGGCAGGAACCCGAGTCTCAAGGATTCAAAGCCCTTCACGTGGGTGTCCCACCAGCGGACATCGACTGTAACGAGTCGCACGCCCGCTTCGACGAGTCGTCTCGCCAGCAGGATGCGCTGACTCCACGCGGGGGCTCCACAGCGGTTCGATGCGCCGGGATCGAAGGCCGGCATGAAACCGTATCGTTCACGAACCGACTGCGGCTCGGCATCGAGATTGAAGGCGTCGCGCGCCTTGGACGAACTCAGAATGGACCACGCCTTCTGCGTGTAACGGTCGATGGCCCGCATCTGTCCCGAACGGTCAATCTGCTCCTGCACGCGGTCGAGTCCGCTGAGCAACTGCCGCCGGTCGCCAAGCCGATGCACGTCGAGGCCCTCGGCCAGCGAAAAGTTCGGCACGTTGAACGGACCCAGCGCCGCCGGGTCGGCGATCGTCTCGAACGGTTTGTTCGCGACGCCCAGATAGGCCGATCCGGCCCCCGGCAGCATCTTCGGGATCATCACATACGCCGGCAATTCGGGGGACAGATGTCCCAGTTGCTCGGCGACGATCGAGCCGCAACTGGGGTGAACGTTCTCGTCGGGATTCTGTCCCGTGTTGTATCCCGTGAAGCAGATTTGGTCGCCCGTCGAGTGACCCGCATCGTGGTGGTGCAGGCTCCGGACGATGGACCACTTGTCCATGATGGCCGCCGACTTCGGCAACATGTCCGTGAGTTGAATGCCCGGCACCTTGGTCGACATGGTGCCAAACTCACCCCGATACTCGACCGGAGCGTTCGGCTTGGGATCCCACATGTCGATGTGACTCGGCCCGCCGCGCATCCACAGAATGATGACCGACCGCTCGCTGCTCCCCGTCGCCGCCCGTGCCTCGTTCCTCAACAACCCCGACAACGACAGCCCCCCCGCGCCCAAGGCTCCCGCCTGCAAAAATCCGCGTCGTGTCTGACGCAACGAACGCTGAAACTCATCGCAGCCAGTTCGCGAGTTCATAAGCAGTCTCTTTCGGCAGAGGGACGATGATTCGAGGCGGGCAGTCTGTGCAGGAATACCAAGGCAGGAGCGAACCCGAAGACCGGGGGAGTGTCTTCGTCGGCAGACAGTTGTATCGACCAACCGCACCGGCATCAAGAAGGCCCGATCCATCCAGCCCGGCAGTTCACGGCAAATCGCCCGGAACCGAGTCGGCCACCGATTCCACCCGCACAGCCCAACTCGACCGACAACGCGATGCTTGCCGATGCTCCGCCAAGCCGATACAAAACTCGCTGCCAAACCGAGCGGCAACCTCTTCGGGCGATTAACTCAGCGGCTAGAGTGCCATCTTCACACGGTGGAAGTCACTGGTTCGAATCCAGTATCGCCCAATTTAGCCCTTCGCATCCCCTCGCAATTGGCAGCAACCCCTCGCAACACGAGGGGTTTTTCGTTGGGTGCCTGATCGCGTTGCGACGCCTTGCGAACCTTTTCAGCAACTTGCTGCAGCGCCGGTGCAGCGCGGCTCCCTGCTCCCGCTGCCCTCACGAAGTGATCGTCGGTCACTTGAAGGTAGTGTTCCTGGGCGATCAACCGTCCGTGACCGAGCCACTTGCAGACGACGTGCATCGGGAATCGTTCCGCCAGGTCGGTCTCCGCCGAGGCTCGCAGGTTGTGCCACAGCTTCGGCCACGGCTCGAAGCCAGCACGCCGGACGATCTTGGTGAACGATGTCCGGAGGTTGACCGCCTTCCAACCGGTTGCGGACTGATCAACAGTTCTGCGGAGCTTGCTGAAGACAAACTCGCTTCCATCGGGAGCCAACTCAAACAGGTCTTGCAAGTGCGAACGAATCTCGGGGAACAACGGTACGACGCGTGTCCCCTTTCCTACGTGATGTTCCGTCTTCGGACTGTGAACCGTCAGGCGTCCGCCTTGCCAGTCGATGTCACTCCAACGCATGGTCACGGCCTCAGAAGGAATCCGCAGACCAGCAAATCGGGACAACGAAACAATCAGTCGCCATTCACTGTTTGGACAGGCCTCAAGGACGGCAGCAATCACGTCGCATGAGATGTAACGCTGTCGCGCGGGGTTGCTGCGAGTCACCGTCTTCAAATCCACGAAGGGATTGTCGATGATGAGCTTTCGACGGACAGCATCACGAAAGAGCGTTCGAGCCAGACCAGAACGGCGGCAGACGGTGCTTTGCGACAACCCTTGCTCTTGGAGATAGCGCCGGAAGTCATCCGCATCGCCAAGCGTGATGTCTGCCAGAGCCTTGTTGTCTCCAAAGAACGCGAGCAGATTGCGAAACGTGTGACCGTAGAAGATTCGCGTTGAACCTTTCACATCGTTCCGACGGATGAGGTACGCATCAAGGAATCGTTTGAGCTTCGGACGTTCGGCTTCGACGACCTCGGGGCGCTTCGCCAGCAATCCAACTTCGGCCAACTTGTCAGCAAGCGGAATCGGTAACTTCGAAATCCACTTGGCGACGTCCGCGTCAATCGGTCGTTGTGACAAATGGCTGGCGATGATGGCTTCAATCTTCACCGCGACAGCTTTGGCATCCTTCAGCGAGACTTTGGCCAGTCCCACCGTTTTCCGCTTGCCGTCGAAGCCGAGAAATTGAATCGCTCTCCGTCCGTCTTTCCGACTGATGATACTTGCCATTCTCACTGCTCCATCTTCATCGAACTCGATGAAATCATGCTTTTGAACCAATGAGCCCGAGAGTTGAACCAGCCGTCACCAACTGCGCGGCAATCCAACTTCGGAGCGTATTCGGACAGTATCGGACCGACCTTCCCAATCTCACCGCAGGTATCGGGCCCCGAGGTTTTGTCATTGACCACAGTGTCCGCTCACTCACACGAAGTGACTGTGCCGCCTCCAGCAGCGTGAGCAACTGCAATTTCTCGTTTCCGTCGCAATCGTCACCAATCATGACATCCCTTTCATGACTATGCAGCCAAAGTGTCCCCAAATCCAAACGACACACTTTCTGAAAAAGTCCCGTATCGACGGGCTTTGTCTTCCCACTTCAAACGAATGGCGTCATCAGTGATGCTGTGGCACTCCAACATATCGCGAAATTGGTTGACGAGATCTTCTTTCCCTTCGATCTCCTGACCCATTTGTGCGGTGGCAGATGTCAGGTAGCCCACAACTTGGGCCAGACACCGCGACACGTTGATCAGTTGTCGTTCCAGCCGCTTCACGGGGGCTCGGGGTTGGCCTGCATGAGTACGAATCGCCGCCACAATTGCTGCCCACTGCGGCAACACATCAACCCGCCCTTGATGCCGCCCTTTCCGGTCAGGGACGGCGTCTGTCAGCATGAAGAACGGACGCAGCTCGGTCTGAATCAGTCGTTCGACGATGTCCGAGATTCGGGCCATCACGTCCTTGGCCTTTGTCAAACCGAATTGCCGCAGGAACTCACTGCGGAATCGGTATTCCACGCGAGCGGCCGAGTCCGGCACTGTCCCCGCCCAGCGACGTTCAATCATCGCGCGAGCGTAGACGCCGGCATGCTTGCTCAACACTTCAGCCAGCTTGTCGTAAATCACCAGTTGAGCTGTCGAGCCGCTGCCGGTCTCGAATCCCGTCACCCGGTCGCCATCTCGGTAGAAGGAATTCTTTCGGACTGTGCTGAGGTATTGGCCGGACTGACAAGCGGGAAAAATGACTTCATGGAGATTGAGGCCGGGAACATCGAGGCAAAAGTCCAATCGACGAATCCATTCGTCCTGCAAAAAGCCGCCCCATTCTTCCAGCCAAGCGAGGACTTGGTTTCGTACTTCGTCGAATCCATGAACGAGGCACGTCTCACCGGGAATCTTCAAATAGAAATTCGACAATTGCCGTGTGGCTTCATTGCGTGCCGACAAACCGATTGTGGCCCCACACCATTCGAGACGAATCTCAAGGCGACTGCTGTGACCACTTCCCATCCCTCGCGGATGAACCAAAATTTGACCGTCGCCCAGGCTACAGGCGATTGGCTGACGATGCTCTTCGGCTTGGTACTGATAGCGATGCAATTCATCAAAGACGTCGTTCGACTTCCGATCCCACACAACACAGCCTGCCGACTCCCACCAGTCGAAATTGAAGACACTTTGGAAGGAAGGAATCTCACCCACTTGGCGAGTCTGCGGGTGCGTGATACTAGGGCACGCACCCACGTTGCTGCCGACTACTCCATGCGGGGACGCTTCAAAATCGGCAGCCGACGCCGGGTCCCCCCCGATGGGGGCCCCCCCGGCGACGTCTGCCGACCCGTTTGCCAAATGGAGTCGAGGCAAGTCACCAATTCCTGCCCTAAGTTCACCATCACCGTCAGGCCGCTGTTTCGTCATCGACGCTCTCCTTCCTTATCGGATCTGATGCTTCTGTTGTTGTCTCGTTGATCTCAGCTTCGAAGGCTTGGTCGTCCTTGCCACGAAACTGCTTCCGAAGCCACTTCACGACGGGAGTCTTCAGCAGCGTCAGAGTGAGTCGTGAGTCATCAAGTGTGTGTTCAATCATCAGTCCGGCCAGTTTGAGTGGTGATTGGTTTAGCGTTGCAGCAGCCAATTCCAACCTTATCGCCGTTTCGCGATCCAGTCGTAGTTGCAGTCGCATTTCGCCTTCCGCTTCC
>JANODP010000246.1:0-7724 GCA_031412755.1 Schlesneria sp. | reverse complement strand
GCCACCCCAAATTGAATAAGGCGATGGTCCTGATCACACCGCCCCAAGGTTCGGCCGCTTCTGGCGAATGAACTCGGCGTGGTGAGGAATGTGTCCGGCAATCCGCTTGAGCAGCGTGGCCAGCGTGAGCGGTCCATCCTCACTGTGAATCCCCTCGCGATCGAAGGCGGCTGCGTCGAGCGTCCGCAGGAACCGCGTCACCTGCTTCCGCACCGAGTCGATCACGGCGAGTTCCTCTTCCAAGTCGCGCTGACCATACGCCAGCTTGGCCGCGAACAGATCGGGATCACCCCCGAACAACGTCGGCCGCTCTTCCGCCACGACGCGCTTCATCCGGTCGGCATAGACCAACTCAAAGTCCGAGATGTGACAGACCACCTCCAGCGTACTCCATCGCCCCGGCGGCGCAGGCGTCCGCACCTGCTCGGCCGTGAGTCCGCGAACCGACTCCCGCAGCAACGCCGGTCCTGCGGAATAGGCCGTCAGCAGTTCTTCAATGGGATTGGGCAGACTCGACATGATGCAGGCTCCTCGAAGGGCATGGTTTTGGACGGGGACGTGAGCGATTTGTCACGAAGGCTCGACGGACTCGACAAGGCTAACGCCAACGAACGTGGATCGCGAAACATCGGCAGACCTTTCGGAGTCGGAGGTCGCATTCTCCCGAAGTCGGGGATGACGGAAACTCTCAATCGTGGTTTTTGAAGTCGTCTGCCGATGCCGTGAATGCATTCCGCTGATTGACAAACCGTAGCCTCCACGCCATTTTGCTGCCGCGAGTGCGAGCAAATGCACTCGTGCCGTCGCCGTATTTTCCGCGTACTGCTCACCCAACCGTTGGCCCAAACGAATACTCTTATGAGCAACGAGTTGCGAGACGTGACGGGTTTCAGGGGTGAAAAGATCATCGAACTCTGTCTTACCGACTACACCGCGTTTCCCGCACCTTTGTTTCGGCCGGGGTTTCTCGGTGACAAGTGGCCTGCGATCGATTTTTATGTCGAACTGACGGCGGTACCGGGAAAGCGGCTCTATTTCTTCGGGCAAGTCAAAGCGACGACTTCAAAACTCACCACACGCTCACACGCACTGCGCATTTCAACCAGGAAAGAGGATATCGAACGCCTTCTGCAAATCCCGGGGCCGACCTACATTCTCGGTGTGCATGAGCCATCGAGAAAGGTGTATGCCCGTTCTGTTCACGCCGGTGTTCCAATCTCGGCCATGACGAGCATTCCCATCACTCACGAACTCAACAGCACCACACTCCAGGTCTTGCATGACGAAGTTCGCGATTACTGGAAAACGAACTTCCACAAACCTTCCACTTCGGCATTCGCATGAGCACCAAAACCCGACATCACCTGATCGAACGCCGAGCAGAACTCATCATTGAGCTTTTTCTCCAAGACTTGGCCCCAACCTACCTCGCCCGCTCGGATCACGATTTTGGATACGACCTCCTCGTCGGATTTTCAAACCCAGACGGAGGCGTCAACACGTCCGCCGTCGTCGCAAAAGCGACGGAACAGGTTGTCAAAGACAGCTTCCCTTTTCCCAAAATCCGTTATGACGAATTGTCGCATTCCAACATTCCGGTTCTCTTGCTCGTGGCAAATGTAAAAACGAATCAGCTGTACTATGCCTGGCTCACATCCCTACAAACGAAGGAGCGCGAAGGCGTTCAGACGGTTTCCATACCCGTCAACGAGGTTGATGAACAGGCCAAGAAAAGCATTCTCCAGCAACTAAGCGGGGTAACGGGTAGACGACGGACTCGCGTTGGACCATGACCGGCCGATCAAGCGGCCTGACTCTATTCGAGTTCGCCATCCTTCCAATTCGCCGCCGCTTTCAAGAGATGCTCGTCGGGGGAGATGCGGAGGTAGACGAGGGACTGCTTCAGGATGCTGGCGGCGGCTGGCGCGGCGACCTTGCCGCCGAAGGTTTCTCCTCCGACCGACGACTGGTTGACGACGACGAGCACCAGCAGTTGCGGGTCTTCCACGGGAGCACCGCACACGAACGAGCTGATGTACTTGCCGTGAACGTACCCGCCGCTCGGCGACAGGCACTGGGCGGTACCGGTCTTGCCGAAGACGTTGTAACCGGGGACGCGGGCACGCTTGCCGGTTCCGCGCGTGATGACCTCCTGCATCGGACCTGAAACCAGCCAGCGTGCGGTCTCGGGGCTGACGGTCTCTTCGGTGATCGATCGCACGGCGGCGGTCGAGTCGTCGGCGCGCGGCAGCACGATCCGCGGACGAAGCAGCAGTCCGCCGTTGGCCAGCGCCGCGTGAGCCGCGATCAATTGCAGCGGCGTCGTGGCGATTTCGTGTCCCATCGGGATCGAGCCGGTCGAGTAGCTGGTCCACTCCTTGAGCGGCCTCAGGATGCCGGGCAGTTCGCCGGGAAGTTCGATCCCCGTCTTGCGACCGAACCCGAACAGCGTCGCCGCCTCGAACAGCCGTTCGTTGGTGAGCCGCTCGCCGATCTTGGCCATGCCGATGTTGCTCGACTTCACCAGCACGTCGGTCAGGTTGAGCGAACCATACGGATGATGATCGTGCAGCAACCGGCGGCCCATGCGGTACTGACCGTGCTCGCAGTTGAAGACGTCGTCCTTGTGGAGCACTCCCTGATCGAGACCGTAACTGACGAGGAACGGCTTGAAGGTTGAACCGGGTTCGTAGATGTCGGCAATCGCGCGGTTCTTCCAGGCGTCGGCCGACGCGAGATCGGGCCGATTCGGATCGAACGCCGGCCGAGTCGCCATCGCCAGCACGTCGCCCGTCTTCGGATCGAGCGCGATGGCGGAGCAGCTTTCCGGCTTCCACTCCTTCATCACCGCATCGAGTTCCTGCTCGGCGAACAGTTGCACGACGAGATCGAGCGACAGTTGCACCGACTCCCCCGCGCGGGGCGGTTGTTCGGCATCGTCCAGAATTTCGATGACTCGTCCGCGCGAATCGCGCGCCAGCCGACGCTTGCCATTCTCGCCACGCAGGAGGTGATCGAGTCCCTCTTCGATGCCGCCGCGACCGACGCCGTCGATGTCTCTCAGTCCGAGCACGTGAGCCGCCACGACACCCTGCGGATACTCGCGGCGATACTCGTCCCGAAAGCCCCACGTCCCCTTGGGCAGGTCGAGTTGTTTGACCTTCTCCACCTCGTCACCGGTCAGGCGGCGCTTCACCCACAGGAAGTGCCGGTCTCGTTCGCCGATCTTCTCGAAGAGCGAGTCGGCATCAATGCCAAGCGCCCCAGCCAGCGATTGCGCCACGACCCACGGCTTCGAGATGCGGCTCGGCACCACGTACAGGCTGCGCATTGTCAGCGTCGTCGCGACGAGCCGGCCCTGCCGATCGACGATGTCGCCGGGACGAGACACGATCTCCTCGGCATACTCGCGTTGCCGTTCGGCTCGATCTGCAAAGCGATCCTGCTGCCACCACTGAAGCTGGACGAGCCGCATCGCCAGCAGAGTCCAACCGATGCCGAGCAACGTCACCACGAACCGAGCCCGGTTGTGAATCGGCGTTGGCTGTTCGGCGTTCGATTGTGGGTGAGACACGAGAATCTGGTCCGTAGCACATGCTGCCAGCTTGTGCGACTTCTTACTCTTACTCGTAATCGTAATCTTACTCCTCTTCGACTCCGCATCGGCCATCAGGCAAGAGGATGAAGATTAGGAGTAAGATTACGATTACGAGTAAGAAAAAGACGGAGGGGACGCACAAGCTGGCAGCCTGTGCTACGGGTCTTTGTTCCAGTTCAACAGCGGAGCCCGCCGTTCATCGGACCGCTGCGGCTTGGTCGGACGTTGCAGGGCCGTATCGCCTCGCTGCATCGCCTCGAACAACTTGGCGGGCGTTCCCAACCGCTGGGCTTCGAGCTTCAACCCGGCCTGAGTTTCCACGAGGACTTCCAGTCGATACTGCTGCTGGCTGAGCGACCGTTTGAGCGCGAGGTTCTGCGTCTCCAGAGCCGTTCCCGCCAGGGCGATCGCCACGACCAACGCCAGTGCCGCACCGAACCGGAAGAACACGACAACCACCCCGGCGAACAGAAATTCCAAATTCAAAGGACCAAATCCCAGACGAATTTCAAATCTCAAGCTTCAAATCTCAAACGGGTCACGGCAGAGGCCCACTCGTTGGGGATTTTGAATTGGAGGTTTGTTTCGAGTTTCGGATTTCGTGCTTGGGATTTCCTGGCGCACGGTGTCCCTCGACGGGCCAACACCGTCCCGTGGCTGTCCTATCGAACCGTGCGGGGGGCTCCCACCACGTCAACTCGGCTGGCGTCGCCGGGAAGGCGGAGCAGCGTGCCGACCGTGAGCGTGTTGCCGTCTGTAAGGGTGTCGCGGTTCATCTCGAAGATCTGGACCCACCGCGACGACCGGCCGAGATGCTGCTTGGCGATGCCGCTCAGGGTGTCCTCGCTCCCGATGCGGTACATCGGCGTGCCGTCGGTTGAGACGAAGAAGCCCGCCTCGTCGGTCGTCGTCGCGTTCGTTCGACGAATGCCGGTTGATGAGGACGAAATTCCCCCCGCCGGACTCGAATCGGACGGAGCGGCCTGCGGGATCAGGGTCGGATACGTCTTGTCGAGCACGTCCGTGGAGGGCGTGGCAATCGTGACGCCCGGCTTCATCCGTTTTGGATCGGGGACGACCGCCAGGTTGTGCTGCGACAGAGCCATGAAGTACCGCCCGGTCCCGTACTTCTTGCGGGAGATCGTCCAGTAGTTGTCGTTCGGTTCGATGTTGTAGGTGTCGCCGGGAATCAGCGGTTGCGAGGTCGATCGCGGCGCGAAGTCTTCGTCGATGCGAGCGGCCGGCGCGGGACGACGTGCGGCACCGAACGGGTCGCCGGCGGGAATCGCCGTCGTGGCCGCTCCCTCCTCGCGAGTGAACTCGTTCATCGCCCGCTTGTTCACCTCTACGGGACGGAAACCTCCCAGTCGGTCGTCGTCGTCGATCGTTGTGGGAGGTACCGGTTGCGGCGCGGACTTGAAGTCCGACGCAGCCGGCTCAAACGTCGGAACCGTCAACGCGGGAGCTGTTTGTTTCGGCTCTTCCACCACGTCGAACGGGTCTGTCGGCAACGCGGCCGCCTTGCGAGGCGGAGCCGCCAGTGTGGGAGCCGGTTCGGTGTTGGTGTTCGACGACGGATTGGTCTCGAACGGATCGGCATCGGCGACCGGCGCAGACTGAGCGACGGTTGGCGGTGCGGACTGTGCCACTTCCAGCGGTGCTTCAAACGGATCGGTGTTTGCCGTGGCTGACGCTTCGATGCGCGAGTCGCTTCGTTCTGCCACGACGCGGGTCTGCGTGGACGGCTTCGCATCCTCCATGAACGGGTCAAGAGCGGCCGTCGATGACGACGCCTTGGCAGGTTCGCGCTTCTCAACGGCGGCCGTTTTCTGTGGCGCTGAATCGAAGAAGGCGTCGTCGGGCGGAACCGCGGTTGGCAGTTTCGGTTTGACGATCACTTTCGGCGACGACTGAACTTCAAACGGGTTCACATCACGCTGAGCCACCGGTACGGCCGACGAGTTGTCCGGAATCTTCGCCGGAACGGTCGCCGCTGCGGGGATGACTCGTCCAGGGGGCTGAGCCGGCCAGTCGCCGTTGTCACCACCCTTGTCGAACGGCAACACTTCCCCATCGCTGTCCGGTGCGACGACTTCGAGTTTCTGATCGGCCATCGCCTCCGAGGGCCGATGCGATTTCTTGTAGACCATGAAGCCAAACACGCCGACCAGCATCACGACCATCAACAGGCCGATTTTGGTTTCGCGCGTCATGATGGAGGCTCCTTCCTCTCAGAGAGATGACACTCAACCGACCGGCGGACATCCCCGTCCACCGCTGCCGGACAATCTTCGACTTGCGCTCGCTCTTCAACGTGTATTCACTTCCTCGTCCCGGTCCCCTCGCCCCCGTCTTCGGGGGAGAGGGTTAGGGTGAGGGGGCTTTTGATTCTTCTCGACCGACTCATCCCACCTTGCGGGCCACCCTCAGCTTGGCCGAGCGGCTGCGCGGGTTGAATCGTTGCTCCTGATGAGACGCCACGATCGGCTTGGACGTCAGGTTTTCCCAGCGGTCCGTCCGGCGAAACTCCTGCTTGACGATTCGATCTTCCAGCGAATGAAACGTGATCACCGCCGCCAGTCCACCCGGCTGGAGTGCTCCAAACACGCTCTCTTCCAAACCACGGGCCACATGCTGCAACTCATCATTCACCGCGATTCGCAGCGCCTGAAAGACGCGCGTCGCCGGATGTTTGTCCCCTGCCTCACGCCGATGAATTCCCAGGCATTCGGCAATCGCGTCGGCCAATTCGGCTCCCGTCTCAATCGGTTTCGAGTCCGCTCGCCCGACCAGGTATTTTGCCAGGCGACCGCTCGCTGAATCTTCGCCGTACTCACGCAGCACCCGCTCCAACTCCGCTTCCGAGGCCGTCCGCAGAAACTCCGCCGCCGACTGACCACGACTTTTGTCGAACCTCAAATCCAACGGCCCTGCCGCCTGAAAGCTGAACCCTCGCGACGCATCGGCCAACTGATCCGACGACAACCCCAGATCCAACAACACCCGATCGACGCCTGATAATCCGAGGCCCGTCAGGACGTCCGGCAACTCCACATAACTGGCCTGCTTCAAGATGACGCGGCTCGACACGGGCAGAACCCGCGCCGCCAGAGCCAGCATCATCGGGTCGCGGTCCAATCCAACCAGTGTTCCCTCGGAGCCGATCCGGATGGCGATCATGTGCGCATGACCTCCCGCCCCCACGGTTCCATCGACCACAATCAGGCCCGGTTTCAGTTCGAGCACCCGTTCGACTTCGCGCAACAGGACCGGGACGTGTCGTGCTGCGGGAGGTTCTGGCATGCGGTCAACTTCGCCGGACATGAACAGGCGGCCATCATTTTCGAGCGGCTTATACCGAAAGAGGCCGTTTTTTGAGAAGACCAGCTCTGACGGAGGGACACAAACATCCGTACCCCGGACACTCCGAGTGTCCGGGGTACGGCGATCCGAGAAATATCCCCGATAGCGGGCCTCAGCCGGCCATCATGCGTTTCATGAACGCCAGGGCGTGTTGGGCCAGATAATCTTCGTTGGGGAACATCCGGCGCCAGACCTTGGTGGCGGCGGCGAGTGCGGGGAGGGCGAGGCCGAAGGCTTCGACCATCAGCCAGCCGTCGTAGCGCAGTTGCTTGAGCATCTGGAACGTGGTCTCCCAATCGACGTGGCCCTCGCCCGGCGTCGAACGATCGTTTTCCGAGATGTGAACGTGGACGACCTGATCCCAGCACGACTGCATTGCGGCGGCCAGGTTCTTCTCCTCGATGTTCGCGTGGAACGTGTCGTACATCATCTTGAGATTGGGATGGCCGATCTCGCGGCAGAATTTGGCGTCGTCCCCCGCGTTCGTGAGGAAGTAGCACTCGAAGCGGTTCAGATACTCGACCACCAGCGTGACCTGGTTGGCCTGCGCGTGATCGGCTGCCAGCGTGAGCGTCTCCTTGCCCCACTTCCATTCGTCGGGCGTCGGCCCGGCACCGCTGAAGGTTCCCAGCGCCGAATGGATCGGCCCGCAGAGGTGCGTCGCGCCGCTGGCCGCGCACATGTCGACCGCCTTCTTGAGCCGGGCCAGTCCCGCCGCGCGGATGCCCGCGTCGGACGAGATCGGATTCTCGGCGTCGGTGCA
>JANODP010000245.1:0-19045 GCA_031412755.1 Schlesneria sp. | reverse complement strand
GAGGGTACGTTACCTACGTTGTCCTACCCCGTTCGCCGCTGTCCCCCTTGCGGGTTCTCGCTCGACTTGCATGCCTAATCCACGCCGCCAACGTTCATTCTGAGCCAGGATCAAACCCTTTTAAATTTGTTTTTACACGGCAACCTCACCACCCCGTGTCACCACGGAATCATGCGGCCACCGAATGCGAACATCAGGGCCTGTCTGCCGACGCACGTCACGGGCAGCCCGCAGAAACAAGAACGCCCTTTCGAGCACCCCCACCCCGCAAGCCGCCGAGCCGATTCGGCTCACGCACGTCCAGCACCCGCTTCCATACAACAAAGCTGATTTCTCAGAACCATCCAACCAAATTGTCAAAGAGCAACGCACAGCCGAACAAGCGAACTGTGCGAGGAGGCATCCTAGCGTCTGCGACCAGATTGTCAACCTGCTGCAGATTGATCGGCTGAGACGGCGGCAACATTCCCGCGTCGTCCGGACGCAACGGCTTCTCGATTCGGAGATGCCAATTTTGGCCAAGGACAACCGCGCGGTTGACGCCGGGAATAAACGGGAATGTTTGTGGGTCTGATTGAGCGAGGCAGGTGTTCTGCCCGGTGAGACAAACGACTGAATTTGGCCTTGGTTCTTGGAAGGGTAGACACATGAAGAATCTGAGTATCTGCTTGTTTGTGCTGGGATTGTCGGTAATTGGCTGTGAAAGCAAGCCTGCCGTAACTCCAAAGCCAACAACCTCAACACCCCCAGCGGCCGCATCTGCTGAGGCGGCGAAGAAGGATGCACACGCAGCAGAGGAAGCGAAGAAGGACGCGGAAGCCGCTGCTGGTGCCGCAGAGGAAGCGAAGAAGGGTGCTGAAGCCGCTGCTGGGAAGAAGGAAGACGCTGCTCCAGCAAAGGAAGGCGATGCCGCTCCGGCGAAGGAAGGCGACGCTGCTCCGGCGAAGACGGAATGATCTCCGGATCAGAAACAAATCGCGAGTTGGTGGAGAGTTCTTCTTAGCAAGAGCCCCAGCGGCTGCGATTCATACTTGAAAAAATGGGGTGAGCGACCGAAGTCGCTCACCCCATTTTCGTATCGCGCGGTTTCGAGTCAGATGCGCTGACCTGGGACAACATCTTGTGAATCCTCCCCGATCGCAATCGTTTGATCCTTGGCCAATCCGTCAAGAGCGACGAAGCTGTTCGTGATTGGCCGGTCTCCCGATTCGGTCTGCCTGACAGGAACTGCTGCGTGGCGGTGGACTTGGTCAGGGGGGGCGGATAACTTCGTCCGCTCGCTTGGCGCTGGCTGAGGCGAAACAAGAATCTATTTGCTTCAGGGACCGCTGTTGATGCCTGCGAACTTCGAGATTGTTGAACAGCTTCGGTGGAAGAAGTTGCCCGTATTGGACGACGGGTTTGTTTGCCTGGTCGATGTCATGGGAGACGACTCCGCCGTCGTGCAGGCCGCGCGTGTCAGTTACGGCGCCGGCACGAAAAAGATCTCGGACGATCGCACATTGATTCGCTACCTCCTGCGGCACAGGCACACGACACCGTTTGAGATGGCGGAAATCAAGCTACTGGTCCGCGTGCCGATGGACTGCTGGCGGCAGTGGATTCGGCATCGCATGGCGAGCGTGAACGAGTACAGCACGCGGTACTCGGTGGCGATCGATTCGGCGCAAACCACTCCTGCCGACGCATGGCGAACGCAGGCCGAGCAGAACCGACAGGGTAGCGATTTGCCGCTGTCGGCCGATCTCGGCCAACAACTTTCGGACGAGGAGCGGCGTCTCCACGACGAGGCTCGCCGGGTCTATGACGCCCGCCTCGCCGCCGGTGTCGCGCGGGAGCAGGCTCGCAAAGACCTGCCGCTCGCCACGTACACGGAAGCCTACTGGAAGATTGATCTCCACAATCTGCTGCATTTTTTGGCACTTCGGATGGACACTCACGCGCAGGAGGAGATTCGACTCTACGCCACAACAATCGGCCGTGAGATCGTTCGCCCGTTGTTTCCTGTCGTGTGGGAAGCCTTCGAGGACTATCGTCTCGGTGGTGGAACACTCAGCCGACTCGAGCAGGGTGTGATTCGCCGTCTCGCTACGAGAGGTGCTGAGACCGGCAAAGCCCCACCGTACAACGCCATCGACTTCATGGCCGTGCAGGACGAGACCTGGCGGGAGTTGACCCGCTGTCGTGAACGAGACGAATGCCGCGAGAAGCTCGTCGATTTGGGGCTGCTCTGCGACGAATCGCTGGGCTGAAACCAAACCCCGTTGTTGAACAATGCCAAGTCCCGCAGTGGTATTCGCTGCACTTGGCGGAGCGCGAACAACCCGGGCTCACTCGTCCGACATCCAGTCGAGCGCCTTGTCGTCGTCGTCCATCTCACCGAGCGGCGGCTTGGGCGGGGGCGGCGCTGGTTTTGAAGGTTTTCCGTTGTATGGGCCGGTGCTCGGACGACGAGGCCGGTCGTTGCCGTCGGCCCGTCCGATTCCAGCCTTCTCCAAGAGTCCGATCGAAAAGGGATCGACCTCTTCGACGGGGGCGGCGTTCGGATCGGGGGTGTACTCGATCTCGAACCGATGCTTGGCGATCGTGATCGTGTCGCCGGGTTGGACAAATTTCTCATCGATCCGCTCGCCGTTGACCTTGGTGCCATTGGCGCTGCGCAGGTCGCGGAGTCGCCAGTAGCCGTTGATCCACTCCAGTTCGCAGTGCTGCGACGAGACATTCGGGAACTCGAGCCGGATGTCGCAACTGGGGCGTCGTCCGACGAGCAGCTTCGGTTTCCGCAGCGGGATCGGATCTCCGCCGCCGAGCGGAATCAACTGTCCCATCATTTGTGGTCGTTCCCGAAAAGAAGGAACCGCCTGAACGTCTGCCACGGTCATTTGACTTCGACTCCATCAACCTGGCCACGATCCCTCGCAGCGACGCGAGCCACTCTAATTGCCCAATCCATGTGCGTCAAATTGCATCTCACGATGGTTGGGACGTTCGTCTCATCCCACGTGAGATCCCGTGGTGCGACCGGCTCGATCGACCGAACCCCTCGAAACCACAGGGCTCTCTGCACAATCAAGCTCTTCGCCGCCCGCAACCTTTCACAAATTGTCCACAATGCGATCTGCTGCTTGAGGCAATTCCCGGGCCAACGCTAGAATCACCGCTCGCTCCGAACCACTTCGTCACCCAGAGGGAACCAGCATCATGGGACTGTTCGACAAACTTCGCGGTGAATTGATCGACATCATCGAGTGGCTCGATGACACACGCAACACGCTCGTCTGGCGGTTCCCCCGCTATCAGAACGAGATCAAGCAGGGGGCACAGCTCATCGTGCGACCCGGCCAACTGGCGGTCTTCGTGCTGCACGGCAAAGTCGCCGATGTGTTCGAGCCGGGAACGCACACGCTCAACACGCAGAACCTTCCAATCCTCAGCACGCTCGCCGGTTGGAAGTTTGGCTTCAACAGCCCCTTCAAGTCCGAGGTCTACTTCATCAGTACGCGGCAGATCACGGACCTGAAGTGGGGCACCCCCAACCCGATCATGCTGCGCGACCCCGAGTTTGGCCCGATCCGTTTGCGCGCGTTCGGCACCTACGCGCTGAAGGCGGTCGAACCGAAGGCCCTGCTGACGGAACTCGTCGGGACCGACGGAGTCGTCGAAGCGGACGAGGTCACCGAACTGATGCGGTCGATCATCACGTCCGCGTTCGCCGACATGCTCGCCGAGAAACAAGTCGCTGCGCTCGACCTGGCCTCGAAGTACCGCGAGTTCTCTGAAGAGCTTCGCAAGTACGTGGAGGAACGGATCGATGACGAGTACGGCCTTGCGGTCCCGCAACTCTTCATCGTGAACATCTCTCTGCCCGAGGCGGTCGAGAAGGCGTTGGACACTCGCACGAGCATGGGCGTCATCGGCGACATGGGGAAATTCCAGCAGTACTCAATGGGCGAAGCGATGCGCGAGTCGGCGACGCACGGCGGTGGAGGCGAAGGACTGGGGCTCGGCATGGGCGTGGCGATGGCCGGGCGAATGATGTCGACTCCGGGCATTGGCGTCGGCGGACCGATGGGTGGCCCCCCGGCGCCACCTCCGCCGCCGGCCTGGCACATCGCCGTCAACGGACAGTCGCAGGGACCGTACTCACCCGAGCAGGTGCAGCAGGCGATCTCGGCCGGTCGTGTGACGGGCAATACCCTGCTCTGGGCTCCTCAACTCAGCGGTTGGACTGCGGCAGGTCAGCTGCCAGACTGGTCGCCGTACTTCCAGCGAGTCACACCGCCACCACCGCCAGCGGGTTGAAACCACCGGCTTGCGAGTCTGAACCAGCCAGAGGTTGGCCGTGACGTTTTCCACCGAGTTGCTCCGACACTGCTGGTTTCTCGCCGGGCCGACCGCCTGCGGCAAGACGGCGTTATCGCTGGCTCTGGCCGAGCGACTCAATGCCGAAATCGTGGCGCTCGATTCGATGACGCTCTATCGGGGGATGGACATCGGCACGGCGAAGGCTACGTTGGCAGAACGGTCTCAGGTGCCGCATCACTTGATCGATGTGCTC
Source organism: Schlesneria sp. (assembly GCA_031412755.1). Lineage (GTDB taxonomy): Bacteria > Planctomycetota > Planctomycetia > Planctomycetales > Planctomycetaceae > Schlesneria. Next base: position 14,487 of record JANODP010000245.1, on the reverse strand, counting down.
GATCCTCACGACGAGTTCAGTCTGGCGGAGTACATCGTCGCGGCCGAAACGTGTTGCCGCGAGATTGTCGATCGTGGACGAACGCCACTGTTCGTCGGTGGCTCCGGGCTTTATCTGCGTGGAATCCTGCGGGGTGTCTTCCAGGGGCCGGAGGCCGACTGGACACTGCGCCGCCAACTGGAACAGCAGGCCGCCAGCGAAGGCTCGGAATCGTTGCATCGCGAGTTGGCACAAATCGACCCGCGCGCGGCGGCGCGTCTGCATCCGAACGACTTGCGCCGCATCATTCGCGCGATGGAAGTCCACCGCCTGACTGGCAAGTCCTTGTCAGAGCAGCAGGACCAGCATCCCAAGTCAATCGCCGAACGAACGCCGCACGTCTACTGGCTGTCTCCGCCGCGAGATTGGTTGTACGCGCACATTGATGCCCGTGTCGAACAGATGTTTGAGAGGGGGCTGCTCGCGGAGGTCCGGCGGTTGATGGAGTCAACTCATCCACTCAGCCGGACTGCACGGCAGGCCTTGGGCTACAAGGAGGTCATCGATTGGATCGAGACGGCCAGGTTGGCCGCTAATGGTCGCTCCGAGTTCGATCAGCGGCCACCACCTGAGTTGATCCGATTGATCCAAACTCGAACCCGACAGTTCGCCAAGCGTCAGCACACATGGTTTCGGAATCTCGAAGAGTGCACATCGATCAACTTCGATGGCAGAGAAACACCGTCCGAACTTTGCCACCGCGTAGCTGCAATGTGACTCCGCCATGCAGAAGATACGGTCGTCGAACGAAGAAATCGCCCATCAGCCACAGCCGGACATGGAACCGTAATCGGATTCCATGACAGAACTTGCGTCCGAAGATTGGACTCGTCACCAGATTCTGATAACATCTTGACGAACATTTTCGCCTTGGGTGTGGTTATGCTGCTGGTCGCTCGTGAGGAACGGAGGTTCCAACGGTGGCAGTAGATGCGTCTGAAGGCAACGGGTTCTATTGGAAAGGGTGGCGGGTCTATGGTGCGAATCAGTCAGACCGAGAATTGGAATCGGCACAATCGCAGTCTGGCCACTTCGTTTGGCGCATGGCTGGTGTCTGCGGCGGGCTTGGTGGCGGTGGCCTGCGGCACTGCATTGGCGGCCGACGAAAAAAGTTCGGCTGAAGCGACATTCACGACCGGATCGTCGGACGTGATCATCCAGGAAATCAACAAGCAGATTCGAGAGGCTTGGAAGGACAACGAGGTCGAACCGTCCGCCGTGGCCGACGACGCAGAATGGATGCGTCGCGTCTATCTCGACATCAACGGCCACATTCCGTCCGTCGAAGACGTCGAGAAGTTCATCGCCGACAAGGACAAGGCCAAGCGGACGAAGTTGATCGACCGACTGCTGGACGATCCGGCTTACACTCGCAACTGGACGACGGTCTGGACGAATCTCTGTATCGGCCAGCAAACTCCGCGGCGGGTCAGTCGCGACGGGATGCAAAAATTCTTCCGCGAGGCATTCGGTAAGAATCGGCCGTGGAAGGATGTTGTTTCCGATCTGGTCGTCGCCGAAGGGCACTACGAACAAAACGGAGCCGTCAACTTTCTGCTGGCTCAGATGCAGGATCAGGACGACGGGGTGCAGATGACGGCCAAGACGACTCGGCTGTTTCTCGGCATGCAGGTTCAATGCACGCAATGCCACAACCATCCGTTCAACGACTGGAAGCAGGACCAGTTCTGGCAGTTCAACAGCTTCTTCCGTCAAACAGGCAAGATCGATCATCGGAAGTACGACCCGAAGACGGGCCGGATGGTCGATGATTACTCGGAAATCGTCGAGAAGGATTTTGCCGGCCCGGTCTACTTTGAGAAGCGAAACGGGCTGATGCAGGTCGCGTATCCGATCTACTTCGGTTCGGAGGTCGATCCGGGCGGTTCGACCGAGCGCCGCAAGGAGTTGGCCAAGCAAATGACGTCTGGCGAGAAGCCGATGATTGCGATGGCGATGGTGAACCGAACTTGGGCTCACTTCTTCGGGTACGGCTTTACCCGTCCCGTCGATGACATTGGTCCCCACAATCCGGCGACGCATCCCGACCTGCTGGACCGGCTGGCAGTCGAATTCGTCAAGAGCGGTTACGACTGCAAGCAGTTGATGCGGTGGATCGCCAACTCGGAAGCGTACAATCTGACCAGCCGTGGCTCGAAGAAGAACGAGCGGGACAATCCGGCGGCGGGCGAAACGGCCCTGTTCACTCACGTCTACGTCAAGCCGATGACGGCCGAACAGCTTTACGATTCGTTGATCGTGGCGACGAACGCCCACAAGTCAGGCCGCTCGGGTTGGGAGCAGTCCGAGAAACAGCGGCAACAGTGGCTGCAACAATTCGTTCGGACGTTTGGTACGGACGACGGTGAAGAGTCGAACTCGTTTGACGGCACCATTCCGCAAGCCCTGATGATGATGAACGGCGAACTGGTGAAGGACGCCGTCAGCGTCAAGTCCGGGAGCCACCTCGGTGACTTGCTCTCCGAAAAGGGGAACGACGTTCAGAAGGTTCAGCGGCTTTACCTCACCGCGCTGGGCCGCCAACCAACCAGGGCGGAACTGGGCAAGGCTCAGCAGTACCTGAAGGGAAACCGCGACCAATTGGCGGTGTACCAGGATATGTTCTGGGCTCTGTTGAACTCGAACGAGTTCATCTTCAATCACTGATGACTGCGGAGTGATCCGCTGGATGTGGCCGTTGTCACGGCCCAAGACCGAGACGGCCGAAACGAAATTCCGACGCTACGAAACTCAACTGTCCTTAAAACCTTGGAGACGATCATGCAGATGACAACACCAGACGGTATGTCCCGACGACACTTCATGCGGCACTTGGCAGCCAGCGCGGCCACGCTCCCCGCGATGAACTTTATCTCCCATCTTCAAGCCAATGCGGCCGAACTCAAGAAGAAGCAGAAGGCTTGCATCCTGATGTGGATGAGCGGCGGTCCTCCGACCATCGACATCTGGGACCTGAAGCCCGGCTCCAAGAACGGCGGTGAGTTCAAGCCGATCGACACCAAGGGCAATCTGCAAATCAGCGAGCACATGCCCAAGACGGCTGCGGTCATGGACAACCTCTCCGTGGTGCGAGCCATGAGTACCCGCGAAGCCGATCACGGTCGCGGCCGCTATTACATGCACACCGCCTTTGTGCCGAATCCCACCGTTGTCCATCCGGCCTTCGGATCGGTCGTCAGCTACGAACTCGGAACGAAGCGCAAGGAGCTCGAGATCCCCTCGTTCGTCTCCATTGGGGGCGGCGGCACCAGCCCCGGCTTCATGGGTGCGGCTCACGCTCCATTCCTCGTCGACAACAGCGGCAACATCCGCAACGCCGACATGGGCGACCTCGGCCCCGGCCGACTCGAACAGCGGCTGAGCATGCTGGGAGTCGTCGAAGACAACTTCATCGGTTCGCAGCGTGGTGAATCGGGCCAGGCCCACAAGGACATCTACAAGAAGGCCGTCAACCTGATGACGTCCAAGCAGATGGCCGCCTTCAAGGTTGCCGAAGAGAAGAAAGAGACCCTCGACATGTACACCGGTGCTCCGGCGCAGGGTGGTGCCATGATGGGCAACGGCGGTCAGTTTGGCCGCAGTCTGCTGATGGCTCGCCGCCTGGTCGAAGCGGGAGTGCCGTTCGTCGAGGTCGATTTCGGTGGCTGGGACTTGCACGCGAACGTCTTCGAGACGTTGAAGAATCAGCGTCTGCCCGCCCTCGACGCCGGTATCGCTGCTCTGACGACCGACCTCAAGCAGCGTGGCATGCTGGACGACGTGGTGCTCGTGTGGATGGGCGAGTTCGCTCGTACTCCGCGCATCAACCAGGATGTCGGCCGCGATCACTGGGCCAATAGCTGGTCCGTGATGATCGGCGGCGGCGGCCTCAAGGGTGGCGTCGCCGTCGGCGAGACCGACGCGGACGGCGTCTCTGTGGCGAGCAGCCAGAGCTACCAGCCCGGCGACATCTGGGCGACGGCTTCGCACGCGCTCGGTATTCCGCTGGACACGGTCCACACGTCGAAGCGTGGCCGTCCGATGAAGCTCGCCAACGGTGGAACGGCCATCAAGGAACTCATCGGCTAATTTATGCCGGTCGATTATTGGGTGACGAAATCGCGGGGGGCTGCTCAACACAGCCCCCCGTTTTCACAAGCGGTTTGGTTCAAGACCCGATTCGAGTGAAGTGGACCTCTGTCGTGACTGACGTTGAATCCAGTTCCGCAGACGAATCTCGACCAGCCGCGCCGAGTGCCGAGTTTGTGCAACTGTTCACGCATCACCAGCGACGGCTCTTTCTGTACATCCTGTCTCAGGTGCCGAACCCGATCGAAGCCGAAGAGGTCTTGCAGGAAACCAACGTCGTCATCTGGAGCAAGTTTTCGCAGTTTCGCGAGGGAACGAACTTCCTCGCGTGGGTCAGTCAGATCGCCAACTTTGAAGTCATGAAGCATCGGACTCGAAAAAAACGAAGCCGGCTGTACTTCAGTGATGAGTTTCTGGAAACGGTGTCGCGGGAGGCACTCGAACGATCCGATGAATTTGAACAGCGTCGCGCGGCCCTGGTCGAATGTCTGGCCAAGCTGCGTGCGAAAGATCGCAAGTTGATCGAACAACGCTATGCACCCGGTGAAAAAGGGAAGCACGTGGCTGAACGGATGGGGCGACCCGCCAATTCGGTCTATCAATCGTTGGGGCGGATTCGCAAGTTTTTGATGGAATGCATTCAGCGCCGGCTGGCAGCAGAGACCGTGACGTAATGTCCAACCAAACACTCATCACCGAACTGACGCCGCTGCTCGAAGCGTTGTGCGAAGATCGCCTGACGCGCGAGGAAACCGCACGGCTCGAACGGTTGGTGCTGAATTCCGCCGAAGCCCGCTGGTTCTACCTGAGCTACGTCGATCTGCACGGTTCGCTGTACTGGGATGCCGCCGGAGTCGGTTCGGCGACCGCACTGTCTTCCGACGAATTGCCGGTTTGGACCGATGTCGCCCCGGCTCCCGCAGAGGTTGTTGCCACAGTGGTTGCGCCGCGAGAACTGTCTCACCGTGGCCGATTGGCTGCGGCCGTGACGGTCGCCGCGTGTCTGTTTGCCGGTGTGATTGGGTGGTTCGCCGTGAACGGCCCTGCCAACTCGAATCAGGTGGCCGTGAATCCGCCCGGTTCGCACAAGACCAATTCGGTGACGAACGGTCCTGTTGAGAAAAACACCGTCACGCCATCCGTTCCGCGTCATCACAAGCAGGCTATCGAGATCGCCACGACTCAGTCGCCCTCGGCAGTGGTGGTGCCGGAGCCGGTGGTACCGGAACCGGAGAAGTCGGTCGTCACGGTTGTGCCCGCGCCGCCCGAGCCGCTGCGCGAAGAACTCGATTCGCACCAGGTTGTCGCGGCCATCAATACCGAGATTCGCCGGGGTTGGGAGATCGCCAACGTTCGGCCGTCGGTCACGGCGGACGATGCCGAGTGGTTGCGGCGTGTCTCGCTCGACTTGGTCGGACGCATCCCGACGGTGGATGAAGCCGAGTCGTTTCTCGCGAATACTCGCCCCGGCAAGCGTGAGCAGTTGATCGATCAACTGCTCGACGACACGGCTTATGCCCGCAACTTCACCACGATCTGGACGAACCTGCTGGTCGGCCGCCGATCCGAGCAGCGGGTCGATCGCGGCGCATTGCAGAAGTTTCTGCGGATGTCGTTCGCGGCGAACCGGCCGTGGAATCAGATCGTTTACGATCTGGTGGCGGCCGAGGGAAGCAATTCGGAAAACGGAGCCACGAACTTTCTGATTGCTCATCTGAACAACGACGCTCTACCGGCGACGGCGGTGACCGCGCGAGTCTTCCTCGGTCAACAAATCCAATGCAATCAGTGTCACAACAACCCGTTCACCAAGACTTATCAAACCGACTTTTGGGAACTGCACAGCTTCTTCAGCCAGACCGCCAGTGTGCCTCGTCACGAACGCGACCCGCGCACGGGCAAAGACCATTACGCCTACACCGAACTCGTGACGCGAGACGCCGGCGGGCCGATCTATTTCGAGTTGCGGAACAACCTGATGCGTGTGGCCTATCCACGTTTCAACGGCCACGAGGTTGATCCCGGTCCCGAAACGAACCGCCGCGCCGCGCTGGCCCGCTTGATGACCGAGGGCGATCAGCCCCAGTTGGCCGCGGCGTTCGTCAACCGCGTGTGGAGCCACTTCTTCGGAGAGGGATTCACCCCCACCGTCGATGACATTGGTCCGCACAGCCCGGCCAGCCATCCCGAGTTGCTCGCGCTTTTGACCCGCCAGTTCGTGCGCAGCGGCTACGACACGAAGCAGCTTGTCCGGTGGATCTGCAATTCCGAACCGTATCAGCTCAGCAGCCGGGTTGGCGACGCGAACCGTGCGGACGATCCGATCGAGGGGCAGCCGCCGCAGTTCAGCCACATGTACGTGAAGTCGATGACGGCCGAGCAGATGTACGATTCATTCCTCGTCGCGACGAAGGCGCATCGTGCGGGAGGGGTCGATTGGACGCAGGCCGAGTCTCAGCGGCAGCAATGGCTGTCACAATTCGTCGTGAATTACGAGACCGACGAGAACGATGAAGCGATGGAGTTCGACGGAACGATGAATCAGGCGTTCACGCTGATGAACGGCTCGCTCGTCGAGAAAGCACTCGAACTCTCGCCCGGCACGCTGCTCGACGAGATCGTGCGGCGGAAGACCGACGAGAAGGAGAAGATTCGCCAACTGTGCCTCGCCGCGTTGTCGCGGCTCCCCAGTGCGAGCGAGCTCGCCGCGATGCGCAAGCTGGTGCGGGACGACTCGGCGATCCGCGGCCCCAAGAATACGGGTCGCTCGGTTGCGAGTGCCGAAGGCTACCAAGACCTCTTCTGGGCACTGCTCAATTCGAACGAGTTCGCCCTCGTTCATTGAGAGACCGTCTCCGCGCCGTCATCAATGTGCGGCAGTCCGAGGAGGTCATGAATCATCCGGGTTAGCGCTAATCGCCTGCGGGGCGTCAGGCGTGACGGACTTCGATCAGTTGATACCGACCGACACGTGGCGCGGCGAGCGGCTGCAGTTCTTCATCGAACAGCCGCGACGAGAAGCCGTGTTGCGCGATGAGCCCCACAAACCGTTCGGCCTTCGCCCGCCCGCCATCGACAAACCAGGCCGTTCCGTCGGCAGTCAGCATGCGTTTGGTGAGGCTGAGCAGCGGCTCGTGGTTGCGATCCTCATACAGCAGTTCGCTGCCCCAGATCAGCGGGAACTGTTTGTCGGGCGGCTGACGCCAGTCGAGGACCAGGCCCCGGGCACTCGCGTGCCCCGCGCGGCGGGCGTTGAACAGGCAGAGATCGACCGCCTTCGGCTCGTAGTCGCTGAACGTCACCTTCAACCCGCGCGCCAGTCCTGCCAGCCCGGCCAGGCCGATTCCGGCTCCGAGTTCCAAGACTTCGGCCTCACGCGGCCAGTCGGTTCGCAAAATGGTGGCCACCATTTTCAACGAGGCCGGCCAGACGTAGGCCCAGTACGGCATGTACTCGTCACGGTCGAAGGCGGCGTGAACTTCGGCGTCCTCCAGGAAGGCATCGGGCGACGCGGGAAGAACGAGCCGAAACGGATGCCCTTCGATGAGCCATTCACGCTCGGTCCACCCGCCCGGGATTGCGGGAAGTCCCGGTGGCGGATCGGCCAATCGCTGCGGCAGATCCCGCAATTCCAGCATGTCGGGAGTCGATGGAGACGACGGGGGTGGCGAGGGAGACGCTGTCATGGACTGGCCACCTCGGTCGCGGACCCGCCGCGCAGGAACGGCTTCATGGATTCGAGCTGCCTGGCATGGATGCCTCGCACGCGCCTGACATCATCGGCGTCACGAAACGGGCCGCGTTCTTCGCGGTCGGCCACGATCCGCTTGGCCAGCTTCTCACCGATCCCGTCGAGCTGCGCCCACTCGACCCACGAGGCCTTATTGATGTCGAGCGAATAGAAATACTCGCGCGGCTGCTGGCTGGTCAGTTCGATCGAGACGGTTCCCCAGCGAGACAACCTCAGCCAGTGAATCGTCAGCAACACGATGAGCGCGATGAGCAGCGTCCCGACGAAGAGCTGGTCGGAGCGACGCAGCCACAACGGCGCGGGTTCAATGGCCCGTGCGACTTTGGATGGTGGCCCCGCAATCGGCGGTGTCTCGTCGCGTTTCGGCAGCGCTTCGGCCGTGGAAGGTGTCGCAGCGATGTCGGGTGGCAAATCGGGATCGGACATCGGCAACTCGCCTCATTCAGTCCGAGCGGATTGCTCAGACGAGCGGCGAAGATACCCGAGTCCACTGGGCGGCGCAAGGCTCCGGCTACTTGCGAGGCCCCGCGTTTGGATTCGCCGCCGCGCGCGGGGGTTGCTGAGCATTGGCAGGCAGTCGCCGCGGATCACGAGAATCCTCCGGCGCGGATAACACCATCTTGTAGCCCTTCTTTTTCAGATCGGGGCGAAACGGGTCGGCGTCGCCGCCGAAGATGGTCGGCAACTTGAGTCGGATACTGCGGTTGTTTACGTCGAGGATGTCAAACTTGTAGACGGTTTCGAGGTTGCCGGTCGGATCGACCAACTTCACGGCGATCGGCAGATAACGGCCCTTGTCGAGGATGATTTCCGCCACCTTGTAGTTGTCTGCGTCCGTTTGAAATCGCGGCACGACTTGAATCCTGGCGGACTTCTCTCCATTCGACAGCAAGGTCAGTTCGTAGCGCTTCTGTGCATCGATCGCCTTCAAGCCGAACAAAAATGGCAGCGGGCCGTTGACGATGTTTGTGCCCCGTAACTGTGGCGGAAGGGGAGCGACTTCGTACGTCTTCTCATCGCCATTCACGATGACGATTTCCTCACCGCTGCAAATCCACATCTGCGCTCCATCCGCCTCAATGCGATAGGGCTTGCCGCTCTCCTTGCCGATCTTTTGCGAGACTTCCTTTTTTTGCGGTGGTATGCCGACCAGGTCGATTCGACCCTTGTCAGGCGTCTCCAGATACCACTTTCCTTCGGAACGCTTCTCGACCTCAAAGACGTGGTTGTAAACGAACCGTGTGTGCTTGCCGTGCAACGATTTGATCTGAGACGAATGCTGTTCCCAATCGTCGAGGATTTGCCGCAGCGCGGGTGAGATTGGTTTTACAACCAGATCTTCCCCGGCGGGTCGGGAAGGTTTGGCGGGTTCAACCTTCGCGCCGACGTTGGCTTGACCACCCGTCTGCGTGATCGGACCGGTCTTCGCCGCCTGCCCGGCTCTTGGCGGAGCGGCTTGCGGTTGTGAGGGGCGCAGTGTCGCCTTACCCGCCGGCTGCTGAGCGGACAGGCTCGCGACGAAGGCGGACAAGACGAAGAGGCCGCACGGAAGCGCATTGAAAATGAATCGGAAGGGAGCGCGCATGATGAGACAGATCATCCTTGATCGGAGGCATGTAGGTCGTCCATGTACCGCACGCAAACCGCTCCGCGACCGATGGCCCGAGGCGGACGGGGGGCGGAATCTAGCGGAAGCCTCCAAATGCGACCAGACCGGTTTTTGGGTCGATCTCGCAGGCTTTCGCCGCCGCATCGGGCAGGCACGCCCGACGTTTTCGACAAGGCTCCCTCCCGAATTGCTCATCGGGATGAAACCGATTGTCAGTCTCGATTTCCGAAACGATGCGATTCAATCTCAACTTGTTTCACGATCGCATCGACACGTCGTTTCAATCGGCGGAAAATTGCGCAGACCATCGTCCGAGTGGTGGCAGTGGTGCGGGGGTGGTCCTAGAATTTCGACCGGTTCACCGATTCTCATTTAGAAAGCGAGACCCATCATGCAAGGCAAACAACGAGTCATCGACGTGCTGAACGCCGGACTGACCATCGAACTGACCGCCATCAACCAGTACTTCTGCCAGTCCAAGATGTGCCGCAACTGGGGCCTGAACAAGCTGGCCGACAAGCACTACGTCGAGTCGATGGGCGAGATGAAGCACGCCGAAAAGCTGATCGACCGGATCATCTTTCTCGAAGGGGTTCCCGAGATCGCCCGCTACGACGTGATCCGCGTCGGCAGCACGGTCGAGGAGCAACTCGCCAACGACCTGGACCTCGAAACCAAGGGGGTCCACGCCTACAACGCCGCCATTCAAGTCTGCCTGGAAGAACACGACTCGGGCAGCCGCGAACTGCTGGCGGGAATCCTGGTCGAATCGGAAGAACACGTCGATTGGTGCGAAATGCAGATCGACCTGATCTCCAAGATCGGCATCCAGCACTACATGGCACAACAGATGGGCGACGCTCCGGCGGGAGGACACTGACGCGCGGGGAGCGAAATTCCAAAGTTCAAGTTCCAAAGACCAAACGAATCCCAAATCTCAAAGTCAGAAATCCCAAACCTCTGCACGCGGGTGATGTCCCGATGCAGAAGTTTGGGATTTGTCTGTTGGTGCTTGAGATTCGTTTGGTCTTTGGAACTTGAACTTTGAGATTTCCCACTCTCAGCCCGTTCCCAACCCCCGGTCATACGCTTCCAGATCGCGCATGTAGACCGCCATTGTCGATTGCAGCGTCTCGCGGCCGATCTGCCAGCGGGGCGATTCGTCGGTGTAGCGGTGGCAGTGCTCGACCAGCGTCCGGTGCAGGAACTTGAACAGATGCCGCGGCACGCGGAGTCGGGACAGCGTACTCACCAACTCCTGTTCCGTGATCGAGTCGTCGAACCAGCCCTTGAGTTTCGCGGGGCCGGTGGGATTGTTCGGGTTGCTGGCGCGGATGCGGTCGTTGGCGAGGTCGTACAACGACTCACCCGTCCACTCCAGCGAGCGGATCAGGTTCTGCTTGTCGAGCCGCGAGCGTTCGTAGAACTCCTTGTCCTCGCGGTGCAGGAACAGGCTGACTTCGATCGGCAGCAGCAGCTTGAAGCCGAGCCCGGCGTGCTTGAGGAACTTGTTGTCGAACATCGGCCACAGGAAGGCCTTCATCCGCTCGGCCGAGCCGTTGATCAGGTGCGGTTCATCGACACGGTCCACCAAAATCGTGATCGACTCGAATCCGATCGCCTTCAAAATCCCCTGCAGCTTGCCGAGCAACTCGTAGCGGTCATCGCTCCGCTCGCGCGACGGCAGCGGTTGACCGGAGATGTCCCGCGGATCGAGTTGCGCCAACGTGCCGCGCAGCGTGTTGACCTGACGATCCAGCACGCGGATCTGCCGATTGATCTTCCAACCCAACGCCAGCAGGCGAGCCTGCCGCCAGAGCCACGGTGCCCAACCGGCCACGATGATCAGCCAGACCCACCACGACGAGAACATCGACGAGAGATGTCCGAACTCGGCGAGCAGCCCAAACATGCCGAGCGACACTCCGACACCGATGGCCAGATTTCGCCACGTCGACCAGTTGGCGAACCGCAACTTGCGGCGCAGTCCCACCCAGCGGGTCTGCAAGGCCACATCCATGCTGCGATCGTAGAACGCCGCCAACATGAGCAGGTCGCGCTTCTGAGGCCGCGTCAGGTTTTGCAGACGTTCGCCGCGGATCTCGAACGGGGCGGCATCTCCCTGCGTCCGCTCGTTCAGGATGTCGTCGATCAACCGCGTGACGGCCAGCGACAGAATACAGTCGATGTGGTCCCACAGCCGCCACTTGCCGAGCGTTCTCTCGGGCGAACCGCCGGGCCACGACATCTTGGAATTGAAGCAATCGAGGAACGGATTGAAGTCGTCGTACTCGATCACGAAGACGCGCTGCTCGGGATGCTCGCGGTTGTATTGGGCCGTGTGATCGACGATCTGCAACCGCAGCGCCGTCTTGCCGCTCCCCTTCTCGCCGAAGACCACGGCGGTGGCGGGACTGGCCGGATCGCCGTAGATCTTGTCCCACGCGGGATGAAACGTCCCGCGCGAGCAAACCTGCTGAAACAGCGGATCGGTCTGAGCGTCCTCCTGCGAGAACGGGTTCTGTGTCAGGCCGTGATGTTCGAGAAACTGCTGAACTTTCATCGGGTCGTCCGAAGAGAGGATTCTTTGATCCAGAGACCATTGCGGTCTGGGAGATGTTCCGCCCCAACGCCATCGACGTGGGCGCGATGGAGAGACCAATGCTCCCCGGCACGCACGCCGATGGGGTGGCGGCCAAACGTCGAAGACCGGAGCGCGTGAGCAAGACTCTAAGCGCGGCCCCGCGCAGCGTCCATCAAGGCCGGGGGATTCATCGCCCCTTCAAATTGGCAACGACCTGCGCGACCGGGAGCGTTGGTTGACATTTGCCAAGCCAGCCGCGCTACTTCGGTTCAGAAATACACTTTGAGGGAGAGCAATTTTATGGGCAGAGTGTCCACGGCCTTCCGCGCCTTCTTCGGATCGTTGTTCAACGCCGAGACCGCCGCGCGCGTCGAACAAGCGTTGAAGGGCGAGGGTCTTCCCTCGCCTCAACTCCTTGTTGCGCCGCCAACTCCGGAGCTGAAACCGATCGAGGTGAAGCGCCCGGAGCCGAAGCAGCCGACGCAAAGCGAAGCCATCACGTTGCTGGCGACGCTGCAGCGCGAAGCACGACTGGTCGATTTTCTCAAGGAGGATCTGAGCGGCTACGCGGACGAACAAATCGGAGCGGCGGTCAGGGCCATTCAGCGAGACAGCGCGAAAGTCCTCGATCGCTTCTTTGCATTGCAGCCCGTCGTTGCGGACGAAGAGGGTGCCAACGTCAACGTCCCCGCCGGATTCGATGCCGCCCGGTATCGACTCACCGGCAAGGTCGCCGGCGACGCGCCGTTCGCCGGCACGCTCCAACATCACGGCTGGGAAGCGACCAAGTGCGAACTGCCACAGTTCACCGGCAGCGATTCCGCCGCGAAGACGGTGGCGCCCGCTGAAGTTGAGATTCAGTAGTTCCTAGCCTGCTGACTTTGCATTTACTCCGAAGGAGTTCCGCCACATAGCCCAGGGTTGCCGCGTATCGCGGCTACCCTGGGAACAAAATCCAGACCACGCATGTACCCCGAAGGGGTTCCGTCATTGGGAGGTTTCACCATGTCCCAGTCCCTCTCGAATGTTGTCGTTCATCTCGTGTTTTCCACGAAGGATCGCCGGCCGTTTTTTATCGACCGAGACATTCGAGAACAGATGCATGCGGAACTCGGTGGTACGTCGAAGACGTTGAACTGCCCGCCAATCATCTCGGGCGGCGTGGAAGATCATATTCATCTGCTCGCCCGTCAATCGCGGACAATCGCGCTGTCCGATTGGGTGAAGGAATTGAAGCGTGTCACGTCGATTTGGATCAAGGAGAAGGGGCAGGCGTATTCGACGTTTTCATGGCAATCCGGGTACGCGGCGTTCTCGGTCAGTCAGTCGCAGTTGGGCAAGGTCGTCAAATACATCCAACAGCAGGAAGAGCATCACAAGCACAAGGATTTCAAAACGGAGTTTCGTGAGTTCCTCGAACGCCATGAGATCGAATACGACGAGCGGTATGTTTGGGATTGAATCACGAGCTCGAACGTCGACCCGGATGACGCAACCCTGTTGGGGTAGATCATGGTGATCGTTCCCGTTTCCCAGGGTAGCCGCGAAGCGCGACAACCCTGGGCTATGTGACGAAACTCCTTCGGAGTTAAGAGTGCCACATTCAACCGTGAACCTAGAACTACTGAAATTGGATAAACATCGAAATGAGTGCGAAGTACATCATCGGAATTGATCTCGGGACGACGAACAGTGCGCTGGCGTATGCCGCACTCGGTGCGGACAAGCCCGAGGTCACGCTGTTGCCGATTCCGCAGCTTGTCGCTCCGGCAACGGTCGAGAATCGGAATCTGTTGCCGTCGTTTTTGTATCTCGCGCCGAAGATTGAGGCGGCTTCGGGGGCTTACGATTTGCCCTGGGCGACCGATCGCGAGTTCGCTGTCGGCGAGATGGCTCGGCGGCAGTCGGCGGAGTTGCCGGAACGGACGGTCGGCGCGGCCAAGTCGTGGCTCTGTCACAGCCGGGTCGATCGACATCAGGCGATCCTGCCGTGGGGGGCGGGAGAGGACGTGGCGAAGGTCTCGCCCGTCACAGCCGCTCGACGGTTTTTGGAGCATCTCGTCGCCGCGTGGCACGATGCCTTTCCGAACGACCCGATCGCGCAGCAGGAAGTCGTGCTGACCGTCCCCGCGTCGTTCGATGCCAGTGCGCGCGAGTTGACTCGCGAAGCGGCGTCGCTTGCCGGGCTGCCCGATGGGTTGGTGTTGCTGGAGGAACCGCAGGCGGCGGTCTACTCGTGGCTGACCACGACGGGCGAGCGCTGGCGAAAGATGCTGAAGGTCGGCGACACGCTGCTCGTGTGTGACGTCGGCGGCGGAACGACGGACCTCACGCTGGTTGGTGTCGCCGAGGAAGCCGGCGAACTGGTGCTGAAGCGGTTGGCTGTCGGCAATCACTTGCTCGTCGGCGGCGACA
>JANODP010000244.1:0-3750 GCA_031412755.1 Schlesneria sp. | reverse complement strand
GCCGCCAGAGTGCTGCGGATCGACGAGTTCGGCCGCGAGCCAGTCGAGCAACGGCTGATTGACGGGTTTCTCGCCGCTCACGCCGAAGTTGAACACGCTTGGCACCAGCGCCGCGTGAAAGTGCCTCGACCAGAGATGATTGACCGCGACGCGAGCGGCCAGTGGGTTGCGCGGGTCAACGATCCACCGCGCGAGCGCGAGTCGCCGACCGGTGCTTGTCGCGGGATACGTCGCGACGGCTCGCTTGGTGTAGGCCGTCGTCGGCTCCTGCTGAGCCGTCGTCTCGACCGACATCAGCCTGGCTTCGGTATCGCTCAATTTTTTGTCGGCCGCGGCGAGCTTCGCCACTAGCTGCGCGACCTTCGGATCTTTTTCATCGGCACCGGCAGCCTTGCGAGCGGCCTCCAAGCCGGCACTGACCGCGAGTTGTTCTTTCTTCGCGACTTGAACATCGCGCCGCGCTTCAGCGACGGCCAACTGACGCTGGGCCGCGTTCGCGGCCTTGGCTGCCGTCAGCCACGCCTCGCTCGCCATGTCGCCGGTTTCTTCGAGTCGCTCGACGGCCACGGTTGCGGCGAACGATGTGTGTTTGGCCTCAGCCACAGCCTGTTCGAGTCTGGCCAACTCGACGGCCGCTTCATCGATGGGCGTCTTCTTCCGGAGGTCGTCAACCTTCTGGCGAGCCGCGTTGACCGTTCGCTCGCTGGCGGCCAAATCATCCCGCACAACGAACTCCTGTCGCGCCGGGTCGGACGACTCGCGCGGCAGTTTGATCTCGGCGATTTGAAAGTCCACACCCCGCAGCAGAGCCGGTATGCCCGGAGTGATGACGCGGTCCTTCTGCGGAGTCCGCTCGTCACCACGGAGATAGAAATGGGTCGGCGCGGCGAGATCCTTGTCGAAGACGCGCGGCAGCGCATCGACCGCCGTGTCCGCCACGCCGGGGAGCCGGTCGAGCCGGACATGATGCGGCTCGAAGATCGCGCGGAGCTGGTAATACTCCTGCTGTTCGAGCGGATCGGTCATGTGATCGTGGCAGCGAGCGCAATTCATCGTCAGACCGAGAAACGCCTTGGCAGTGTGCTCGACCGTGTCTTGCAGCCACTGTTCACGACTGAGCAACTTGAAGTTGCGCACCAGAAAACCGGTGGCTCGCAGTCGGTCGCGATCGGCCGGCGCGACTTCGTCCGCCGCCAGCATGTTCACGAGCATTTCGTCATAGGGACGGTCGGCATTCAGCGATTCGACAATCCAATCACGCCAATGCCAGATGTGCGGCTGACTGTCGCGCACCTGCTGGCCCCATCCGGCCCAGTCGCTATAACGCCAGACGTCCATCCAATGCCGACCCCAACGTTCGCCGAAGCGCGGGCTGGCGAGGAGCCGTTCCACAACAGTTTCGTAGGCCGTTGGAGATTGATCGGCCAGGAACGCCTGCATCTCTGTACGAGTGGGCGGCAGTCCCGTCAGATCGAGATAGACTCGTCGCAACAACACGTGACGTTCGGCTTCCGGCCGAGGCTTCAGCCCGCGCCGCTGGTGCTCAATGGCGATGAAGGTGTCGATGGGATTTCGCACCCATTCTGCCTTGGCAACCTGCGGTGGTTCCGGGCGCTTCACAGTCTGGAACGCCCAATGGCTGCGAGGATCGGCCAGCGGGGTTTCGGCCGGAGCCTGTGCTCCCTCGTCGATCCACCGCCGCAACAGATCGACTTGCTCGGCGCTCAACCGGTCGCCGTTTCCTTCGGGTGGCATCTGCGTCATGCCTTCGGAGCCAGTCACCGCGTGAATCAGCGGACTCTCGCTGCTCTTACCGGGCACAACGGCACGACCGAAGTCTCCGCCTTTGATGAGCAACTCGGCCGTATCCAGGCGAAAACCGGATTTTTGCCGCAGCGGACTATGGCAGACGGAACAATGCTTCGCGAGCACCGGCTTCACGTCCCGCAAGTAGTCCACACGTTCTGCCGCACTCAGCGGATCGGCCAATGCAACCCACACGACGGCGATCACGAGACACGAACATCGCATCAGGTTGATCCTGACAAGGCGAGATCTTCAACTCCAAATAGGCCGAGCGATTGTATCGGTGAACCTCAATGGAAAATACTGGCAGGTGCTGACAAATGAACTGAAGTTGCGGCCCACGATGCCAGAATGCCGTTCACGACGTTGCCATAGACGTCGGTCAAACGGAAGTCACGGCCAGCGAAGCGATAGGTCAGGCGTTCGTGATCGAGACCCAAGAGGTGCAGGACCGTCGCGTGCAGATCGTGGACGTGGACCGGAGTTTCGATGGCGTCCCAGCCGTATTCGTCCGGATGTCAGTCTTCTCGATTTGGCTTGTCGATTTGTCCTCGACCAAGACCGCGGACGAAGTCCAGCGCGGGAAAATCTGTGCGGTTCGGAATTCGGAATTTTCGGACGGGTATTCGTCCCCGCGCCCTCTTATTTCGGCGTGGCCGCTGCCGGCGCGGCTGGCTTGGGATTCAGCGGCGGCGGCGGCTTCGGAGCATCGGGCGCGGTGAGCGCGGCGCGGAGGGCTTCGCGGATGTCCGGCGGAATCGGCGCGGTGGTGACTTTGTCGGCCTCGAAGTGTGTTTCCTCCACCTTCGTCAGATTGGTGAAATCAATTTTTCGCAGCAGTCCCTTTTGTGTGATCCATATCACCGTCGTGCCGCGCACCCACCCCGCGGCCCAGGTGTCGTAGCCGTCGGGGAGCGTAATGTCGTGGCGCTTGCCCGGCGCGGAGAGTGAGAGGTGCGCCTCGTTCACGATGCGCTCGCCGACGCCTCGGCGGCTGACTTGGAGGCTCGCTTGATCGCTGAGGGTGTAGTGGCCGGGATTGTTTGCGGTGCGCGGCTTCTTCGCGGCGTCGGGGTCGGCGGGGAGGACGCGGAATTTCGTCTCACCGCCGGACAATTCTCCGGCAAAGTGCATCGCTGCGGCGCGCGCCTGCAGGCTCTTGATGAGTCTCACCAGCGCATCCGGTGCGTTGTCGGTGACGAACGCGGCGATCTGCTCGGCAGTCGGCGCGGTGCCCGGGAAATCCCGCATCACGCGGCGGAGCAGTAGCTCGCGGTCCGCGGCGGCAGCAGGCATGGGGCTCTCGTGCATGAAGCGGGCGGCGATCATTTCCTGCCAAACGGTGACGGAATCCTTGAGGCCTTCGTTGTCTCGCCATGTCTGGAAGGAGACCGGCACGCTCCCGGGCGTGAAGGTCACGGCGTCGCCTTGCTGGGCTTCGATCCAGCAGCCGACTTGATAAATGCTCGTCTCGGACGACGTCTCGTGTGAACCGACGCCGACGCCGAGGCCGTGGCCTTCCACTTCGGCATACTCGCCCGGAGCGAGGCGGAAGATCATGCGCGTGCGGAGGCCCATGCGACTGATCGCCCAGACGCTGATGTCCTTGCCGCTGGCGTCCTTCGCCTTGTGAGTGCCGGTCTGAATCCAGTCCTCCGTGGCAAAGCAGACGGGGGCCTTGCCGGCGTTGTGAAAGAGCACGCGCGATTTCATCACGCTGTCGAGCGCCCGTGTTTCCGCGCGCGGCTCCAGCAGCCAGGCGATGCGCAGACCATTCTCTGCGGGCTTGCCCCACGGCGCCTTAGGGGCTGTGCATTTACTACGTCCGAGAGTTCGCACGGACTTCACTGTACTCATCTTTCTGCCGCTCTCTTTCTGTCTCCCCGCTTCAGTCTTGCAGGAAGAAGGAGACAGAAAGAGAGCGGCAGAAAGATTGCAGAGCGA
>JANODP010000243.1:0-2886 GCA_031412755.1 Schlesneria sp. | reverse complement strand
TCCGGAGTTCGAGCAGCACGCGCCGAAAGCGACAAGTCAATTCCTGGCTGCACTTTTCGTAATGAGTCACCGACACACACCCAATCGGAGCCAATAGTCCGTCGAAGTGGCGGACGATCTGACCCATCGAGATTTCTTCCGGCCGCTTGGCCAATTCAAACCCGCCGATTCGTCCGGCAATGCTGTTGACCCAGCCCTTCGCCTTCATCTCTAGCATGATGTGCTCCAGAAACCTCCGGGGCACATCGTTCTTCTCGGCCAATTCACGGATCGAGACCGGTCCCTGTCCGAACCGCTCGACGAGCGTCATCAGGGCACGCAGGGCATAGTCTGATTTGCGTGACAGTTTCATCGGCTGTAACAGTTCTACCGCTTGAGGAATAACCACGACCGGGGAGGTGATATAAATTGACTCACCTTTTCTGTCAAGCAAGGTTGCCAGAAATTTCTGGGCAATCGTCCAACGCCAGGGGCGCGAGGGCAGACGGGGCTCGCGCGTGCGCCGCTGGCGTTGTGGCTCAACGTTTCGCGTCGGGCGGCGTTGCGTACAAACAGCCGGCACCGTCAATGGATTCAAGGTGCGAGCGTACTTTGGCGCGGTTCGGACTGAACTATTGACGCGGTTCCCGAATACAGAGCAGTGTGCAGCGTGAGCCGGCCGCCTGTGGCGACCAACTGACGGCACCCGCCCCTGCCGGAACAAGAACCGTCGAACCGCGAGGCAACTCGTGCCGCGTCCTGTTCGTCGGCTCGAACAGTTCCGAGTCCCCTTCGAGCACCATCCAAACCGTCATCTCACCGACGTGGGGAGACGTCCATGAACCCTCAACGGAGTAACGCTCCAGCCGAACCCAGGGCGTACTCAACAGAGCCTCGCCAAAAACACCGGTGCCTCGCACATCGAGCGGCGTCGGCGCGATGGGATCAATCGATCCCTGCTGCCAGTCGATGGCCTGCAACCCGCGTTCATGCTGCAGCGGACGCGGCTGTCCCGTTGTATCAAGGCGATTCCAGTCGAACAGGCGAAACGTGACGTCACTCGGTTGCTGGACTTCGGCCAGCAACACGCCGTGGGCCGTGTGAACAGTCCCCGCCGGAAGCGACAGGCAATCGCCGACACGAGGTTCGAAGGTATGCAGGCAATTTTCAATGGTGCCGTTTGCCAGATGTGTCTCGAACGTCGCCCGCGTCACTCCGTCACGAAGTCCGATGCTGACGCGAGCCCCCGGCTCGACATGCACGATCACCCACGCTTCACTCTTCCCGTGCGGAAGGCCGAGCACCGAGCGGGCCAGGCTGTCGCCGGGATGAACCTGCAGCGAAAGTGCGCCCGCACAATCCAGCCACTTCACCAGCCACGGAAACTCGTCGGCAGCCGCTGCGGACCCCGAAAGCTCACCGCGCGACTGGCTCCAAAGATGGGTGAGCGATTCACCGCAACGGGAGCCGGCCGAGACTCGGCTGATGTGTTCGGGAAGCGTGCTCAGTTCCCAGGCCTCTCCAATGAGAGCGTGCTCGGGAAGTCGTTTGCCCAACAGACGAGCCAGTCCGTCTCCGCCCCAAATCTGCGGGCGAAGGTACGTGTCAAACAGCAATGGTTCGGAGAGAGAGGTCACGAATGGGATTTGTCCGCGTTCCGATGCTTCCATCGGGAACGGCCTTGTCTGAATGGAGACTGACTTCAAGCGAGCCGATTCTGGCGGGGATGGCTGCGAACGGCAATCCCACCGTCGCGCTGGGTGGTTGACTGGAGACGTGGTTCGAGACTCTTCAATGGCTCGGGGACTCTTCTGAGGAAACGACCGCCTCGTTGCCGGGATCGTTCTGCCGAGGGAGGGCCTCGAAAGTCTGACCGATCCGCGCATCGGTACGAGTCATTCTTCCGGCAGAGTCTCGGGATCGAAGGCCTCCTCGGGCAGGTCGTCCAGTTCGGCGGGGCTCAGCGGTTCGACGATCGCGTACTTGCCGTCGGCCCAGCGAAAGAAATCGACTTCCCGGCAGCGCTGGCTGCAAAACGGAGCCTGCCCGCCCGACGGATCGGTCGCCGGCGGAACTGTCTTCCCACAGATCGGGCACGTTTGAGGACGAATCATCGAACGACTCGCAACCAAGTCTTCATCACCAACAATCACTCGGACGGCTTCGCCTTCGACTCGCTCTTCGTCCCCGAGTCACTCTTGGCGGCCGAATCGGATTTTCCGCCCGAGTCACTGCTCGCTACGGGAGCCTTGTCGGCGTCGGACGCTTTCTTGTACGAGTCGCTGCGATAGTCGGTCTGGTAGAAGCCCGAGCCTTTGAAGATCACGCCGCCCCCGGCTCCGATCAACCGCCGCGCCTTCTTCTTGCCGCACGTCGGGCACTTCTTCGTCGGCGCGGCCGACATCGAGTGGAACTCTTCCCACGCGTGGTTGCACGCATCGCACTTGTAGTCGTAGGTTGGCATGGCGGGCTCCAAGGGAGGAGTATTCAGTTTTCGGTGTTCAGTTTTCAGTGAAGAGTGCGAACTCGGTTTCAGTTTTGACTTGGTTCTACTGAACACTGAAAACTGAACACCGAACACTCTTCGCTACTCGTTCGCCGGTGGAGCAACAGACACAATCACCTTGCTCGGCCGGACCACGCGGTCATGCAGCATGTAGCCGCGTTCGATGTCGTGCAAGACGGTCATCGGCGGATGCTCGGCCGAGGGAAGCTGCGAGATCGCCTCGTGCTGGTTCGGATCGAACGGCTGTCCCAGTGCGGCGATGCTCTTCGCACCGAAGCCATTGAGCGCCGTTTCGAGTTGCTTGAGAGTGAGCTGCACACCGCCAATCAACTCATCCGCGTTCTTCGACTGGGCCGCAGCGAATACGGCGCGATCGAGGCCGTCGAAGGCGGGGAGCAGGG
>JANODP010000242.1:0-9951 GCA_031412755.1 Schlesneria sp. | reverse complement strand
GGCCAGCGGGGACAAGTCATTCACCGACGTGGCAGAGAGGTCGAGTGTGGTCAAACCGCTCAAAGCGGCCAGCGGGGACAAGTCACTCACCAACGTGTGACGAAGATCGAACGTGGTCAAACCGCTCAGACTGGCCAGCGGGGACAAGTCATTCACCGACGTGCCAAAGAGTTTGAGGGTGGTCAAACCGCTCAGACCGGCCAGCGGGGACAAGTCACTCACCCTCGTGCCAAAGAGGTTGAGGGTGGTCAAACCGCTCAGGTCGGACAGCGGGGACAAGTCGGTGATTTGCTTTCGGATGGATCGCTGTTTCTCGTCCCCAAAGGTACGGTCCCGCTCCTGCACCATGCGCTGGACGGCAGCGATTTCGAGGGGGTTGATGGCTTGGGCCAGTTCGTTCACTACTCCCTCCCGCTCGTCCTGTGCGTAGGTCAGCAACAAAGAGCGGGCCTCGGGGAGTTCACTCTTGCGCAAGGTCCGGATGCAGGCGGCGCACTGATCCGCGTTTCGCTTTGAGTCAAACGTCAGACGATGGAGGAATGGCAGAATGGCTTCGCCCGCCTCCCCCAGCGCATCCGCCTCGTGCATCGTCCGTGGTGGAAAGAGGGCCTGCTCCGTCTCCTCCAGATGCTTCGCGATCGTCGGATCGACTTCCCAACCGACAGCCCGACACCGCAAGGCGAGCAACTGCCGCTGCCGATCCTCCGCCGGGACTTTCGTCGGCTTCTTCTTGATCTTCTTGCCGATCGCTGCCAGCAGGCCCGATTGCTCGGGGACCAAAATTTTCTGAATGAGCTTTGTCGCAAAGCCCGGCTTGTCGGCCGCCGCCGCGAACAGAATTGCCGGTACCCAGTCGGGCTTGTCCCAGTGCTCGGCCAGCAGCCCATCCGACCCCTCCCGCGCCAGCCGCGTTCCCGCCAGATACTCCTTGAACGTGTTGTGCAGGAAGTCGATGGTGGCCGCCTCCTCCTTTGCGGCAGGGGACTGGCCCTTCGCCTTCACTTCCTGATCTCCCACGGGCGAAGGAACGATGCGCTGCGGCGTCCGTTCGCGCAGCATGCCGCTCCGCTCGATCAACGCACGCAGGACGTCGGCCGCATCCTCGGGCGAGTGCTGCAACAGAGCCAGTCGTTCCGCGACCTTGGTCTGGGCTTCCATCCTGTCGAGTGACGATTGGCCGCGCTGGACCAGCATGTGATAGGCCAGTTCCTGCACCACGGCCTTCTTCTGCGTGTAATCCAGTTTGCGAAACGCCGCGACATAGGCCTCGGGTTTCAGTCCGCTCAACCGGTCCCGCTCGTCGAGCAACATCCGGCAGAGTCGCTCGACCAACTCCGCCTCGTTCGGCGGGACATGTTCCTTGCTGCGGCGGTGCAACGCGCAGATCATCGCCGCCATCAACGGATTCGTCGCCAGCCGGGCCAGCGTCGGATTCTCCTTGAACTTCCTCTTCAGCGACGCCGCCTCCAGCGAAAGATCGTCCACCGGTTGATTGAGCCGCTTCAGTTCCTCGCGCACGGCGTCATGCCATTTGTCGACGAACTGCTCGCGATCGACCGCCGACATCGGATTGATGGTAGCCTCGCGGAAGTCCAGCCCAGTGAGCCACCCCTCCTCCACCGCTTCCGGCCGCGTGCTAACTAGGAAATAACATTCAGGAAACCGCTCCACGAGTTGCTTGATCTCGCCGTAGAGCTTGCTTCGATCCAGATTCGCCACCTCATCGATGCCATCCAGCAACACAAGCCCACGCCCGGACTCCAGAACATCCTTCACCCAACCCGGCGGCGGATGTCCCTCCAACTTGGCCACGAGCGAAGGGAATTCGTCCGGCGAAGGAAGCACCCCGTTCAGACAGTCGCGAAGTCGAATCAGGAAAGGGATTCGGTTCCGCCAGGAGTCTTTGGTGACATACCCGAAAATCCTCGCGTCTACATCTGCCAAGCTATAACCAAACGTCGAGGTCCATTCCCGCAAGTCCTTGTCTTTGTCGTATCCCTTGGCCCCATGAATCGCGATCCAGCGAAACAAAGTGGTCTTGCCGCCGCCCGCCTCACCCCGGATGAGCAATCTCGTCGCCTCCGGTCGCAGCCCATCGAGCGCCGATTCGACCGGCAGGTTGGTGCTGTCTTCCGACGTGTCGCTCTGACGACGAAGATTGAGCGACATGTACGCGACGGAGAGCGAATGCCGCCGTGCCTCCGGTGGCAGGTCTGCCCCGAACAGTTCCAGATAGTCCAGATTCTGCGTGACGGCATGTCGATAGTCGGCTTCGTACCGCGCTGCCGATTCGTCCTGCGCCCCGACGATGTGCTGCTCGATGCGCTGCGTGGTTTCGAGCACCTTGTCCACATCGGCACCAATCTGGCTGAGCCGTGCGAGGCTCTCGGTCGCCAATGTCTCCTGGAATCGCGGCAGCGTACTCGCGGTGCCGACGATGTATCGCACGACTTCCGTCAACGCCCGGTCATGAAACTCCCACTCGGACCGCGACAACGGAGCCAGCGTCCGCTTGCCCGCGAGCAACTCGTTCGTCAGCCGCTCCGGGTTCAAGTCGCGTGTGACGAAAAATTCGGCCGAGACCTTTCCCAGCAGCGTGATTTCCAACTCGGGGATGACGTTGTCGACGATCACCTGCCCGCGCTGAATCTCGGTCTCAAACAACGGCACCAGCTTGCCAGCCACCTTGTCGCCCAACTCCTCGAACCGCCGCTGAGCCTCACGCTGCGCGGTGGCATCCTTGAACTTCTCCTTCGCCAGATCGACGAAACCTCCCGCCAGGTCGGCGGTCGAACCGAGCCAGGTCTTCAACAGGAACTTCGCCACCGCACTGCCGACATTCGTAATCAACGAGTCTCGCCACGACATCGTTCGACTCCAGGATCAGTCAAGTAGTGTCCGCTGAGCGGACCGAAGGATAACCGGACGTCCAGGAATAGTCCGCTCCTTGGCAGAGTGACCCGGATGCTGCCTGGAGGGCTAACCCTCTCCCCCCAGCGGATAAACACTTAGGTGCCGGCGCCTTACGGCTTGCTTCGGCCAGCGTCGTCGGCGTATTCGATGGCACAGCCGACGGGGCGGGTCTCGCGGATCTCGGGCGGCTTGCCGGTGAGGAGTGCTTCGATGGCAGCGCGGGTGTAGTGCGTCTCCACCTTGGCGGCGTCTTTCCACTGATCGTCGAACGCACCCATGTAGGCGATGTGACGCTCGGAGTTCAGGACAAAGACCTGGGGAGTCGCGGTGGCTCCAAATTGGCGTCCCAGTTTTTGAGAGGCGTCTTGAAGATAAGGGAAAGGAAACCGAGAGTCCCTGGCCCGCTCCTTCATCTTGTCGAGCCGGTCGGACTCCAACTGGCTGACACTGATTGCCACCAGTTCGACATCACGGTCGCGATAATCCGCAGCCAACTGCTTCAGCCGTTCTTCGTAGGCGGCGGCGACGGGGCAGTGGTTGGCGATGAAGACGAGGACGACGACCTTCTTTTTGCACTCGGCGAGACCGTGCCGCTTGTCATCGACGCCGATCAAATCCTTCCACTCGGGTGCAGGATCCCCCACGCTGAGCACCCGATTGAACTTGCCCGCCCACGTGGCCGGCGCGATGGCGGACACGGACGCCGCCACGGCCCACAGCAGCGCGATCTGCAGCGTTCGGTCTCGTCGGAACACGTCGATTCACCTTGCGAACACCGGTGGGGCGTCACTTGCCGGAGGAGTCGGACTCTTTGGTGAACCCGACCTGTTGGATGGCGGCCTCGCCGGCAATCATCTTCTCTGCCGATTCGCCAACGACCTGCAGGAGGGACTGCGGTCCGAAGGCATTCACTACCGCTTCATTGGTCACCGACTTTCGCGATCGAATCAATCCTCGTTCGATGTCGAACTCGATCGTTCCGGACGGGGTTTGCTGTGCGAGTTGCCCCTGAATTTTGGGATCGTTCAGCAAGGCCAGAATGGATGTTCTGAACTTGATCGTGGCAATGCCATCAGAAATGCTCGTCAATTCAAACTGTCGCAACATCGGGATCTGCTGCCTCAACCCTTGTCCGACGTTGACCGGCTCGTCGTATTTCTGTTTCCAGCGATGGCCAACGGTGATGGGCTCTTTTGGCAGGGGGATCAGAAAACTTAGCTTTTGATCCGGCTTGGCAGCAGCGGCCTCATTGGGCTTTGATGTGGCGGACACGATGGATTCGGGAACTTCCGTCGCGTTTGATTTGGGGGTTCCGGCAGCTTTCGACTGAGGAGGGTCCGGATCTTTTGATTGGGCATTGGCGGCCGCGTTGGCTTTGGCAAGATCGGCGTCAATAATCCGAACCGCCAGCAACTCTCCGTTCGGGGCATATTTGAATCGAGCCATCGGTTTCCCGACCGTCTCTTTGTGACGTTGGAACTCTGCGGGGGCAACCTTGTCCTTCTCGCTGTCGAATTCGATGGGGGGCTTGTGATTTCGAGCCTCCGGGTTGTCTGACGTCGAATCCTGACTTCCTGCCGACATCTTGATGCGATCGATGATCGGTTCGAGAAGCATCGATCCATCCTCGTCGATCGAGACCACTCGGAAATGCTTGGCGGAATCATTTCGCTGATAGGTTTCGGCCGTACTGCCGGACTGCTGCATCACATAGCGGACGCGGTCTGAGACCTCGTAGTAAACGAATTGGCCGGGTTGAAACTTGTAACTCAGCAATACGGTCTGTTTGGCCGGGACGGCCTGGGCTGCCGGTTGAGCCTCCGTCGATGCCGCATCGACCGCCAGGACGGCTTGGCTGGCCCAGAGGATCGCTCCGCAACTCCACGCTCGACTTATCCAACGGGCTCCAGCCACCATGTCTCACCCTCCTGGCAACACCATCCCACCGTCATGCGACACCATTTACGACCGACCGCCTTAGGGGGCCGGAGAATTCGTGCCGGAGAATATCAGACGCCTGACCGACGGTGGAGACCAGTTTGACGGCTTCGGCGTGCCGGTCGTGCCGGTTGTCGCGGGGCGTGGTCGTCGGTGATGGATTGAACCGGGCGTCCGAATGGAGATTTGCGGCGGTCGCAACAAAAACTACTGGCAATCCGGGGTTGCCGGTTTTACGCTATGCGGGTGACGCTCTGAAGAATCTCATCACGAAGTCGGGCGACGCTGGTAAGGCTTTGCGGTCGATTCCGTCGATGATGTCTGGAGAAGTGTTGAGGTCTCGGCCATCGTCCGTTCGGTTGGCCTCGTTGAGATCGAGCACCGCGCCGTCGAGCGTCACGATCACATCTGTTGCCGCACCTGCCTCCGTTGAGTGACTGACATGGAAAGCAAGAAATTTCTGACCGCCGCGGAAGTTGCCACCGAGTTCGGACTCGATGCGGCGGCTCTTCAGCAATTCGTGGACTCACAAGACGTGCAAGCCCTCGCCGACCGAGGGATCTCGAAGTATCGCCGCGACGAGCTTCAGACGCTGGTCGATTCGGGCAAGATCGCACCGCCGACGGGCGAGCTTTGGCTGGATGAAGGAGCTTCATCGACCGACCAGGTTCTGAAGGTCGGGACGGAAGCCGCCGACGATCTGTCGTACATCGAACTCGACGAAGAAGCGCTGGCCGAGCACGCCACGATGGTTTCCAAGTCGCGCCCGTTCGAGGATCGGACTCCCGCTGACGAAGTCCCCGTCGTGGAAGACTGGTTCGTGCCGTCCAATGTGGATGAGATGAAATCCCAGTCGACCGATCCGCAGCAGTCGTCCAGCGATGTCCGGGTCTATTCCGGAGAGGAGTCGCACGACACATCGGGCTCGGCCTCGCCGCCGACGAGTGACAGCGATGTTCGCCCCGCGCCGGGAGCCTCCGGGTCAGACAGCATCTTCGATCTGGATCTCCCTGCGTCGAAGAGTGACAGCGACAGCGATGTGCGACTCGCCGGAACCCCCGGCGACTTGGCCGGTGCCCTGAGTCAATCTGTGGCTTCGAGCCCCGCCGACAGCGACAGCGATGTGCGAATCGCCAAGGGTGAAATCGACAGCGACAGCGATGTGCAGATCGCGGACGATGTTCCGGGCGGCATGCTCGAAGGATCGGGGATCGTGCTCGACTTCGATCTCGGTGCTGGATCGACGGTCTCCTCCTCAGGTTCATCGCTGCGATTGCCTCAAACGGAAGCCGGCAACGAGACCTCCGCGTGGGACGAGGCCGTTGACGACAGCGGCCTGTCGCTGACAGAGGCTTCGGCAGGGGATCACGGAGACAGTGCGATTCGTTTGAGCGACGACAGCGACATCAGTTTGCAGGGAATGGCTGCCAGCGGAGTCGCTCTCGATGACGATTCGAAAGTGGGAACGCCATCGACCGGCAGTTCTGTCCTGGCTCGCGCTGAGAATGAGGCCGGAAATGCGGCGGATGACAGCGGCTTGGCTTTGGAGGACGATGACGACAGCGGCTTGTCACTGGACTCCATCAAAGGCGACAGCGGACTGTCACTCGAAGCGCCCGACAGTGGATTGTCGCTCGAAGCCCCCGGCGATTCGGGAATCCGTCTGTCTTCGCCTGGCAAGACGCTGGCGGACGATGACCTGGCCGCGACGATGTTTGACGACGACGCCGCGGGCCGGACTCAAACGCTGGACCTGTCCAACCAGTTCGACGATGACTCGTCGTTCGACATGAACCTGTCCCAAGGTGGAGCGACGGCCGAAATTCACGTCGGCGATGACGATGACTTCGAGGAAACCGCCGCCACGGTCGTCAAAAAGGGCCGCGGCAAAAAAGATGGACCGGGCCTGACCGAGGCCTTTCAACTCGACGATGCTCCCGAAGTGGAAGACCTCGACATCGCGGACGACCTGGATGCGGTCGTGAGCGACGACGACGATGAAGAAGTGGCGGTGGTTGAAGACGAGGAAGTCTTTGAAGCTTCGGAAGAAACCTTCAGTGATGAGATCGAAACGGCAGACGATGACGATGAAGAATTCCTCGCCGCCGCCGGAGCCGCGATCGCCAAGAAGAACCTCGGACCGCGCGAGCCGTCGTGGGGGATGGGCATGTCGGTCGGCTTGATCGCCTGTTCGTTGATTCTGGCGGCGAACGCGTTGATTCTGTGGTCGGGCGTTTCCACCATGTGGAACGGGGCGGAAGCCTCCGGACCTGCTTCGGCTCTCATCGCACAATTGGCCGGGTTGTTCTGAAAAAACAAATCTCAAGCACCAAAAACCAAACGAATCCCAACGATGGAACTCTCAAATCCCAAACCACAGCATTCTCGCGTTATGTTTGAGATGTGCTCTTTCGAGGTTTGAAATTCGTTTGGTGTCTGGTCATTGAAGTTTGAGATTTCGTCGTCTACTCCTCGCGCATCTTTGGCGTGAGGACCGTGCGGAAGCCGCAATGAAACGTCCCGGAGAGGACGTCGCCCTTCATGCGGGCCGAGACTCGATAACCCGTGCAGTAGTTGTCGTTGCACATGAACGAGCCGCCCCGCTGGACGCGCTTGGGAATCGCCGGCTCGTTGGGATCAAAGCTGTCCTGGGGACCCGTCGGATTGCGACTGGGGCTGATGCTGTAGTAGTCGGGGCGATACCAATCGTGGCACCACTCCCAGACGTTGCCCGACATGTCGTACAGGCCGTATCCGTTGGGCGGGAATGATTTCACGGGAGAAGTCTCCTCAAACCCATCCTGCACGGTGTGCTTCTCCGGAAAGGAGCCCTGCCAGATGTTGTTCAGCCACTGGCCGTCGGGATTGCGATCGCTGCCCCACGGATACATCTCGCCGGTCAATCCGCCACGGGCTGCTCGTTCCCATTCCGCTTCCGTGGGGAGTCGCCTTCCCGCCCAGCGGCAGTACTCCTGCGCGTCCTCCCACGAGATGTGAATCACCGGATGATCGGCCTTGTCCTCGATCGAAGATTGCGGACCGAGCGGATGCCTCCAGTCGGCACCGGGCTCGTACTTCCAGACCTGATGCGGCCAATTCGGAAAATCCTTCCGCAATGTTTTCATGTCGAACTGCGGATTGAAGCAGATCGATCCGGGAACCAACTTGGCTTCTTCGACCGTCTCTCCGAAAGGGAGCTGCGCTTCAATGTCTTCCCGCTTCGGCTTTCGCTCGGACACGGTCACATAGTTGGTCGCTTCGACGAACTTCCGGAACTGGCCGTTCGTGACTTCCGTTTCGTCCATCCAAAAACCGTCAATGGTCACGTTGTGCTCGGGCTGCTCGTCCTCCTGTGGCCCTTTGGCGTTTCCCATCCGAAACTTTCCGCCCGGAATCCACGTCATCCCCTCCGGAGCTGCCGCCGGGGCATCGACAATCACGGACGAATCGCTCGGCAAACCGGCAGCCAACTTTACGCCCGGATCACCGTCTGATGAATCGACTCCACCGACCGGTCCCCAGACTGCGTAGGCGAGCAATCCGGCGAGCACGATGACAGGAGTGATCAGAGTCCAGAACTTTGCCATTGGCCAACCCTTCGTGTGACAAGCTCAATTGAGTCACCCACAGGCTAACAACCGACCGACAACCAACGCAAACCGCAGCGAGAATTCTGCAACGAATGACCGAACTGCGACGAGAGATGCATGAACGAGGGAGGCAGAGGACGACTTGGCCCGCGCTGTCAACGTCTCACCCTGCAGCGAACAGGTTCCAGTCACGAGACGATTGAGTCGGGCAGTTCTCCCTGTTGCTTCGCGTCGGCTTCAGGATGGCGATTTGCGAACAAAGATCGCAACGAGACCCGCGTCATCGAGCCCGAGCCAAACTGCTGCTGCAGGCTCGCGAGTCGCCCTTCGGCCGGACCAATCGTCCAGCATTCGTCCTCGGTCAGTTCGATGATCGGCGTCCCTTCATCGTTCAGAGGACAGATGTCGCGCAGTTCGACGAGTTCGCCATCGTCGCCGTCATCCATCCAGCGCAATGGAAGACCCTGTGTCCGGCAGACATAGGGCCGATTCGCGTAGATGCGACAGCCCCCCTCCGCATCCAGAAATGCACAGGCCCCCGGCTGGTGAGGCTCCTCTTGCAGGAGCAGGGAAGCATGGGTGAGTCGAATGTTTTCCGCCTCAATCTCGAACACCGTCAGATCATCGACACAGCATTGGCAACAGCCGCGTCGGCATTGCAGACGAGCACCGTGCCCGTCCGCAATCCGAGTCGCCTCACGGTCGACTTCGTCATGGAGGCTTCGCAGTGATTCCAAGGCACCGCCCCGCGCGGATGACGTGCCGTCCGAACTCGGCGTTGTGGTCGATGGCACAGTTTGCTTCATTCACTGCCCCAAACGTAAAAGCGATGGCAGACCACGTGCTTGCTTCAGCCGCAATCGTCCCTCGCTGGAGCAACTCGTCGTTTCTAGTCCCAAAAAATCACGAGCCCAGCCCAGCAAGTCGTCGTTTCCTGTCAGTGGGTCGGCACCACAAAACCTGGGTTTGATTGCTGCCGCTCCCAACTCCGAAAGTTTGCCGAAATCCGGCGGGATTGTCGACGGAACTGGTCCAATCGAAATCACTTCCGGCCGCCGGACAATTCTCGGCACCCACTGCGTTGACTTCGCGCCGGATGCGGTTACTATACCGCCCCGCTTGGGCCGCCGGTTGGCCCGTGCGTTGCTCTTTGACAATTTGGTTGGATGGTTCTGAGAAATCAGCTTTGTTGTATGGAAGCGGGTGCTGGACGTGCGTGAGCCGAATCGGCTCGGCGGTTTGCGGGGTGGGGGTGCTCGAAAGGGCGTTCTTGTTTCTGCGGGCTGCCCGTGACGTGCGTCGGCAGACAGGCCCTGATGTTCGCATTCGGCGGCCGCATGATTCCGTGGTGACACGGGGTGGTGAGGTGGCCGTGTAAAAACAAATTTAAAAGGGTTTGATCCTGGCTCAGAATGAACGTTGGCGGCGTGGATTAGGCATGCAAGTCGAGCGAGAACCCGCAAGGGGGACAGCGGCGAACGGGGTAGGACAACGTAGGTAACGTACCCTC
>JANODP010000241.1:0-4003 GCA_031412755.1 Schlesneria sp. | reverse complement strand
GAAGCCCTCGCTCGCGCGTTTTGAAGTTGCGCAGTAACGAACTCTTGAACCCGGGTCAGCGAGCTCAGACCAATGATTCCAGTTCTAATCCGTGCCCCGGCCCTGCCATCCGTGCGAACCCCCCGACTTTTTCTAGCACGGATGGCAGGGCCGGGGCACGGATGAAGAACACGAAACGGCGGTGCGAAATCATCATTCGTCCATACGCATTCATCCACAAGCGCAACTTCAAAACTCGCGCGTCGGGCTGGTTTTGAAACGCGCTGCTCTACGACAGCAACTCGTCATCCTCAACCACCGGCGGTTTGTCGACGTGCACGGGGGCGAGCATGTCGGCCTGCCAGAAGGCCGACAGTTGCCGCACGGTTTCGAGGAACCTGTCGAATGCCAGCGGCTTGGTCAGGAACGCTTCCACGGGCAGTTCCCGCCCCGCCAGGGAATCTCCTTCGCCCGTCATGACGATCACGGGCAGAGACGTGAGGGTCCGGTCGGCCCGCAATCGCGCGAGCAACTCGGTTCCGTCGAGGCCCGGCAACTTGAGGTCGAGCAGCAGCAGATCGGGTCGCGGCGCGTTGACGTAGGGTCCGCGACGCTGCAAAAACTCCCAGGCATCGGCTCCGTCCGCCAGCCACGTCAGCCGATGCTGCACATGGCCGCTCTTGAGCGCCCCGATGGCCAGCCGGGCAAACGTCAGGCTGTCCTCGACCAGCAGAATCTCCATCGCTCTGCCAACGGTTTCGTGCGTCATGTCGCGGACTCTGTTCTCGACGGCGGCCGGGTGTCACGTCGCGATTGTAGAGTGACGACACCGGCCCTGTCAGCCGGGAGAGTTGTCTCTCACGCGGCGCGGCGGTGAGACTGCGCGCCGAACAGGCCTTGATAGGCGGGACAGGTCGCCAGCACGTCGGCATGCCGGCCGAACGCGACGGCTCGTCCCTGCTCCATCACCAGCACGTGGGTCACCAGTTCCACGAGCGTCGTCGTCATGACGTGCGTGACGACCAGCGTCGTGCGACCGCCGGCGAATTCCCGCAGCGTCTCGTGAATGAGTTGTTCGCTGTGCGTATCGACGGCCGACGTGGCTTCATCGAGGATCAGGATCGTCGGTTCGCGCACCAGGGCGCGCGCCAGGGCGACCCGCTGACGCTGACCACCCGACAGGCGCTGGCCGCGATCGCCGACACCCGTCTCCAGGCCATCGGGCATCTGCCGCGCGAAGTCGATCACGCGCGCCCGCCGCGCGGCCTCCTCCACGTCGCCGCGCGAGGCTCCGGTGCGACCGTAGGCAATGTTCTCGGCGATCGTCCGGTCGAACAGCAGCGTCTCCTGCGTGACGACTCCGATCTGCGATCGCAACTCGCGCAGATCGGCCTCGCGCAGATCGACGCCGTCGACTCGCACGGTCCCCGACTGCGCGTCGTGGAAACGGGGCAGCAGGTTGACCAGCGTCGACTTGCCCGATCCGTTGCCTCCCACCACGGCGACCACCGCCCCGAACGGGATGCGGATCGACACGTCGTCGAGCGCCGGTGGTCGCGCCCCGTGCTCGTCGTGCGAGGCGTAGCGAAATGTCGCCCGCTCGAACTCGATCGACCGGCTGTGCCGGGGCAACGGCACGGGGGCGGCGGGAGACGTGATGAGCGACGGACGATCCATCCAGCCGAAGACGCGGTCGCAGGCGGCGGCGGCCTTCTTGATTCGCGAAAAGACCCCGGACAGCTTGCGGGCGGGATCGAGAATCCCCGCCAGCAGCGAGTACAGCAGGGCCAGTTCGGCCGACGTGACCTGATCGGCCGCGAGCTGCACGCCGAAGATCGACGTCTGCTGGTGCAGGACCAGATAGGCACCGGGCAGCGACGCCGCGCAGATCGCCACCGTCGCGAGAAACTCAATCGACGGATTCGTCAGCGCGTCGATGCGGACGATCTGCAGGGCCTTGTCGTAGTAATCGCGGTGCTCGCGCGACAGCCGTCGCCGATGCAGCCGCTCGTTGCGAAAGGCCAGCACGGAACGAAACGACTTGAGCGTCTCATCCAGCACGCGGTACACGCGCGACATGCTCTCCATCTGGCGGCGGCTGGCGCGCTTCAAACCGCGGCCGAGCTTCCCGAAGAGAACCAGTCCGATCGGGACGCACGCGAACGACAGCACCGTCAGCCGCCAGTTCACTCCCAACGCGCAGCCGATGCAAAACAGGGCCTTCAGCGGTTCGAGCACCACCAGGCTGCCGAAGACCACCAGGCCCTGCGAGACCTGTTGCAGATCAAACGTGAACCGCGACATCAACTGCGGCGTCGTTTCCAGAGCTAGCGTCTGTTGGTCGAGTTTCAGCGTGCTGCGCAGCAAACGCTCGCGCAGCGACTGCATCGTCCGCTGCACGACCGAGCCGACCAGCACGTCGACCAACGACGAGGTCCAGCACTTGAGCGCCGTGACGACGAACAAGGCCGTCATGATCGCGGCCAGCAGCGCGAACCGGTCCGTCGGCACCCACGGCAGACACGTCGAGGCGATCCAGTCGTTCTGCCACTCCCGCCATGCCGCTCCCTTCAGGTTGGAAATGCATTTTGCCCGGCGGGACTCAGTTCGCTTCCATCCCGATTCGGGATCGTCGCGGCGCAGGCGATCCAGTTCGGCCTCCAGCGTCTGCAAGCGCGCCGTTTCCGTCGCGAGCAACCAGCCGTTCGCCTTTTGTTCGGCCGCGATGTACTCGTGCAGCCCCTGCCCTTCGAGCAACAACTTGACGACGGGAAAGACGAGCATCAGTGCGGCGACCGACAACGCCGCCGCCATCGCCGCCAACACGGCAGACGTCACCAGCCGCTGCCGCTGCGGCCAGACGAACGGAAACAAACGCGCCAAACTGCCCACAGATTCCATCCTGAGAGACCGGACTCAATCGGGGCGGGATTAGACACGCAAGCCGGGAACCGGTCCAGATGAGTGTTGATGGTCGAGTGTTGATGGTTGATGGGCAGACGAAGACCGGCGTCCAATCACGTCTCTCTTCCTCTGACCATCAACCATCAACCCTCGACCATCAACCTTCAGAACCGCGCCTTCCGCTGCGACAGGTACTCGACCAGTGCGCGGTCGAACGGCAGGCTGGTGTCGAGCGGCACGTAGTCGACTCCCATCCGCAGGCATTCGGTTTTGTAGGTCTGCCGCAATTCCTCGACCGCGCCCAGATAGTCGCCCCGAATCCCGGCGGCATCCACCACGAGCCGCTCGCCCGTCTCGGGGTCTTCAAAATCGGAGAGGCCATCGAACGGGAAGTGGACTTCGGCCTCATCCAGCACGTGGAAGATGATCACGTCGTGACCGGCATGCCGCAGCATGTGCAGGCTGTCGAGCACCGGCTGCGGATCGCAGAGCAGATCGGACATGAGCATCATCAGCCCGCGATGCCGGATCATCGACGCAATGCGCCGGATGTTGCCCGCCACGTCGGTCTGACCGGTCGGCCGCGCCTTCGACAACAGCGCCAGCATGTTGCCGAGCTGGCTGCGCTTGCTGCGCGCGGGCAGGCACGTGCGCAGTTGCTTGTCGAACGTCATCAACCCGATCGGGTCCTGCTGGTGGATCATCAGGTAGGCGAGAGCGGCGGCGAGGCAGGTGCAGTAATCGAACTTGGTCAGCTCCTGCCGGTACGTGTAGCCCATGCTCTCGGACAGGTCCATCAGCACGTAGCCCGAGATGTTGGTCTCGGCCTGATACTTCTTGACGTACAGGCGGTCGGTCTTGGCGAAGACCAGCCAGTCGATGTCCTTGGGATCGTCCCCCTGCTGGTAGCGGCGGTGCTCGCTGAACTCGACGCTGAATCCCTGGAAGGGACTGGCGTGCAGACCGGTCAGGAAACCCTCGACGATGAACCGCGCCCGCAGGTCAAGCCGCGCAACGTTGCGGATCACGGAGGGCTTCAGATATTGCTCGGCACCGGGCATGAGTGTAGTGGATGGTGGGTAGTGGATAGTGGGTAGCCAGACAAAAGCGACAAACGCTT
>JANODP010000240.1:0-7837 GCA_031412755.1 Schlesneria sp. | reverse complement strand
ACCACCCACCACCCACTACCCACTGGCTTCACCCCATGTCTGACAAGTTGATCAAACTCGGCATCCCCGCGGGCAGTCTGCAAGAGGCGACGGCCGAATTGTTCAAGAAGGCGGGCTATACGATCAAGTTTTCGTCCCGCTCGTACTATCCCGAGATCGACGATGCCGAGATCGAGTGCATGCTGATTCGCGCCCAGGAAATGGCCCGCTATGTCGAACAGGGCGTGCTCGACGCGGGGATCACCGGCCACGACTGGGTCCTGGAAAACAACTCTCAGGTTCACGAGGTCTGCGAGTTGATGTTCTCGAAGGTCAGCCGCCGGCCCGTTCGCTGGGTGCTGTGCGTCCCGAATGATTCACCCGTGCAGTCTGTGAAGGATCTGGAGGGGAAGCGGATCGCCACCGAGGTGGTTGGCCTGACGACGCGATACCTCGCGCAACACGGGGTGACGGCGCACGTCGAGTTCTCGTGGGGGGCCACCGAGGTGAAGCCGCCCAAGCTGGCCGACGCCATCGTCGAAGTGACCGAGACGGGGAGTTCGTTGAAGGCGAACAATCTACGGATCGTCGATGAAGTTCTTCAAAGCACGACGCGGTTCATTGCGAACAAGTCCTCGTGGGAGAACGCCGCCCAGCGCGAGAAGCTCGAAAACATCGCGCTGATGCTGAACTCGTGCCTCGCCGCCGAGGGCAAGGTGGGGCTGATGATGAACGTCCGCCGGGCCGATCTCCAGGCGATTCTGAATGAACTCCCCGCGTTGCAAAAGCCGACGGTGGCCAACCTTTCCGATCCCGACTGGGTGGACGTGAACACGATTGTCGACGAGGCCTACGTCCGCAAGATCGTTCCGCGACTCAAGGCCGCCGGCGCGACGGGAATCGTCGAGTACCCGATCAGCAAGATCATCGACTGAGCTTCTCGGCGAACTTGCTACGCAGCTTGGCGAGCTTCGGTGAGATCACGGCCTGGCAGTATGGCTGCCGCTGATTCAGTTGGTAGTAACCCTGGTGATACGCCTCGGCCGGGAAAAACGTCTCGGCGGGAGCGACCTGTGTCACGATCGGGGTGCTCCAGAGATGAGCCTCGTTCAACTCGACGATCTTCCGCTCGGCGGCCTCGCGCTGGGCGACCGAATGGAAGAAGATCGCCGAGCGGTACTGAGTTCCCGCGTCGGCTCCCTGTCGATTCAATGTCGTCGGATCGTGAG
Source organism: Schlesneria sp. (assembly GCA_031412755.1). GTDB lineage: Bacteria > Planctomycetota > Planctomycetia > Planctomycetales > Planctomycetaceae > Schlesneria. Next base: position 6,629 of record JANODP010000240.1, on the reverse strand, counting down.
TCGCGAAGAAGACGTCGAGCAGGTCGCCGAACGAAATCACACTCGAATCGAACGTGATCTGCACAACTTCGGCATGTCCGGTCCGGCCGGTGCAGACCTGCTCGTAGGTCGGAGCCGTGACGCCTCCGCCGCAGTAGCCCGACTCGACGGCCGACACACCGCGCAGTTGCTCGAACACCGCTTCGACACACCAAAAGCAACCGCCTCCCAGCGTGGCCAGTTCGGGAGACGATCCGGCGGTTGGATTGTCGGCGTTCATCGTTCGCCCTTCGTCGATCCGGCCGGCTTCTTGAAGATCGGGACCAGTTCCATCGTGACCTTGGTGCCGACCGGCGGAATCCGTTCGGTGTAGGCTTCAAACATCAGCGTGTCGTTCGTGGCGCTGCTTTCGATGGCGAGATCCAGCGTGGCCGTGGTGAAGTTGGCGACACAGATCAGATCACCAGCCTCGGCGAGATAATACTTCTCACCCGTGTTCGAGTCCGTCGTGAAGCCGCTTCCGGCGAAGACCCAGTTCGCATCCATCTGCCGAGTCTGCGTCTGTGTGAAGATCGACTTGATCGCCTTCTGGAACGAAGCCTCCCTGTTAATCTTCAGCAGCACGTCGCGCTGGGCTTCGGTCATCGGGCCGAACCACAGGATCTCCCTGCGCTTGTCGTCCCATTTGAGATCGCTGTCGGCCGGCACGGCGAAACCCTTCGGGGGCGGATCGAGCTTCTCGACAAAGTAGCGTCGCGTGGCGTGACGGACCCACGTTTGAGCCGCATCGCGATGCAGCTTGCCTTCGGCATCGGTCCACGTGAAGAAGATGTCAATCTGTTGGCCGGTGGCCGACTTGTACTCGGGAACAAACTTCGCCGGGCTGCCAACCTCGGCACCGAGAGCCACCAATCCCGCATGGATCACCTGCGCCTTGGCATCCACCGACAACAGCGATTCGTGTTCCTTGGTCTGCTTGAGGCAGACGAGCATCTCCAGCAGACCCTCGCGCATGACCACCTGCGACTTGACGAGCAGCCGCTTCGCCTTCAGGTCGATCCGGACCGTGCCGGACCTGTTCAGCGGAATCGGCTCACCGGGCACATCCGTCGCCTTCGCAGTGGGCTCGCCTTTGCCGGCGGGTTCGTCGGCGGCATGCGCTGGAAATACGAATGGACAGAGCACGGCAACCGTCAGACACGACAGACGTCGAAGCATGGCATGTTCCTCGACAGATACGACAAGCAGGCACAAACCCCACGCTGGGCGGCGACCGCGAATGGAAGACTGACCACGTGTTAGGTTAGCGAGCAACGACAAAGGCCGAAAGCACCACTTCTTTTTCAGCAGGGACCTCTCGCGACCGCGGTTGAGACTTTCGTAGGGTATGCCTCTGGCTGGCCCGTGTTCGTTTGTCGCCGATTGACCGTCGAGAAAAAGCGGGCAAGCCAGAGGCATACCCTACGAGAGTTGCCAGCAACGTCTCAATGATGACCGTGCGAGGGATCGTCGTGGCCCGATCGGACAAATGACGAAGTGCGCGTGCCCCTTCGATGGAAGGTTCCCGGCAATTCTGGTGCCGTCGAAGCCCTCCCGCGCAGCGCGGCTGCGAGTCGCTTCACGGCATTGCGAAATTCCCGATGTCGCCTGCATTCCGACGTGAAGAATTCGAGCGAATGTCCGTACCTTCCGGTGTCGGACCGACCGACAACCCTGTCGAGCGGTACATCGTCGGTCAAGCCATTCGACTCAAATCTCCCACGACGAGGACTCAACACCATCGTTCCTCATCGCGCAAACGAAGCCTGGTCTGGTCGGGTCGCGAGGCCTTGATTGACCTTGTCAAGTGAGCGGCCTATAGTCACCCGGCAATAACTCATGCGATTGGACTTGTGGCGAATCGCCCGTTGCTCCTGCCCGCATCACTCTGAAGGATGGTCGGTTTGATTGACGACATGGAGCCGGTGCCCGCTCGATTTGAAGACCTGGGTCTCAGTGAGACCTCTCTCACGGTACTTCGCAAAATTGGGTTTCATACCCCCAGCCCGATTCAATCCGCGTTCATTCCGATCGCTTTGACGGGTCGCGATTGCATCGGTCAGGCTCGCACCGGGACCGGCAAGACGGCGGCGTTCGTGCTGCCGATCCTCGAACGAATCAACCTCGACGACCCGCGCACGCAGGCCCTCGTGCTGACCCCGACGCGCGAGCTCAGCCAGCAGGTGGCCGATGAGGCGATCCGGCTGACGTCGAATCATGCCGTGACGACCGCGTGCTGTGTGGGTGGTCGACCGCTGCGGACGCAGATGAACGAACTGCAGCGCGGCGCCCAGATTGTGATTGGCACACCCGGCCGCGTGATCGACCTGATGGAGCGCGGGTGTCTGATGCTGGGCGATCTCAAGATCGTGGTCCTCGATGAAGCCGACCGCATGCTCGACATCGGCTTCCGTCCGGACATCGAACGAATCCTCAAGCGGTGCCCGGCGGAACGACAGACGCTGCTCTTGTCGGCCACGCTGCCTCCCCCGGTTGAACGCCTGGCGCGACGCTACATGCTCGACCCCGAGCGGATCGACACGTCGGTCGACACCGTCAACAGCGACACGATCGAACAGTTCTACGTGGCCGTCGATCACGACCGGAAGTTCCCCGTGCTGGTTCAATTGCTGCTGCAGGAGCGGCCTCAACAGGCGATCGTGTTCACCCGCACCAAACGCGGGGCGGAGGAGGTCTTTCGCCGGTTCGCGGGCCGGTTGCCGCAGACGGCCTTCATTCATGGGGATCTCGCACAAACGGCCCGCGACCGCGTGATGCGGCAGTTCCGCGACGGCGAAATCCGGCTGCTGATCGCCACCGACGTGATGGGCCGCGGCATCGATGTCAGCGGCATCTCGCACATCATCAACTACGACATCCCGCAGGACTGCGACGACTACGTCCATCGGATCGGTCGCACGGGGCGGCTGTCGTCGGTGGACTCCAAGGGCACCGCCTTCACCTTCGTTTCCGGCGATGAGGGCGAACAACTGACGAACATCGAGATGCGGGTCAATCTGGTGCTCGAACCGTATGCCGTGAAGGGTGTCGCAGCCCATCGCGGACGACCCAAGCGACAGCACGTCGATGAGTTGCCGCCGGCGCAGTTGACGATCACGCCCGTCGATGATGAGGACTTCTGGTCCGTGGCGTGACGTCCGCGCCGGAGTCAGGCGCTGTTCATCGGTCCCCGCGTGGAAACCGACGCATTCAGACCGACGGGGCGAGAGCCGCTTCGTCCTCGCAGACGTCTTCCTCGGCGAGACTTTTGCCGAGCAGGGCCTGCTTCCCCTGTGGCGTCAGTTGATAACGCATCCCGGCGTCGCGGCCCGACAGGTCGAACTTGAGGAACCCGAACGCAATCAGCTTGCCGTGAATCGACGGCAGCACGGCCGGGTCGATCGTCTCCACTTCGGTCACGCGGGGAATCCAGCCGTCAAACTCCGGCGACCGCTCGCGAGCCTGAACCTGCAGGTCGTGATAGACCGCGAGTGCCACCCGCCACTCGGGATTGCGCCGCAACTGTTCGAGTTCAAAGTCATCCACCATGCCCGTTGGTATCGGCCCGTCCGCGAGGCCCTTCCCACCGGCAACCGCCGGGCACGCGCGACCCCTTCCCCCGGCACGCCCTCGCCTGTCGGATCGACTGGAATCTTCGGACGAGTCGGTCGCAGAATTGCTGACGCACGAATGACCGACCGACGAACGGCAATCGTTGCCGAAGTAAATAGCCAACGCACGTGAAAGCCTCAGCGTCACATGTTGGTCTTCGCGTCGGAGGCTTCTCCGAGGACGGCATTGAGCGCGGTGTTCAGCGTGCCGTCGTGGCGGTGGTCTTTCGAGTAGATGCGGAAAACGCAGAAGCTGATCGGCAGTGCGCGGAACAGGTCGTCGTCGGACAACTCCTGCGGCGAGCCGACGGCCGGGTCGAGCAGATAATTCTGGCCGCCCGCGGGGAGACGACCGCTCGGGCGGTGATAGTGCTTGGCGACGTCGATCTTGAGCGGCAGGTTTTTCAAGTCGGCGGGCAACCGCTCGCAGACCCGCTTCAGGACGAGATCGGGTTCGGAAGTGATCGACGTCCGTTCGGCGCTCCCCGAGTGGAAGTTGAGCGTTCGCTCGCAGGCCATCTTCCACTGGACCTGCCGCGCCAAGACCTGTCGCCAGCGTTGGCCCAGATCCTGCAACTGCGGGTCGCTCGCGTCGGCCCAGCGCTGCACGTCGACGAGGAACGACGATTCGGTGAACTTGCGGTACTCGTCGAGCTTCTCCAGCGGGTTGCCCTGGAACAGATGCGGCATCGTTTCGGGGAAGAGCTCTTCCAGCGAGAGATCGACCGAGCGGACCGTCCGGTGGAAGTAGACCGTGCGGAACAGATTGGCCCGCGTCTCGATGAAGTTGATCAGCATCGGCAGGCCGCGCGCGTGAATCGTCAGGCCGGCCGACGTGAAGAACGTGTAGTGCAGGATGCGATTCAGATCGAACGCCTTCGTGTTGTAGCCGGTCATGTAGGCATCGCGCAACACGAAGTCCATGTTGTCGACGGTGTAGATGCCGCTGAACATCGATCGCAACTTCCGCAGCCAGTCGGGATGGCCCTCTTCGGCAGCGGGGTTCCGATTCGGTCGGCGGATCAGCCACGCGATCTGGTGCGGGTCGAGTTCCTCCAGCGGCCGCAACTTGCCGGTCGGGTTGCGGCGGATGCGGCGGAGCAGGTCGCCCAGTTCCTGCTCGATCACCGCGCCGCCGATGTCTTCGTGCGTGATGCCGAACTGGTCGAGATAGTGATCGTCGAAGAAGTGCCCGAACGGCCCATGCCCCACGTCGTGCAACAGCGCCGCCATCCGCAGCAGACTCTCCACGTAAGCCCGGCTCGGCACGTTGCGGGTGGAGTCGCAGAGCGACTCGTACCACTTGTCGATCGCCACCGAAGCCAGGTGCATCGCGCCGAGGATGTGTTGAAACCGCATGTGCTCGGCCGACGGGAAAACCCACCACGCCGTTTGAAGCTGGTGAATCTGCCGCATCCGCTGGACCCACGGATGATCGATCACGTCCTGCTCGGCCGCCTCACCCGCGGGCAGGCCGGATCGCGCGATGAACGGGATGTATCCGTGAATCGGATCGTGCGACAGGCTTTCGTTGACGAAATCGCGAGCCATCGGCGGGCCTCGGGGGGAAAGAAGTCGGAGGTCAGAGGTCGGAAATCAGAAGTCAGGAGACAGAATACAGAAGGGGGGAGATGGCAGACAGGGGAGTCGCGTCGCGGTGCTCACGGCCAGAGCGTGCGTCAGAGAAGCAGGCCGGGTGACGAAACTCGGGGTCGAGAAGCCTTCAGCCCGAACGGGAAGACGGGAGAGGGATGACAGAAGACTTTTTTGGATGCTGGAGGGCTGGCGCGTCCTCAAGGAGACTTTTTTTGGACGCCGGAGGGCTACGGCGACCTCAAGGAGACTTTTTTTGAGCGCCGGAGAGCTACGGCGACCTCAAGGAGACTTTTTTTGGGCGCCGGAGGGCTACGGCGACCTCAAGGAGACTTTTTTTGAGCGCCGGAGGGCTATGGCGAGCTCAAGGAGACTTTTTTTGGGCGCCGGAGGGCTACGGCGAGCTCAAGGAGACTTCTTTTGGACGCGCCACGGCGCTGGTGCGGCGCAGTAACGTCTTCTCCGGCAATAAAATGAGGAAACTGCCCTCAAGGGACCGCGATTCATCCCTTCGGGCAGCAGAGGTCCGATTGGCCGTGCCATTCGTGGTCGATGTCGCGCATCAGCAGGGCACAGTCGAATTCGATCGAGCCTTTGGGAAAGAGCGACTCGTCGTCGAAGAAGCTGGAGCGGACGGCCTCGACGGCCAGCGGTTCGACCGACCAGTTGCGGCAGCGGAGTTCGAGGCCCTGGAACCGCGCGGCGTCGGGCGTGGCCGAGTAGCCCAGCGACCCGGCCCGATAGAACGCCGACGCTTCCTCCAATGATGTGAACATCGACGACGCGGGGAGCGTGTCCGTGCGATGGCCCGTCACCGACATCGACGTCTGACCATCATCGCTGCGCAGCGCGACCTCGAAGTGATCCGCCGTCTCCTGCACCGTGAACGTCGCATGGTTGTGGAGGCCGGGAAAGATGCGCCCGCCCGCCACCGAGTTCAGCCACGAGTTCGTATCGCGTCGCCGAACGTAGACCCCCTCGCGCACGATGCCATTCTCGTCCCACTCGACCGCCGTTCGGTGAGCGGCGTTCTCGGACGAGATGCCGCACCACGCGGGAAGGAACGCCGGACGAACCTGCTTGAGCCGGATCAGGCAGATGCCGACCAGCCCCTCGCCGCGCACGACCTTCGGCCGGAACGGGGCCGGAACCAGCGGAGCCAGGACTCGCGGATCGACCCGGTAGTTGACGAGGATGCGGCGATCGATGACGCCGCGAATGACGGGAATCTTCATGGACCTGTTCTCCTGCGACCAAACCGTAATTGGGCGGGCAGCATAACATGTCAACCAGGGCCAACGCCTTTTTCAATTTGGGGTGCCACGGTCACGGAGTCCTCGACGTGGCCGTGTGAAAATGTGAAGGTGGTTTTACGATCTCACGGCCACGTCGAAGCTCCGTGACCGT
>JANODP010000239.1:0-8133 GCA_031412755.1 Schlesneria sp. | reverse complement strand
GTGGATAGTGGATAGCGATTTGCGATTTGCGATTTGCGCTCGTCGGGTTTCCCGACGAGCGCAAATCAAGACAGTGAATAGAAAGTTTGAACGCAAGTGTCCTTTTCTAATTCTCCTCCATCTCTCCATCTCTCCATCTCTCCCGACCGCGACGGGCAGGGACGGGCAAGCCAGAGGCTTACCCTACGGCACGAGCCGCCGGAACAGGGGGGCCGCTGCCCACTCCAGGAACCAACGGCGGAGATCGGTCGCGAGTTGCGAGAGGTCGGCGTCGGCGTCCGGTTGGATCGCGAGCAACGCTTCACCCACCAAGCAGCCTCGTTGCAGAGCGGCCAGCAGTGCGAACTGGATCGGCGAGATCTCGAACCGCCGCACGATGTAGTCTCGCCGAGTGACCACCAGGTGAACGGGGCGAGACTCGGGCAGGTCCGCGGCCTCACCGTGCCGCACGGCGGTGGCGTACTCGTGGACCGGGAACCGCAACGACAGCAACCGGACGCAGTCGTGCAGAACGAGTCGCGAGTCGGCGAACTGCTCGACCGACAGACCTTCGAAGTCGGAGGGCTGCAGGGGAAGTTCCTGCTCGGGACCGGGGCCATCAAACACTTCGCTGTAGGTTCGTTCGAGGGTGGCCAGGTCGACCAGAAAGTCGGCGAAGTCGGGCGAGTCGTCTTCGTCTTCCGGTTTGCGCGGCGGTCGCGTCGTCGCGAGATGGCGAGGAAGCTCGGCGGCCAACCGACTCAGGGTGTAACTCTGTGACGGATGCTCCAGCAGAAAGCCAAATGCCAGTCCGTCGAAGGAGTCCGTTCCCAGAACCTGTACCATCGCGGGGAATTCGGCCCGCAGACATTCGAGCAATCGGGCGAAGTACGCGTTGCCATAGATTCGCAGCCGGTCTGCGCTGCCAAGACGCTGCGAGCGGCAGACGACGTCCTCCAACTCATTCCCGTCATCCCCCATCGCTGTCAGCGCCACATCGCTGCTCGCCCCCGCCTCGATCCCGGCGGGATGCGTGATGACCGACTGCATCCAGCGTTGCAGGTGGTCCAGCGATCTTGAGTCGTCTGATTCATGCAACGGCATCATTCCACCTCGGCCGTGATGAAGTGAGCGGGATGCGGCGCGGTGGCGAACTCGGAGTGCGGAACTCGGAGTGCGCTCCGTCTGCAAGTCATCTTGCTCCGCGTTCCGCGTTCCGCGCTCCGCGTTCTCAAATCCCCTAACCTTCTCCTTCGAAGACGGGGGCGAGGGGACCGGAGAAGACGGTCCATCAAGGAACCGCTTGGCTCGCAGCACCTCGGCGTGGACGACGGGGAACTCGGGAATCTTGGCGTCCCATTCGAGCAGCGTTGATGCGCCGCCCGTCAGTTCGTGGGCGAGGCGGTACAGATCCCACACCGGATCGATGACCGGGCCGTCGTGCGTGTCGATCCGGTGCGTGCCGCAGTCGGTGTGACCGGCGAGGTGCATCTGGACGACACGCTCGTGCGGCAGGCCCTTCAGAAAATCGACCGGATCGAAGTCGTGGTTGAAGGCCGACACGAAGACGTTATTCACGTCGAGCAACAGCCCGCAGCCGGTCTCGTCCGCCAGACGCGCGACGAATTCCCACTCGTTCATCGTCGATGCGGAAAACGTGACGTAGCTGCTCGGATTCTCGAGGACCAGCGGCCGTTCGAGAAACTCCTGCACGATGCGGACCCGCCCGGCAACGTGCTTCAGCGTCTCATCGTTGTAGGGGAGCGGCAGCAGATCGTGTGTGTTGACTCCGGCCACCCCCGTCCAGCAGATGTGATCCGACACCCACACCGCGCGCGTGGCCGCCGCGAGCCCCTTCAGTTTGCGAAGGTATTCGAAATCGAGCGGCTCGGTACTGCCGATCGACAGCGAGACGCCGTGCATCACGACCGGGTAACGCTCGGCGATCTGATCGAGAACGTGGCGCGGACGACCACGAGAATCCATGAAGTTTTCGGAGATGATCTCGAACCAGTCGACCGCCGGTTGTTCGCGCAGAATGTGCTCAAAGTGAACCGTTCGCAGGCCGACACCAAGTCCGAGATTGGGATAACCGAGGCGGGGAGGCATGAGTCAGAACCACGGGCAAACGGAAGCGTCTCGAAGAGTGAACGGAGCCCTACCGGAAAAGTGCGACTTCCCGTGACCGGACGGCTCGCATCGTGTCGAGCCGATTTGTAGCATGGCCGCCTCGCCTTCGGCCATTCACCCACCTGACCTCGTTGCGGAGACGCTCCCCATGACGGACAAGATTCAGCCAGAAACGACCACCACTCAGCCTGCCTCGCGACGGGACTTTCTCAAGACCGGTGCGGTCGTGGCGGGCACGGTGGGCCTCAACCTGACGATGAATGCCCGCGCGTTTGCGGCGGGCAGCGATCAACTCAAAGTCGGACTGGTCGGATGCGGCGGACGGGGTACGGGAGCGGCTCAGCAGGCGCTGACCGCCGACTCGCAAACGAAGCTCGTGGCGGTGGGCGATGTGTTTCGTACCCAGATCGACAACGTCTGCCTGAAAACCCTCAAGGGGAACGCCCGCATCGCCGAGCAGGTCGCCGTCTCCGACGACTTCACGTTTGTGGGACTCGACAGCTACAAGCGGGTCATCGACAACTGTGACGTGGTGCTGCTCGCCTCGCCGCCGGGATTTCGTCCCGTGCATCTGCGTGCGGCGGTGGAGGCGGGCAAGCATATCTTCACCGAGAAGCCGATGGCGACCGACGCTCCTGGTGTCCGGTCGGTCATCGAATCGGTGAAGATCGCCAAAGAGAAGAAGCTGGCCATGGTCGCGGGATTCTGCTGGCGCTACGACACGCCGCGCCGCGAGTTCTTCAAACGAATTCACGACGGGCAGATCGGCGACGTGCTGGCGGTCTATGGCACGTACCTCACGAGCCCGGTCAAGCCGATGCCCCCCGCGAAGACTCGCCCCGAGGGAATCACGGATCTCGAGTGGATGGTGCGCAACTGGTACAACTTCACCTGGCTCTCGGGAGACGGTCTCGTCGAGCAGGCGATTCACACCGTGGACTGGCTGCAGTGGGTGATGAAGGATGTCCCGCCAACCCGCTGTACGGCCCTGGGTGGTCGCCAGATTCCCGCTCACGGCGGCAACATCTTCGACCACATCGAGGTCAACTACGAATGGGCGAACGGCACGCGCGGCTTCATGGCCCAGCGTCAGATCCCCGGCTGCCACTCCGAGAACAGCCTGTACGTCCTCGGCACGAAGGGAACGGCCACGATTCGCGGAGGGGGTGACACGGGGGTCTCGATCGAGGGGGCCAACCCCTGGACGTACGAAGGCCCCAAGTCGCGCGACATGTACCAGATCGAGCACGATGAGTTCTTCGAGTCGATCCGCATCGGCAAGCCGATCAACGACGGCGACCGCATGGTGACGAGCACGCTAGCCGGCATCCTGGGCCGCACGGCGGGCTACACCGGCAAGCAACTCGCCTGGGACCAAATGCTGAACTCGAAGGAAGTCCTCGTCCCCGAGATCACCGGCTGGGACACCAAGGTGGAAGTGGCCCCGATGGCTCAACCGGGGATCACGCCCTTCATCTAACACGCCTTGTGTTGGGACGTGGATTTGAACCGATTCGAGTTCTGCTTCAAGGTGAGCCGGAACAGTCACGTAGGGTTTCCGCCACGCTCTTCGGCAATGGTCCGCATCTGTTCGACAATGTCGATGCCGACCATTTGACTCCAGGTGTCGATCAGCTTCCGGAAGATCGGTCCGGGGCGACCGCTTCCTATGGGTTGACCATTGAACTTCGTGACCGGCAACAGGCACGTGGGAGTCGAAGTGAGGAATGCCTCGTCAGCGCTGGCCAAGTCGTCGGTGGTGACTCGATCCTGCAACGCGTAGACCATTTGTAACGATGCCGCCAAACCCGCGATGCAGTCGCGACTGATGCCTTCCAGCACGTGGTTTGCTGGCGTGAAGATGGTCCCTGTATCTACGACACAAAGGTTGCCTGTGGGGGTTTCGGTGAGATAGCCTTCGTGGTCTGTCAGCACCGGCATTGCCGCAGGATCGATCCGCTTGGCCTCGCGATCCGCCAGATGCCAGTGCAGCCGACTGCGATGCTTGATGGCGGCCGGTATCACGTCGTCAGGCATGCTGCGAGTCCTGACCGTCACGAGATGGATGCCGGTCTCATATTTCTCCGCCCACAACTCGAACGGCAGCAGAAACGTATGCACGCAGACGGTCGCTCGCCGAACGAGATCTTTTGCCGCGTGACCGAGGTATGTCAAATTCTGTCCCGCTGTTACAAACACGATTAGTCCGAGGTCGTGATGTGCTGGGATGAGCTTCGCATTTTCCGAGACGACCCGCTCACAGATTGCTTTGAGCTCGGCCATCGTCAGTCCCAAATAAGAATCGACGATTTCGAGTGACTGTCTCAACCGAGCCAGATGCTCATCGAGTCGAAACGGCGCGTGACGAAACGTCCGCGCCATCTCGCTCACCGATGCTCCACCCACGACACCAAGATCGAAGACATGGAGTGAGGCCCGCGAGATCGGGACGTACTCGCCGTTCAGGTAGGCGATCGGTTCTGTCATGAACGAGCCTCGCGAAGTCTCACGTGATCGGCCCGGACGTCCACGGGCAGAATTCTTCGTCGCCGATTCCCTGGGCTTCGCTCTTGGTTTTTTTGCCGCCCGCTACGGCGATGACTTCTTCAAAAATCTCGCGGCCGACTTCTTCGATCGTGGCACCGTCGAGGATTCGTCCGGCGTTGATGTCCATGTCATCAACCATCCGTTCGTACATCGGCGTGTTCGTGGCGATCTTGATCGACGGGACCGGCTTGCAGCCGAAGCAGCTTCCGCGGCCGGTCGTGAAGCAGACGACGTTGGCTCCCCCCGCGACGAGTCCCGTCACCGAGGCCGGGTCGTAACCGGGAGTGTCCATGAACACAAAACCGCGCTTCGTGACCGGCTCGGAGTACTCGAAGACTCCGTTCAGGGCGGTGGTGCCTCCCTTGGCGATGGCTCCGAGCGACTTCTCGTAGATCGTGGTCAGACCACCCTTCTTGTTGCCGACCGACGGATTGATGTCGACGCGCTGGCCGAACTTGGCGGTGTAGTCGATCCACCACTGAATCCGGTCCAGCATCGCCTGGGCCACTTCGGGCGAGGCCGACCGCCGCGTGAGCAGATGCTCTCCCCCAACCGCCTCGGGCGTTTCGGCGAGGACCGACGTGCCGCCGTGTGCGACGAGCAAATCGGTGCAGTAGCCCAGCGCGGGATTGGCCGTGGTGCCGCTGTTGCCATCGCTGCCGCCGCAGTTCAGTCCGACCATGATTTCGGAAACCGGGATCGGCACGCGCCGGACCTTGTTCACTTCGGGCAGCAGTTCGCGAATGGCGGCGACCGCGCGCGCGACCGTCTTCGCCACGCCCCCCTGCTCCTGAATGTTCATCACCAGCGGATTGGTCCCCGGCAGTTGCGAGGTACCGCCGAGTTGCAGCAGTCCGCCGTTGTCCATCAGGAACGACGCCTGAGCCGTCTCACATCCGAGGCCGATGACGATGTAGGCCGCAATGTTCGGATGCTTGGCAAAGCCGGCCAAGGTGCGTGTCAGTTGCTTGTGGTCCTCGCCGCCGAATTGCATCGCGCAGCCACCCTTGTGGATCAGCGGGACGACTCCATCAACGTTCGGGAATTGTTCGAGCAGGGCCGTGTCGAATCGTTGAGCCGCGTATTTTGACGCCGTCGCGGAACAATTCACGGTCGAGACGATGCCGATGTAGTTGCGAGTCGCCGCGCGTCCATCGGGGCGGCGATACCCTTGAAACGTTCGACCGGTGATCGGTGTCGGCGTCGGAGGAATCTCGGAACAGAAGGCGTAATCGAGCTTCAGGTCTCCCGCCGTGACATTGTGGACGTGAACCCAATCACCCGGCTCGATCGACGTCGCCGCGAAGCCGATCGTCTGCCCGAACTTCTTGATCGGCTGGCCAGTGGCCATCGGTCGCAGGGCCACCTTGTGCCCCATGTCGATCTCTTCGCGAGTCGTCACCGGGCCGATGTCTTCAAATGAGAAACTGGTCCCCTCGGAAACCTGCCGCGCAGCGACGGCGATGGTGTCATCCGGGTGCAAACGAACGAAGGGACGCGCGGTCATGATGCTCTTTCCAAAGGGTGTCACGAAGCTTCGCGAAGGCTATTCGTTTCCCACGACGGCATCAATGGGAGCAAACATCCGGTTGCGGGGCAAAATTTCGTGTAACGTTTCTCGGAAGATGCTTCTCTTCACGGTAGGCTCCCTTCACACCCACGCATCCTCTGTCAGGTGCCGTCATGACCGAACCGACCAACTGCCTGCAATGCAACGCTCCGCTGCCGCCTCACTTTCCACCGGGCCTCTGTCCCGCCTGCCTGCTCAAACAGGGAATGTCTCCGAGCACGCTGACCGGCGCGGCCGGCGAAGGGAGCGGCGGGAGCGGCTCCGGATCGCGACGCGGTTGGATTCCTCCCACCGTGGAGGAATTGACGCCGAAGTTCCCGCAATGGGAGATCGTGGCGCTGCTCGGCCAGGGGGGCATGGGTGCGGTCTACAAGGTCCGCCAGCGCGAACTCGACCGCTGGGCGGCCCTCAAGGTGCTGCCGGACGAAGTGGCGAGCGACCCGAACTTCGCCGAACGGTTTCAGCGGGAAGCCCGCACTCTGGCACAGCTCAGTCATCAACACATCGTCACCGTATACGAGTTTGGCCAGCGCGACGGCGTCTTCTACCTGCTGATGGAGTTCGTGGATGGCGTCACGCTCCGCCAGGCGATTCGCGCCGGGTTGGTTGCCGACGCGGCAGCGATCCGTTCGAGCCTCCCGTCACAGCAGATCCATCGGGAGGATGAGGCCGCTCCAGCACCCGCGCCACCCGTGCCGCACGATCCGCCCCGCCATATCTCGCCGAGTGCGGCGCTCGGTATTGTCGGCCAGATCTGCGACGCGCTGCAGTTCGCTCATGAGGAAGGGATCGTCCACCGCGACATCAAGCCCGAGAATATTTTGATCGACAAACGGGGCCGGGTGAAAATCGCAGACTTCGGCTTGGCGAAGCTGCTCGGCAAACCGGCCAACGTCCCGACTCTGACCGGCACGCACCAGATCATGGGAACGCCCGCCTACATGGCGCCCGAGCAGATGGAGGGAAGCCGCAGCATCGATCATCGAGCCGACATCTTTTCGCTGGGCGTCGTCTTTTACGAGTTGCTCACGGGTGAGCTGCCTCTGGGCCGCTTCGCCCCGCCGTCGCAGAAGTACGCGCTCGACGTGCGGCTCGACGAGATCGTTCTTCGCACGCTCGAAAAGGAACCCGACCGCCGCTACCAACAGGCAAGCGCTGTCAAACTCGACGTGGAATCGCTCCGCAGCCAGCCCGTCGCGGCTGGTCCCAGAAAAACCATGAAACCTCGTCGCTCATGGTCGGTTGGCAAGAGCATTGTGATGGCTCTGATCATCGCGATGGGAACATTCTCGGGCTTGATGGGGACCGTGTTCTTTATCTATTGGCTGAACCAACTACCAGGGCCAAGCGAAGCACACCTAGACCCGACCCCACCCGCAGATCGAAAAATTGCGATTCAACGCTACGTGTCTGAGGTCCAACGTCAGCAACAGGAGCAAGAGCGACAGAAACAACTCGAAGAGGCGGCTCGCGACCCTTACGAAGTGAACGCCCTCGTGCAGTTCACGGCCGACGGAGTGAAGCTGCATCCCGACGGCTTCGGCACCGACGAACTGACGCCCGCACAGCGTGTCACGGTCGAGAAGATTCTCACCGACATTCACCGGGAGTATCTCAAAATTGAAGCGGCGCACTGTGAGTACACGACGGAAGATGGCTTCCAGATTGCGACGATCAACCAGTTCGGCGACGACCTCGCCAAACTGGAGAACGACTTGTGGACGGCGGTCGATACTCAACTCCCGGTGACCGCCCAGAAAGCTCTTCGCCAGCGACTGCCACTCTATGCGGACCAAACCGTGCCGTTACCACAGGTCGCAACGTCGGACATGATGATGGGAGGAGGCTCCTTGGGTGGACCGGTCGCGATGCCTTCGTCGCCTTCTCCATTCGGAGGTGGCGGGGTG
>JANODP010000238.1:0-3129 GCA_031412755.1 Schlesneria sp. | reverse complement strand
GTCCTTCTTCGCAGGGACTTTCATCATTCCGGCCACATTGACCTTGTATCGAGCTGGGAAGAGGACGGTTTTGTCGTCCACGCGTCCCGAGATTTCAAATGACTTCGCATCGGGAGGGAGCAGGAAATACAAGGCTCCCTCGTGATCCTCGTACACGCACGGATAGATCGTTCGGCCGTGTGTCGCCGCCACGTGATAGCCCAGTCCACGAACGAGGGCCGGCAGTGCCAGCGTGTTGCGAAAGTCCGTCAGCGACGACTGGTCGTCCTTCTTCGCAATGACCTTGCGGTACTGAATGGCAAAGGCCGTTGCCGCCTGTTCGATGTCCTTCATCCGCCGCTGTTCGAAATCGGCCGCGTGTTTGGCGAGGTACTTCGCCAGCGGCTTGTTGTCGCCCACCTCGACCCGATAGAACCGGGCCGACTGGCCCGCGCTCAACTGCACGAGCACCCCCCGGTTCGAGCCGCGAAATTGAACCTGCATCAGACTGCTCAGCAGCGGAACCGGAGATTTCTCCAGGTCGACCAAGACCGCCTGCACATCGTCGGACGGTTGCTTGATCGACGACTTTTCGATCAACGCGGGGGGAAGTTCGAGTTCGTCGGCCGTTTCGGCGATCAACTCGCCGCCGAGCTGTTCGCTCTGATAGTGCTGCCAGGCGTACCAGCCGACGACTCCACCCAGGGCCAGTGCGATGTTGACCGGAACCAGCCACAGACCGCGACCCAGCTTCCGGACGAGAGAGCGTTTCGGGCGGATGGCCGGCCGTGCGGTGTGCGGAGACGTTGCCGCAGCCTGAGGTGAATGAGTCTCCGGGAACCCGAAGGGGACCGTCTCGTCGGGCTCTGCCGACACATCAGGGTCGGCTTCAGCGAATGCGAACGTGCCGTCATCAACCACGGGCGGCGCGGTTACTCCTGCGAACGGCGATTCCTCGACGGAAGGGGCTGCGAACAGAACAGGCGTTTC
This sequence comes from Schlesneria sp., assembly GCA_031412755.1. Classification (GTDB taxonomy): domain Bacteria; phylum Planctomycetota; class Planctomycetia; order Planctomycetales; family Planctomycetaceae; genus Schlesneria. The sequence continues at coordinate 2,160 of JANODP010000238.1, read as the reverse complement.
CGCGGGTGGCGGTGCGGCCGGCTTGGGAGTGGCCGGCTTGGGGGCGGAGACCCTGGGGACGGTCAGCCGCGTTGCACACTTGGGGCACTTGCCCTTGCCCCCTCCGGCATTGTCGGGAACGCGGATCAGAGCCGTGCAATACGGACAGTGGAATTCGATGGCCATGCGTGTCGAGGGTCACTGGTTCGAGGATCGGTTCGGTTGCCAAACGGTGTGGCGAGTCACTCTACTTCATGCCACGCGCGACGTCACGCGGCAGGGGTATTGTTCGCGAGATACTCCTGTGGTCTTTCAAAACAGTTCCCGAGTGGGGGCAGCCTCAGGTCTCGTCGGGGGCCACTTTCGCTGCAAAGAACGAGTGTTCGCCATGCCACCAATTCGAGTGACTCCCAAGCGTCGCCACCTCGTCCGCTTCAATCCGAAGCGGGTGCCGCATCTGTTTACGGACGTGCTCATCATTGGGGCGGGGATCACGGGAATTCGGGCGGCGCTGGCGGTCGATCCCCAGTTGCAGGTCGTCCTCGCGACAAAGGACGTGATCAGCCAGTCGAACAGCACCTACGCGCAGGGCGGCATCGCGGGAGTGTTCGATCCGTTCGACGACTTCGCCAACCATGTAGCCGACACGCTGGCGGCCGGCAAGGGGCTGTGCCATCGCGACATCGTCGAGACCGTCGTGCGGGAGGCTCCCGAGCGGATTCGGGAACTGATCGCGCTCGGTACCGTGTTCGATCATGCGGATGGAGAGATGGCCCTCACGCAGGAGGGGGGGCACAGCCATCGGCGTATCGTGCATGCCTTGGGAGACGCGACGGGCAAGGAGGTCATGCGGGCGCTGATCGAACGGGTCCGTCGCGAACCGCATCTCGACATCTGGGAAAAGACGTTCACGATCGACCTGCTCACCCACCACGGCGAATGTCGCGGCGCACTCGTCTGGAATCCCGAACACGGCAAGACCTTCGTCTGGGCCAAGCAAACCATTCTCGCGACGGGCGGAGCGGGGCGGCTGTTTCGGGAAACGACGAACCCCGAGATCGCCACGGCCGACGGTCAGGCGATGGCGTTTCGCGCGGGCTGCGAAGTGCGCGACATGGAGTTCATGCAGTTCCATCCGACGGTGCTCTACATCGCCGGTTCGTCGCGGCACCTGATCTCGGAGGCCGTGCGCGGCGAGGGGGGGCTGCTGCGCGACTGCCACGGCCACCGTTTCATGCCGGACTACGATCCGGCCGCGGAACTCGCTCCGCGCGACATCGTCAGCCGGGCCATCACGCGACAGATGGAGAAGACGCGGCATCACTGCGTCTATCTCGACGTGACTCATCTCGACAAGTCGCTGGTCCACGAACGGTTCCCGCACATCGGACAGGTCTGCGCCGACTTCGGCCTCGATCTGACGCGCGATCAGATTCCGGTGCGGCCCGGTGCGCACTACATGATCGGCGGCGTCTCGGTCGATGCCGAAGCCCGGACCACGTTGCCGCGACTGTGGGCGGCGGGCGAAGTGACGTCCAGCGGCCTGCACGGCGCGAATCGACTGGCGAGCAACAGCCTGCTCGAAGGACTCGTCTTCGGTTTGCGGGCCGGCCGCAACGCCTCCGAGGCCGCGTTGGGTGAGGCCGACCAGTTCACGGCCCTGTCGCTCGAATCCGATCCGCCGTCGACTCCGCCGGCCGACGCCAGCCTGAAGCTCGACGATTTGCTCAACTCGCTCAACAGCGAGATGTGGCGCAACGTCGGGATCGAACGAAACGCCGAGGGATTGGAAGCCGCCCGGCAACAGGTCGAGTTCTGGGACCGCTACGTCGGCCCGCGCGAGTTCCAATCGACTCAGGGTTGGGAGCTGCAAAACATGCTGCTCGTCGCGAGGCTGATGATCCGGGCGGCGGCGGCCAGGGTCGAAAGCCGGGGGACGCACTGGCGCAGTGATTTCCCCAACACCGACCCGGCGCAGGCCGTTCACATTTCGCTGACGGCGACGTGAGATTGCCGCGTGGCGTCGTCGAGGACAGCCGATTAGACTCCTTCGAGTTCCAAATATGACTCTTTGAGTCAAGTTTTGGTAGGAGCGATCGTCTTGGCGAGTCTGTGGAGGAGTTGGGGGTTGTCGAGGTCGTTGGCGGTGGGGCGGATGACGCGGGACAGGCTGGTGATGTA
>JANODP010000237.1:0-6765 GCA_031412755.1 Schlesneria sp. | reverse complement strand
AAGTTCGACCCGATCTCGCAGAAGGACTATTACGGCCTCTACGCCTTCTTCCACAACGTCCCCGAGAACGGTCTCGATGGCTCGAAGGGGAACGCCGCTCCGGTGTTGAAGTCGCCGACGCGCGAACAGCAGACGAAGTTGAACGAACTTCGCGCGGGGATCGTCTCGCTGGAGAAACAACTCGCCGCGACCGGGCCGGAACTGGTTGAAGCCCAGCGTCTGTGGGAGCAATCCGCGCGCGACGAGAAGCCCGCCGAGTGGACGGTCCTCAAACCGGACTCGCTCAAGGCGGCGAACGGCTCGACGCTGAAGCTGCTCGAAGACGGAACCATCACGGCGACCGAAGCCAATCCCGCGACCGAGACCTACACCATCGCGGCTCCTGTTGAGGGAACGATCACGGCGGTGAAGCTCGACGTCCTGCCGGACGAGATGCTGCCGGGCAAGGGACCGGGGCGAAGCGTCAACGGCAACATCGTCATGACGAGCGTGACGGTGGGCCTCGGCCCAACCGATGACCGGCGAAAACCCCGCCCACAGAAGATCGAACGGGCGTCGGCCGACTTCAGCCAAAAGGACTTTCCCATCGCGAACGTGCTCGACGCCAGTGGCCGTTCGGGTTGGGCGATCCATCCCGACGTCGGCCGGCCGCACCACGCAATCTTCGAGTTGTCCGAGCCGATCCGCCTGCAGGGCCAACCCGCGCCGCTGACGATCACGCTGGCCTTCAACTCGCAATTCGCGCAGCACCAGCCGGGACGGTTCCGCGTCTCGATCACGTCGGCGACCGATCCCCACGGTAAGACGCCGCTGCCCGAAAACATCGTCGCGATCTTGAAGGCGACCGATCGCACCGACGCTCAACAGCAGGAACTGAGCAAGTACTTCCGCGAGCAGGTTCAGGGGAAGAAGCTGAGCGAAACGATCGCCGCCCGCAAGAAGGAAGTGGACGAGTTCGAGAAGTCGTTCCCGACGACAATGGTCATGCAGGAGATGGCCGCTCCGCGCGACACGTTCATCCTGATGCGCGGCCAGTACGACAAGAAGGGAGACAAAGTCGCCGCCGCCACGCCGTCGTTCCTGCCTCCGCTCGCCGAGGGTCTGCCTCAAAATCGGCTCGGCCTGGCGAGGTGGCTCGTGGACGAACGGCATCCGCTGACGAGCCGCGTCATCGTCAATCGTTACTGGCAGATGCTGTTCGGCCTCGGCCTGGTCAAGACGAGCGAGGACTTCGGCTCGCAGGGCGAGCAACCGAGCCACGCGGAGTTGCTCGATTGGCTGGCGGTGGAATTTCGGGGCGAGACGAGAGCGGAGAGTCGAGAGTCAAGAGCCAAACCAGATGCGGCTCCCGACTCAACCTCTTCTTCTGGCTCTCGACTCTCGTCCCTCGACTCTCGACTCCCCTGGGACACCAAGCACCTGATCCGCCTGCTCGTCACGTCGGCGACGTACCGGCAGGCATCGCGCGTGACGCCCGCTTTGCTTCACCGAGACCCCGAGAACCGGTTGCTCGCACGCGGCAGTCGCTTCCGTCTGCAGGCCGAGTTCGTGCGCGATCAGGCTTTGGCGGTGAGCGGCCTGCTGGACCAGCGCATCGGCGGCGCGAGCGTCTCGCCGTACCAGCCGGCCGGCATCTGGGAAGAGCTCGCCTCGCGACAGGACGGCTATCAATGGACGGCCCAGGTCTACAAACAGAGCAGCGGCGCGGACCTTTACCGCCGCACCATGTACACCTTTTGGAAGCGCACCGCACCGCCGCCGACGCTCTCGACGTTTGATGCCCCCGACCGGGAGACCTGCACCGTGCGACGTGCCCGCACCAACACGCCGTTGCAGGCACTGATCCTGCTCAACGATCCGACCTACGTCGAAGCCTCTCGCAAGTTCGCCGAACGGATCTTGAAAGAGGGTGGCGCGACGACGGACGAGCGGCTGACATTCGCCTTCCGACACGTCGTCGCCCGCGCACCGACCGAGCGCGAACGGAAGCTGCTGCGACAACTCGTCGAAGAACAACTGGCCGACTACCGCCGACGAGCCGACAAGGCCGAGGCGCTGTTGAAGGTGGGCGAGTCGCCGAGCGAGAGCCAACTCGACCCGAGTGAACTCGCCGCCTGGACCATCTTCGCCAGCACGCTGCTCAATCTCGATGAGGCGCTGACGAAGGGATGAAAGGGATTGATCGAGTGCCACGGCTGTGCCAGCCGTGTGAGTGTCGTGAGACTTGTGACCGTTCTCACGGCTGACACAGCCGTGGCACTCGTTTTTCAACGGGTTGTTCGCCGCGACACCAGCGCCTGCTTGGCCGGGTGGAGTCATACTCGCGGACAAGGACGCGGCTCACCCTTCGAGATGGGCCACTCGTGCTACTGCTGCTGCGGCAGGTCGTACCGCGATTCGATGATCGCTTCCGAAAAGAGTTGCTCGAACAGCTTCTTGGGTCGGTTCTTGTTCTGGTTGTCTTCGATCTTCTTGCGGATTTCGTCCTGGACCTGACCGAAGGGGACGCGGCCCGCCTGCTGGCGTTCCACGACTCGAACGACATGCCAGCCCGACGATCCTTCGTGGAGCGGGCTCAGTTGCCCAACCGGTAGCTCGAACAGTTTCTTTTCGAGCTTGGTGTCGGCCAGGTTGCCGGCTTCCATCCAATCCCGCTGGCCTCCCTCTTTCGCCGTCGATCCGTCCGAGTACTTCCTGGCGACTTGATCGAAGGGGACGCCGCTGTCGAGTTCCCGCAGGGCGGCCTCGATCCGCTTCTTCGCGTCCGACTTGGATCGCTCCGGTCCGAAGGAGACCTGAATCTGTTCCCACTTCACTTTGGCGGGGATCGCGTATTCGTCGAGATGTTCCTTGTAGTACGCCACCAGATCGAGCCGGTCGATCGGCTCGGGCTTTTCGGACTTGAGGACGATGTATTCCATCGCCAGCCGTTCGGTGGCAAAGTTGTCCTTCACGTTTTGAAGCGTCGTCCCCTTCTTGTTGAGCTCCAGTTCGAGCTCCGTGCGGGTCGAGACCTTCAACTCGCGCTTCAACTTGTCGATCTCCCGGTCGAAGAGCTGATCGATGTGAGCGTCCATCGCCTTGATCTGATCGGGCTTCAGGCTCGACTTCATCCGTTCGACGAGCAACCGGCGCTGCACATGTCCGGCGAGATCGCGCTGGACGAGCATCTCGCGGAACTGCTCAAAGTCCTTCGGTGTCGGTCGGGACTGTCCTTTCTGAAGCTTCTCGGGGTGATCCCACAGATCCTGCATCTGCTCGCGGACTTTCACAATGACGACAGAATACTTGTCCAGAATGTCGCCGTTCAGAATCGGCGCGCCATTCACCGTCGCCGCGACCCTGGAGTTGTAAATGGCGGAGTCATCCCGCCAGTCCGCCCACGGATCGGCACTCAGCGACTCGCCATTTTCCCCCGAGACCGGCTTGATCTGTTTGTCGTCGTCAGCAGGTTTGGAACCCGGTGGCGCCTCCGCAATTTGCGTCTCTGCGCCCGGTTGAGGCTGCACGCGGCGGGGCGCTTGAACCATCACGGGGTTCTCATGCTTCTTCTGCACACCGTTGCAGGCGGCACAAGAAAGCACGATCAGCAGCAGGAGAACGGCCCGACGCATGGTGGTGGCCAGCTTTGGTGGAAGTGGCTGGGGAGAGGAAATCTCAAACTTCAAGAACCAAAAACCAAACGAATCACAAACTCCAAATGACAAATTCAAACACGAAGACGCCGATGAATCGACGGCGTCCTGGTACGGCGACTCGCCGTTCAAGCTGATCCGCGATAGGGATCGTTTGAAGTTCTCAGACTTTGGGATTTGGGATTTGTTTGGGATTTGGAACTTGAGATTTGAGATTTCCGCTTTGACGGCGTCGGGTTGTAGTCTCAGCCCGGACTTAGCTGCAAGGTCTCTTTTAACAGCCTCAGCAGGGCCTTGGTTCCCTTGAGCTTCGGCGGCAGGATCAGGCAGGCCTCGCGATCGTCGACGACGCGCAGGGTCGTGTAACTGTACTTGGCCAGCCGGGCGATCAGCCGCGGGTTGAGATAGCCCAACACGATGTCCCCCTCGTGGACGCGAATGTGATCGATCTTCCAGCGCCAGGCCAGCAGTTGCAGTTCGCGAATCACAAACATCCGCTCGGCGGGGGCCGGGAGCGGACCGAACCGGTCGCGGAACTCCTCCTTCAATTCGGCGAGCTGTTCCAGCGACGAGACCGACGACAGCTTGCGGTACATCTCGATCTTCGGCCGCCCGTCGGGGATGTAGGTCGAGGGGAGGAAGGACTCGATGGGGAGCGAGATCTCGACGTGATGGTACTCGCGCAGTGGTTCGCGCTTGATCGCGCGGACGGCGTTCTCCAGAAGTTGGCAGTAGAGTTCATAACCGACCGCCGCGATGTGGCCCGATTGTTCCGTCCCCAGGATGTTGCCCGCCCCGCGGATTTCGAGGTCTCTCATCGCGATCTTGAATCCCGCGCCGAGTTCGCTGTACTCCTGAATCGCCTTCAGGCGGCGAGAGGCCTGCGGCGTGAGCGTCCGCCCCTCTTCGAGCACCAGGTAGCAGTACGCCTGGTGCTTGTACCGGCCGACCCGCCCGCGAAGCTGGTGCAGATCGGCGAGGCCGTACTTGTCGGCCTGATGAATGAAGATCGTGTTGGCATTGGGGATGTCGAGACCGCTTTCGATGATCGTCGTCGCCACGAGCACGTCGGTCCGCCCCTCGACGAAGCCGAGCATCGCGGCCTCCATGTCGTCCTCGCCCATCTGGCCATGCACGATGTCGACGGTCGCCTCGGGAACCAGGCTGCGGATCTTGTCGGCAATCGACTGGATGTTGTAGACGCGGTTGTGGACGAAGAACGTCTGCCCGTTGCGGTTCAATTCGCGGACGATGCTGGAGCGGATCAGCTCGCCATCCCAGCGGCAGATGCGCGTCTCGACCGCCATGCGGTCGTGAGGCGGCGTCTCCAGATTCGAGATGTCTCGCACGCCGACCAGCGACATGTGCAGCGTTCGCGGGATGGGCGTCGCCGACAGCGTGAGCACATCGACCTCGAGCCGCATGTGTTTGAGCAACTCCTTGACCTCGACCCCGAAGCGCTGCTCTTCGTCGATCACCAGCAGACCGAGGTCCTTGAACTTCACGTCCTTGCTGACCAGCCGGTGCGTGCCGATCGCGATGTCGATCGAGCCGTCAGCCAAACCCTGCAGGACGTCGCGCGTCTCGGCGGGCGAGCGGAACCGGTTGAGCGAAGCGATGTTGACGGGGAACTCGGCCATCCGCTCGCTGAAGCTGCGGAAATGCTGTTCACACAGGACGGTGGTCGGGACGAGGATCGCAACCTGTCGTCCGGCATCGACCGCCTTGAAGGCGGCGCGCATCGCGACCTCGGTCTTGCCGTAACCGACGTCGCCGCAGATCAGCCGGTCCATCGGCCGCTGTCGTTGCTGGTCTTCCTTCGTGTCGGCGATGGCGCGCAGTTGATCGCCGGTTTCGGTATAGGGAAACGCCGCGTCAAACTCCTCGACCCAGTGGCTGTCGGGAGGGCAGGCCAGCCCCGGCTTGAGGTCCCGCTCGGCCTGCAGCTTGAGCATGTCGGCCGCCATGTCGCTGACGGCCTCGGTCACGCGCTTCTTCTTGTTCGCCCAACTGGTCCCGCCGTACTTCGACAGTTCCGGCGTCCCCTTTGTCCCGCCGACGTACTTCTGTACGAGGTGGATCAGCGAGACGGGAACCTGCATCTTCAAGTCGTCGGCGAATTCGAGCGACAGCATCTCCTCGATCAGCTCGCCCTTGGCCTGCACCTCCATCCCGCGAAACCGCGCGATCCCGTGCGAGAGATGCACGACGAGATCTCCCGGCGACAGGTCGAGGAACGTGTCGATGGCCCGCGATTCAAGACGACTCTTCCGCGGAGCCGCCCGTTGCAGTTCGTGGCGGTGAAAGAGTTCGTTGTCGCTCAGAACCACGATCCGTTCAGCGACGAGCCGGAACCCGCGCGAAACGTGTCCGACGCACAATGTCACCCGATCGGCAAACGTCTTCGGGCGCAAGCCCTCTGCCGTCTTCTCTTCTTCATTCCTTTCTTCCGACCTTTCTTCCGATTTTGGGAGCGGGGGACGTGAGTCCCCTGTTTCCGCGTCGCCCACGGAACTCGCCCCCGCCTCGGATTGCGCCTCGTCGGCTCCCCGTTTCCTCAAGAACTTCTTGAGCGGCGAACCGCCGGCGGTCATTTGGTCGAGCGAAGGAGAACTCCTACCGGACGACGCGGAAACAGGGGACTCACGTCCCCCGCTCCGAGGAACCATCGAATCGGGCGCGGCCTCGGATGTTTCAGCGGGAGGCGGCTCCGGCGCGTAGACCTCCTGCAACAGTTCGGCCATGCGCTGGCGAGCCGCTTCGTTGTGGCAGGCGATCAGGACCATCTCGTCCTGCTGGACGACTCGTTCGAGTTCCTGGAACGCCTCCGTCTTCGGACCGCCAAACTTTTCAATCGAGTCGATCCGCAGATGGCACGTCGTTTCGAAACTGCCCGCCACGATCGGCGCGAGATTCAACCAGCCGCGCCGCGAACACCGTTCGAGCGTCGATTCGACGCTGAACAATCCCTTTCGATCGGCGAGCCGGTCCAGGTACTGCTTTCCCTCGCGCACGATCTCGTCCAACTCGAACAACACGATCCACGCGCCGGGCGGTACTGAATCGAGCAGGTGATCGCCGGAATGGCTGAGGGGCGAGGGGGGTGGGGCGGGGGGGAGGGGGGTGAGGG
>JANODP010000236.1:0-4248 GCA_031412755.1 Schlesneria sp. | reverse complement strand
CCGGCTGCGGATGCTGATCGACGAGAAGTTCGGTTCGATCCGCCTGAAGGACGTCCAGCAATTCCTCGCCGATCACGCCGGCCATCCCGTGAGTATTTGCCGCCATTCGCACGCCGGTCCGAGCGGTCCGATGCTGGCCAGCTCCGGCAAAACCGTCGCCGCCTTGATCGCCGAACCCGAACAGCGCCGCCTGCACGTCACGCTCGGCAACCCGTGTGAGAATCCGTTCGTTACGTACTCACTGATCTGAACTCGCGATCGTCCTGGCGATGGGGTTGAAGGAAACTTTGCCGAAGTGTGTTTGGCTCGCGATCCGATGTCAGGTTAGGATGCCGTCGTGATCCTCCACCCAATGGGCCGAGATGGACAGTGTCGCGGCAAGCCCCACCCCGGAGTGTCGGCGCGACATCGCCCGCCGAGTTTCCCTTTCGCGCCAGGACTTTGTCATGTTGACTCTTTCCGGATCGCGGTCCTCGTTCTGTGTTGGCGTGAGCCGCCGCAACTTTCTCAAGGCGGGTGCGCTGGGGCTTGGCGGCCTCGGCCTGGCCGACCTGCTTCGGCTGCGGGCCGAGGCGGGCGCGTCATCGACCATTCCGAAGTCGGTCATTCTCATCTGCCTCCCTGGTGGTCCCAGTCACATCGACATGTACGACATGAAGCCGGACGCTCCCGCCGAATATCGGGGCGAGTTCCGGCCGATCGCCACGAATCTCCCCGGCCTCGACATCTGCGAGCACATGCCGTTGCAGACGAAGATCGCCGACAAGCTCGCCGTGGTCCGCAACCTGACGTTCAAGCAGGGGGACCATCAGATGCAGGAGGTTTACACGGGCTTCCCCGCCGCTCCGAATGCACCGTTCCTGTCGCCGCCCATTCGTCCGGCCGTCGGCTCGATCATCAGCAAGCTGCGCAGCGGCGAGCGTTCGCTCTTGCCGAACTACATCAGCCTCGGAGGCAGCGACTTCTACAACGTCGCTGCGGCGGAGGTGCCGATGTACCTCGGCCCGGCGCATGCTCCCTTCGAGCCGAAAGGGGATGTCGTCGGGAACCTCGAACTGAAGGCCGAGGTCGGGCTGAGTCGTCTCGACGACCGCCAGTCACTGCGTCGCACGTTCGACCGCCTGCGCCACGATCTGGATGTCGCGAACCAGTTGGAGGCGGTCGACTACTACAACGCGAAGGCCGTCGACATGCTGACGTCGCCCCAGGTGCGCAACGCCTTCGACCTCGAACAGGAATCGCCCGAGACGCAGGCGCTCTACGGACCCGACACGAAATTCCAGTGGAGTTACCAGGCTGGCCACACGTGGCACGCCTCACGGTTTTTGCTCGCCCGGCGGCTGGCCGAGGCGGGCGTGCCGTTCATCACGCTGACCGAAGGAGGCTGGGACGATCACGGCAAGGTCAACGACGCCTCGCCCACCGGCAACGTCTTCGAGCGGCTGCGCGAAAAGCTCCCGGTGTATGACCGGTCGATCTACGCGCTAATCACCGACCTCTACCAGCGCGGCCTCGACAAGGACGTGGCGGTCATCGTGTGGGGCGAGTTCGGCCGCACACCGCGCATCAACTTCGCCGGCGGTCGCGACCACTGGCCGCGAGCCGGCTTCGCCCTCTTCTCCGGAGGCGGCTTCCGCACGGGCCAGGTCATCGGCCAGACCGACCCCCGCGCCGAACGCCCGACGAGCAAGGCGTACACCCCTCAGAACGTCTTCGCCACGCTCTATCATTTCCTCGGCATCGACCCCGACCAATCCACCTACCGCCATCCCAGCGGCCGCCCAATGCACCTCCTCGACGACACCGACCGGATCACCGAACTGGCATAGAGAGAACCCGTGACAAAGCCGGTACTGACCGTCACATGAGTTGAAATCAGACGCCACCCAGCGATGCGCTTCTAAAACTCATGGAGGGAATGAAAGATCTGGACTGGGAGATCCCGAAAGCGGCGATGATGATGACTCATGGGCTGGCTAAGGTTTTCACCGGCTGGCAGGAGATAACCAATAGAACAGATACGCCTGAAAGCGCTTCGCCAAAATCAACGCTGCCGAACGATTGAGGCCGCGCACGGGCAACGGATCGTCACTTGCGACGTGCCTAATTAATTGCAACTCGAAACTCAGCTGAGAACCGGCATTCGAGGAGTTCAATGACATCGCACAAAGGTCTGCCATTCGTCGGAAGTGCATCTATAATGTCTCGAAAGGATGACACGTTGCAAAGCAACGAGTAATTGCGAACCAGGGTCCAGCTTCGCCGAATCGAAAAATCACGGTTCGGAATGTAAATCATTCCTTTCTCGTCGTAGTCGGGAAACGCAAGACCGCGATCCCGCCAGAACGATTGTGACTTGACCCAGTTTTCGCGCACAATTTCGGGGTTGATGTAGACCGAAAACAATTTCAATCTCGGTATCTCTGGTGTGGGTGGCATAAACACCAATGTCTTGTCAAGAAGCACCTCGGAGGACAGCAATGCCTGCAGTTCATGAGCTGTGCCATCAGTAATCCCAGGAATAAAAAATATGGCCCGGGCAGAGTCTGCAGTGAACTGAAAAACAGACCTCCAATTGTCGTTACTAGTCGAAAAAATGACGTGGAACTGATCTTGACCCAACCCCCCAGCCGTGGGGCCGATGGCCACTGACATACCAAGAGTTTGAGTTAACAATCCAATATCCACTACAAAACTATGTGGCTGCACAATGGGTTGGTCGCCTAAGGAGCAGTCTGGGCCGACCCCCAAAGAGTCATTGCCGAATGAGCGAAGAATCAAAAAGGGAGCTCGCGCATCATGCCTTGCGGTGTGCAGAATGCGTCTTTCCCTGAGGCCATCACGCCGCCAACAGCAGGCGAGCATACAAGTAAGTGGTGGAATAACGGAAATCAATAAGAAGCCGGGCAGCGCCGTTTCCGAGATTTCTTGACGGAAAATGAAAATAATCAAGATGTCTATGATCGCTATTACGGGTAGGACTGCAGCCATACAGCTCGCGCACCGCTCCAGCCGCTGTTCCAGTTCGGCTGTATCACGTTGATCGCAAAGATTCATACGCTGCTCCTGCAGACGTTGTCGAACCCGAGCAAAGAGTTCAAGCTGAATCTTGACGCCATTCGATCGGGAAGACAACGGTTGTCACCACGCCGGGTGCCACTGGCGGTTGCTTTGAACCGCCAGTGTTTTCAAAGTTCACTGGCAAGCGAAGCCCTCGCCAGCCGTACCAGCGCGGGTTCGACTTTGGCAAGCCTCCGCTCGCGAAGGAAGCGTCACTTGGTGACCGGGTCGTCCGAGCCGGGGATGATCTTGCGCAGGTCGTCCGATGCGATCGACTGGCACCAGTATTTTTCGATGTGCTCGATCACCAGTTGAGTTCCGCGCGTGTGGCTGACGAACGGCGGTTGGCGCGGGTCGTACATCGCGTCGGTCAGGTCGCGGACGAGGACCACGTTGAAGCCGAGTTTCACGAGTTGCCTGATTCCGAAGGGGCGGCCCAGCACGCACATGTTCGTGTGGACTCCCGTCAGGGCGACGTTCTTGATGCCGTGCGTCCGGCAGAAGCTGTAGATTTCGTCGCCCCGGTCGCTGATGCCGTCGAAGCCGATGATGTCGATCCCCGCGTGTTGCCGGTTGAAGACTCTCACGGCGGGGCCGACGACCGGATCGTCGCACGGTTGCTTCGAGACATCGACCGGCAACTCCGGTTCGCGCGTCGGGTCGAGGTAACACCAGCCTTCGAGCGGCATCGGCGGCTTGACGAGCAGCGTCAGTTGCATCCGCTTCCGGTGCGGCATCTCATTGTAGAAGTCGAGGGTTCCGCTGGGGGAGTGCATGATCATCGCGCCGGCGGCACGGGCGTCGTTCAGCACGGCGTTCATGCGCGGCACCATCGTGGCGACCCGCTGAGCCGCCAGCTTGCAGTAGTGATCGTCCCACATGTCGCACACGACGATGGCAGTCTCCGAGACGTTCCACTCCCGATCGCGGACGACCACCTCGAACTTGCCGGTTTGCTTTTCCTGCTCGATGCGAGACTGTGTCTTCAGCAGCAGCTTGCCCGGGACAACCGGGCGCGCGGCCGGGGCAGCGTCCTCTGCAAAAGAGGATGCCATTGAGAGGACGATCATGAACAGCGGAAACAGACACAGGCGGCGAAGCATGTTGATTCTCCCGTTTCAGTAGTTTCAAGTTTGCAGAGTTCGTATTTGCTTTTACTCCGAAGGAGTTGTGTCCCATAGCCCCGGG
>JANODP010000235.1:0-1667 GCA_031412755.1 Schlesneria sp. | reverse complement strand
CTGACACCCAAGAACCGGGGGGCTGACGCCGCCCCGCTCAGAAACGCTTCTCAAGTGCCGAGTGAGGTCATTCAAGCGGGAGGGCTATCCGTTTGCAACCGGTTCGGCGGCGCGGAGTTTGACCGTGAACGTGCTTCCCTTGCCGAACTGGCTCGACACCTTGACCTGCCCGCCGAAGACCTGACAGAGGTGCTTCACGATCGACAGGCCCAGTCCCGTGCCGCCGACTTCGCGCGAGCGCGCCCGGTCGATGCGGAAGAACCGTTCAAAGATCCGCGCCTGGTTCTCCTTCACGATCCCCACTCCCGTGTCTTCCACGTCGAACTCGATCCAGTCCCCTTCACGCCGCCAGCGAACCGAGATCCGGCCGCCGGCCGGCGTGTAGTTGATCGCGTTGTCGAGCAGATTGTCCGCGATGGTTCGCAAGCTTTCGAGATCGGCCAGCCCCCAGACGACCTCAGCGGGGGCATCCGCCTCCAGCCGCAGATTCTTCGACTTCGCGACATCCTGATGTTCATCCACGCACTCGCGCAAGACCGTTCCGATTTCGATGGCCACCAGTTCGAAGGCGTGTTCGTCGGACTCCATCCTGCCCAGTTCGAGCAGTTCGAGGATCAGCGTGTGCAGCCGATCGGCCTGTTCGCCGATGCGGCCGACGAAGCCGCGATTGATCTCGGGGTCGTCGAGTGCCCCGTCGAGCAGCGTTTCGGCGTAGGCCGAGATCGCGGCGAGTGGCGTCTTCAACTCGTGCGACACGTTGGAGACGAATTCGCGCCGCAGGTTTTCCAGCCGCCGCAGATCGGTCACGTCGTGCAGCACGATCACCCCGCCGGAACAGGGCTCGCCGGGCAATCGCGACATCACCGCCGCCAGCGTCACCTGCGTCCGCGAAACTTCGATCTCGATGCGCCGCTGCTCGCCCCCGGCCAGTGTTTGCCTGACCAACTCCTGCACCTGCGGCAATCGCACGGTCTCCCACAGGGGACGGCCAATCAAACCCTGGGGCTTCAAGTCGAGCAACCGAATCGCAGCCGTGTTGGCCAGCAGAATCCGCTCCTGCGGGTCGATGGCGATCACCCCCTCGACCATCGCTTCCAGGACGATCGCCAATTGCTGGTTGTTCTGACCGAGGGACTCGCGCCACTGCTCCAACTCGGTGATGCGCGCCGTCACGCGCTGACTCATCGCCCGAAATGACGTGACGAGTCGTTTGGGATACGCCGGCAATTCCGGAGAGAGTTCCAGCGGAGCATCGGCCGTGGCGAGTTGCTCGGCGGCCAGAGTCATCTCGTCCAACGGCACGGCAACGCACCGCATGACCCAGCGTGCGACCCAGAACCCGACGACGACAATGATCGCGAACAGCATCGAGCAGCGCCCGGCCCAGTGGGCCAACTCATCGACGGGAGAATCAAGGGGCGGCAGTCCGCAAATCCAGGCTCCCGCCAACACGCACGCCGATGCGGCGACCACAAACAGCGCGAACACTTGCCAGAACAGTCGCGTTGACAGCATGAACAGTTTCCGGCGGTTGACGGTCCTTCCAGAGCGGCCCTATGCTACCGACCACTCCGCCGGGGGCAACCAACGTTCGATTGCTCTGGGGTCGGATTGCTCTGGGGTCGGGCGTTCAAATTTCAAAATTGGCCGTCAGACGATCGTCGGTG
>JANODP010000234.1:0-3715 GCA_031412755.1 Schlesneria sp. | reverse complement strand
GCTCTTCCCAATTTCAACGTAGGGTGGGACAAGCTCGCTTCGAGCGCCGGCCCACCATGAAAAACCTTCGAGAATTGATGGTGGGCCGGCGCGGCGAAGCGCCGCTGGTCCCACCCTACATCCTTACCAATTTGAAACTGGCCGGAGCCGCGAGGCAGCGGTATTCGCCGTTTGCCTTCGGCAAAACGAGAAAGCCCGGTGTCCCCCCTACCGATTTGCCGGCAGGTGACACCGGGCTTTTGGAAAGCTCGCGGAGGCTTGTGGCCGATGTCACGTGCGCAGGGGGTACGGGGATTCTTCGCCTCGCAAACTGGTACTTCTCGAATTACTGGCAATTTGATGCCGGAATTGGAGACGCACGGGTTGCGCTGCGAAAATGTTCGCCCCGGTATTCGGTTTACCGGCGGCAAACCACCTCGTACCGCTCTGATCGCATTCGGACATCAGCCGTGAAAGCATCATGATCCGCCATACCGTAGTAGAAGTTGACTCATCCTCGAAATCGCCGGGCGATAACGACCATCATCGTCGCTCGCATAGTGACGCGCGTCGCCCGGCAAATGTTCGCGTCTTTCTGACGGATCGCAGATTTTCAAACCAACACGCGCCCTGTGGAACGGAGTGGTCTCCCGCTGTGAGGTCCGCGGATTCGTCAGTGCCGGTCGTCACTCGGCGATGACCGCGACGGCTTCGATTTCGATCAGCCAGTCGGGACCGACGAGGGCCGAGACGCCCACGAGCGTGCTGGCCGGCGGATGTTCGGCCGAAACGTAGCGGCTGCGGACTTCGCGGATGATCGGGACGTGCTCCGGTTTGAGTCCCACGACAAACAGACTCGTCTTCACCACGTCGCGAAACGTCGCTCCGACGGCGGCCAGTGCGAGCGAGATGTTGTGGAAGGCCTGCTCGGTCTGCGCTTTGAGGTCGCCGCGGCCGACGACCTCGCCCCGTTCGTTGATCCCGACTTGTCCCGAGATGTGAATCGTCTTGCCGCCGGTGGCACTGACGACGTGCGTCCAGCCAAACGTCGGACACAACTGCGGTGGATTGATGAATTCGACGTTCATGTCGGCAGCCTTTTCAAGAAAGCAGTCACACTTCGCCATCGCCGACGAGAACCTCGCGGCGAGAATGGGTCATTGGCCGGACTTCTTCTGCTCTCGTTGTTCGGAGAGCGTCTTGCGGAACGCCTGTTCTTTCAACTCGACGTAGGCCCGATAGCCTGCGGGATCGAGGAACGGATTCTGGTCGGCCCCCTTCAAGCGCTCGTGCTTGGCGATCATGCCGTAGTAGTCGCCGTGTGCCCCGAGGAAGATGTCGCACGGGAGTGACTTCAGAACTTCAAAGGTCTTGGTGAAGTCCTCCGCGATCCGCGGATAGTCCGGGTTGTCGACCAGCCGGTAACCGGGATTCACGTTGGGGCTGCCGATGACGACGACGTGGTAGTTCTTGCCTCCTTCAGTCGCACTCCAGGTCCAGGTCGTGCAGCCGCGCGTATGGCCGGGCGTGAGCCGGGCGATCAGCGTCGTGCCCCCCAGTTTGACTTCCTCGCGGTCCTTCAAGACGCGATCCACCTTGCAGGCGGGCCAGCGACTGTCGGGATAGAAGTACTGCCCAACACCTCCGGATGCGATGACGTCGTCGTCGCCGCGCATGACGCACACCTTGGCTCCGGTCCGCTCTTGAAGCAGGGAATGCCCGGCCACGTGATCGGAATGAGCATGACTGGCCAGGAGAATCTTGACGTCGCGCATCTGGAAGCCGAGCGATTCGACCGAGGCTCGAATCAGCGGAACGGTCTCTTCAAAGCCGCTGTTGATCAGAATGTGGCCTTCGGGAGTCGTGATCAGATACGTTGCGAGACTCTTCGAGCCGACGTAATAAACATTGCCGACGACGCGGTGCGCCGGAAACGCCTCATCGGCGATCGCCGGGCTGCCGAGAGCCAACACAATCGCCAGCGCGTTCAACAATCGACTGGTCATGGGACAACTCCGAAAAGCTGGAAGCGGTTTCGTAACCGGCAGACGAGAGTGCATTTCAAAACCAGCCCGACGCGCGAGCGAGGGGTTCGTAGACAGTCGGACGGTTAGCCCTCGCTTGCGCGTCGGGCTGGTTTGAAACGGGCTTTAGCCAATCAATTCCGGCAGCGGCCGGTGATTCTCGATGAGGTATTGCGGACGGCCGGAGCGGTCGGTGAACTGCGTCGTCGCGACATCAATCCCCAGCCGTTGATAGAGCGTGGCGAAGACGTCGCGAAAGTGAACCGGGCGAGTCAGCGGTTCCTCGCCCCAGCGGGTGGTCGAGCCGATCACCTGGCCGCCGCGCAGGCCACCGCCCGCGACGAGTGCGCTGCAAACTCGCGGCCAATGATCGCGGCCGGCGTTCTGGTTGATCTTGGGAGTGCGACCAAACTCACCCCACACGACGACCGCGATGTCGTCCAGCAAGCCCCGCGCGTCGAGATCCTGGATCAACGCGGACAGTCCGAGATCCAGCAGCGGCAACGCTCCGCGCGCTTCATTAAAGATGTCCTTGTGCCAGTCCCAGTTGTAGTCTCCCTTGAGCATCCGCCCGAACGGCCAGCGGCAGAAGGCCAGCGTGACACAGCGAGCCCCCGCTTCGATCACCCGGCGGGCCAACAGGAACTGGTCCAGCAACGTCTTGCCGTTGCGTTCCTGGGGCCAGGCGCGAGTCAGTCCATAGAGCCCGCGAGTGGTTTCGTCCTCTCGACTGAGGTCCAGCGCCTCGGCGAGTCGCGGCGACGCGAGCACCTCCAGCGCCTGCCGATGAAACTCGTCGATGCCATCCGAAAGGCCCCCTTGATCGACCTCTCGGCGAAAGCGATCGAAGCTGGTCAACAAGGCGCGGCGGTCGGCAATGCGATCGAGCGTCGTGCCGTTGAGTCGGATGTTCCGACGATCGACCGCCTCGACCTCGAACCCCGCATGAGCCGATCCCAGATAGCCGGGCTGTGTCGGCGGCGTGCGGAGAATGAACCGCGCGTCGGGATCAATCGGCGTCAGATCGACGGCGGGGGGAACGCCGGGAACTCGCGGGCCAAGCTGTTTGGACAGGATCGACCCCATCGACGGCCAATCGCCCGGCGGAAATCCCGCCACGATCGGTGACGAGTCCATCGGCGGATGCGACTCCCAGCCCGTCGAGCACCAATGCGTGTTGTGATCATCCCGGAACCCGTTCAGCGAGCGAATGATCGTCAGCTTGTCGGCCACGCGCGCCAGCCGAGGAAGCAGTTCGCAGATCTCCAAGCCGGGCTGATTCGTCGCGATCGGCTGGAACTCGCCCCGGATCTCGGCCGGAGCGTCCGGCTTGAGATCGAACGTATCCAGGTGAGACGGCCCACCCGGCAGCAGCACCATGATGATCCCTTTGGCCGTTCGCGTGGCACCTGAAGAGCGGCCGACGACATTCGTCGCTTCAGCTCGCAGGATTTCGGGCAGAGCCAACCCACCCAACGCCAACCCGCCAATCTGCAGGCAACTGCGGCGCGACAAGCCGTCACAAAAGCGCGACTCCGTTCCAGCAATGGTCAGCATGGTCGAAACCCCTCGTGACCGACGAACGCATCCAACGTCGCCAAAGTATCGAGGTCGGCCGGGTCTCGCAACGACTTCGCTGTCGGACAGGGCGATTCGGGTGCAGTCGCTCATTGGTGGTCGCTGTTTTATCCCCTCTCCCGCCCGTCTTCGGG
>JANODP010000233.1:0-46143 GCA_031412755.1 Schlesneria sp. | reverse complement strand
GAATTTGACCGTCCCATTGCTCGAACACGTCGGCCAGGCTCGCGCAGAACACTCGCCGCCGTTCCCCCGCAACCTCGGCCTTGGAGTCCCATTTCCGCGGCTGCGACCACATTGATTCCGACGCTACGACGCGCGTACCGCGTGGCCCCCACACGCCCAGCGTGACCGGGTTGCGAGCAGATAATTTCTCGGCGTAGCAGTTCGCGCAGCCAGGACTGATCTTCGTACAACCGCGGATCGGATTGAAGGTGTGCGTGGTCCATTCGATCTTGCTGAGTTCACCCATGGTGCCACCCCAGCAGCTTCCACAGGCCCTGTCCGACGATGAAGCCGAACATGAACCAATGCAGGATTGGGTGCACCGCGATCTGCATGTGCAAGAGGTGATACCAGAACCAGCCCCAGCGGCTGAGCTTCGGGCAGCGGATATACACGGCAGCGGGATAGACCGCGACCAAGCAGCCCCCGGTGGTGTGACCCACGAACGCACGATGCGGCCCGATTTGTTCGAGCGTGAGCGTCAGCCGCATGCCGACATGGTCGGACAGATCGAGCGGGGCCGGGGGGGCTTGGGGTTCGGGAATCGCAACCATGATCGCTCAAGCCTCCAGGGTGTAAGTCGGGCGCGGTGTGCCAGCCACACCGCGACACTCGCCGGTGTCGACCGAAAACCGCAGCGCATGCAGCGGGCAGGTGACGCAGCCGAGCGCGTCCTCCGGTAGCCCGCTGAGCGGGAATCCTTTGTGCGGGCAGACCAGCCCCTTGTCGGTGCGAATGGCCGAGCGGCCGACGTAGGCCGCGTGCAGTTTCGGGAACCATGGTTCGTGCGAACTCTCGCGCGTGGAGCGCCAGTTGTGGGCCGGGTGGTCGGGCATCTCTCGGCAGCAGCGCCGACGCAGCAAGCGGAGTTGCGAGACGATGCCACGCTCGGTCAGGACCATACCGGCGATCCGCGTCCCGAGCTTGCGGAACAATCGCGGCGGGATGAAGCGGAGATCCATGTGATAGTGATGATGCTTGAAATCAATGTGTTCCCCGTCTTCGTGCCAGCTCCCGAGGGTCGGCAGCCAGAATCGCCCCGCCATGCCATCGACGATGGCAAGCGACTGCACATGCGGCACGCGATAGAACGCGCCCACCACGGGGGCCGTGGTGAGCGTGCGAACGTCAACGAGCTTCGACATCGCTATTCTCCCATGACCATCAGCGCCGCGCGGAATTTCAGCCCCTCATGTTCGCCGTAGACCAGCAGGGCATCGCCTTGCTGCGCGAAGCGAACGGTCATCTCGGGACTGAGGGCCGCGGCCGTGCTGGCCAGCTTGCGGAACAGATCCGCGGCGAGACGGACTTCTTGCCGTACCGGAGCGGGAGAATCGACGAGGACCACCGACAGATCAGGCCAGCGCATCGGTTCCCGTTTGAGGACATAGAAGGGTGGGACGTCCAGCTTGCTATGAAAGGTCACGAAGTCGGCCGTGGCGCGGAGCACGACGTGCCGGAAGCGTGAGCGGGCAATCACCTCGCACGCCGCGCGGGGAACGTAGACCGGCAGAAGTTCAGGCTTGGGGACATGGCCGTAGGCCAGCGGATACTCCACGGCGATCCCCATCCGGCCGTCGGTCGCTTCCGCCACGATCACACGCTGTTCGCGTTCGGCGACGCTGAGGCGGAGCGTCGACAGCGCGAGGCGAGGCGATTCGTTCTCGGTGTCCATGATGCGATAGAGTTCAAACAGGGTCTTGGGCAGGTCGAACAGTTCACTCGGTTGCGCTGGATCGAGCCGCTCCACGTCGGCCTGGAGGCGCTTGTTCTCCGCTTCGAGAATCTTGTTCTGCGCGAGGACCTTATTGATCTCACTTTGAACTTCTAAGAGTATCCCCACATCCATCATGATCTCCCATTGCGCTTAGATGAGAACTTAGAAGAGACTCTTTTGCCGACGGTCCGCTGCCACACTGCCCCGTCCGGGAGCGGCCATTGCGTAATAACTCTCTCTGGTGTCGGGCATCGCTTGGGTCGCGAGGGCCGGGGGCTCGACGAGCTGCACGCTGTCAGGCGTGCAGACCAAGATCAATTCGCCTGAAGGGGCGACCAGACGGAGGTTCGTGCCGTCGCCGCTGATGTGATGGACGGTGCAGGTCCCGTGTTCCGGATGGCGCACGGTGGAATCGAGCTTGATCCCAAAGTCCGCGGCGATCGGTTGCACACGGCCGCAGTGCGGACAGCGCCAGCGACGATCCGCGTCCAGCTTGAGCGGGCAGCGAACTGCGCACGGATCGACCGGTTGCGCGGTCGGGGCCGGGGCTTCAGGAATCGCTTCCGGAACAATGGTCGCCTCCGCGACCATTGTCTCGGCCGGCTCAGCAGGCGCTGCGAGATAGGCCCACGGCCAGCGGTCGGCATACTGGGGCCGCGCGGGAGCGTCCGTGCGAAGCGTCATCAGATCGCAGCCCAACTCGGCATTGAGCCCCTGCAGGCCGCGACGCATGGCCGGTTTGAACAGCGTCGGGTACATGCCGACCGTCTGCAGAATCTTTTCGAGCGTCCCGTATCGCTGCAGCAGCTCGGCGGCCCCGACCTCGCCGATTTTGAGAGCCCCTTTCCAACCGTCGCTATCGTCGCCGCAGATCACACGAAAGTCGCGCCACTGCTCGGCCGTGACACCGGTCTTGTCACGGAGCTGCAGGGCCGTGAGCCGCTCGAACGTCCACTCGCCGTGATCACGTCGGCCACTGGTCACCAGTTCGACACCGTCGAGCGCGAGCAATTGCCGCAAGTCTTTGTCGGTCGACCAAACCGCGACCGAGTAGCCTTGCTCGATCGCTTGATGCGCAAGCGTCGCAATCAGGTCGTCGGCCTCGACTCCCTCGGTCGCACACAGCTCAACGCCGGCCACGGCAAGCGTCCGCCAACCATTGCGCAGCTCGGCAACCAGGGCCGGATCTTTGGCACCGCGGCCAGCCTTATAGCCGGCGAACTTTTCGTGGCGAAACGTCTTGCCCCGCGCATCGAACACCGCGACCGGATAGACCCACCGCGGCAGCCCCTGGGCCACGAAGGCCTCGATCCCATCGAGCAGCAAATTGCTCGCGCGGCCAAGCTCGGGCATGGTCGACCAGACCCGGTGCAGGTAGTTCGTCGCGTCGATCAAAAACGCTTGGTGCGAACTCATCGCGGTACGGCCTTCAACATTTGAGGAGTGACCTTGCTCAGTAATCGCGAGCCGGCGATGTTGCGGTACTGCTGCAGCAATTGGGGATCGGGGTGATTCTCATAGTCCCCGGTCTCCCACATGGTCCGCAGCTTCGACTTCCAGGTCCGCCCTGCCACGACGGCGAAGGTCGCGATCGTCTGGCGGATCTCCACCGTCACGCGGCACTCGACCGGATGGCGTGGGTGAGCCCCGCACCACAAGCACCGGCACTGGCCGAAGTCGGTCTTGGTCAAATGACGAGTCATCGCGGCTCCTCCACACGCACGGACAACGGTCTCACTTCCATCTCGCAGACCGGGCCCAGGTCGCTGGCTACGCTGCTCGGTCGACCGCCGAGCGTGTGGCCATATTGCAACCGAATGAGTCGCCCGCCGTCGTCGAGCAGTTTGATGCCGGGAATCAGCACGATCCGTACTTCTTCGGGCTCATTCATGATCGTCGTCCCAGGGGCCGTCACGGTCATCGATCTCGATCGACCGACTCTCCAAGTCGACCACGACGCGGCGGCCTGGTCGGGACAGTCGATCGACCAGCTCGCCCGCATCCGACCCGAAAAGAAGATCTTCCCCGTTGCCCGGCTCGGCTTGCTCGGGAACCGATTCCGGAGCGGGCGGGTGAGGTGGAAAAACCTCGTGCAGCGTGACCGGTCGAACGAGTTCCACCGCCCGCGGAATCGCTTGTTCGGCGAGCAGCTTGGCAATCGCGTCGCCGTCCTCGGTGAGGAATTGCAAGCGATGGATGTAAACGCTGCAGGGCGTGCCGTCGGGTGTCGTCCCATGCCAGAGGCGGCAGGGGACTCCATCGAGCAGGACGATCTCCGGCGTCTGCGTGACCAACAGTTGGAGCGGCAACTTGCTCATGAGACCCTCGGCGGCGTCGAGTAAATGAACTTGATGGAGCGGTCGAACAATTCGACCTGAAACCCGAAGGGACCGAACACGACCCCCGGTTCGCAGAGCGGGAGCGTCCGCCACAGTTCGAGATCCCAGTACGATCGCAGCGGCACGAACACGTCCCGCGTACCCCGGTTGGCGCCTGGCCGGCTGAACCATAGACCTTGCGCGTGAGGGTTGTGGAACCGCAGCGGAGTCGACATGAGCGGCTCGAAGTGGCACATGTAGACGTCGCGGTACTGCTGCAGGTAGGTGATCAAGGATCGCACCGAGTGCGGTGCCTGAGGGGTCATTTGCACGGACATCGTCGACCTCCGATCAGTTATGCGGCGCGCTGAGAATCTGCTCGACGTGGTCCAGGGCCTTCCGCAGCAAGCCCCGAAAGGCCTCCATTTTGACCCCGCCCGGCGCGGTCAAGCGGACGTTCGGCGCGCCCCCCTCGTGAAAAGAGATCAGCATGACCGACAAGTCGGCCGGGACCGTTTGATTGACATCCAGCGCGAGCGAATTGAGGAACTTCCGTTTCTCATCCTCGGGCAGTTCGGTAAAGCGAAAGGGGGTCGACATCACGCGGCCTCGGGTTCAGGGTTTCCATCAGGAGCATCGGGTTCGGTTCGGGAAATCAGGGCGTAGACCTCGGCGCGGTGGACCGGAATGTCGGCCGGGGCGTCGATCCCCAGCCGGACTTTCTCGCCGCGGATCCCCGTGACCACCACGCGAATCAGCCCACCGCCCGGCAGTTGAATCACAATCACTTCATCGACTTTGCGGCTCAGTACGAGCATCCGTGCGTCCTCCAATTGATCTCATGATGAGAATTTCCTAGGCATCCAAACGCTGGGGCAAGAATCGAACTTGCTACCTCCGGCTCGTGCCGGTGCGCTCCCGGTGCGCCACCCAGCGCAGCATCAGATGACGGTGACGATCGGCCGCACGATGAGACCATCGTCGCCGGATTGATCGTTGCAGCGTTCGACGGTCCACGTCGTGCTGCCCATCGTCACTGCGACCCGCTCTTCGTCGCCGAGCTGCTGGGCCAGCAGGTGCTGGGCGCTCGCAAGATCCTCGCACAGCGCCTCGCACAACCGGTGGACCCCGAGGGCGGTCTTCCGGGGTACCGAGCAGGTGAAGCGGGTGATCACGTTCTCGCGGACTTCGAGGTACCGCTGCAGCGCGGCGTGCAGGGGCGTCGTGAGGCCGGCGTTCATAGGGCCCCCATGACAGCGTCGCCGATCACATCCTTGAGCGATGCGCGGACTTCTTGGCAGAGCCCGTCGGTCGTTTTCCAGGCGGCGTAGAAGCCCTCTAAGGCGGCCCGAAACTGGGTCCCTTCGGGGAGCTGTTCGAGCGGCCCGAACTCGTTCTGCAGGACCCGAAACGCCGGACACATGCGGGGCCACCGGAGCGCCACGGCACCGGCACTGGTGTCTTCGGTGAGCCGCATGTTGAGCGCGCCGACCATGCACCAGGTCCGTGGCGTGCACGCCGACCACAGCAGCCGCTCGGCCGGAGCCGTTTGGCCCAGATGCGTGAGCGTGTCCAGTGTGGCGACCAGGACGGCGATCGACTGCACAAAGCGGCAGCGAATACAATCGCAGGGCTCGGCAGCCCCCACTTTTCGGAACATGTCAGCAACGTTCATGCAAACCTCCCAGAGAATAAACGCCTAGGGAAAAAACAGGGCTCGGCTGTTGCAGCAGCCGAGCCCCTGACAATCGCCATGGGGCATGGCGACGGTGTACCACACGTGCCGGCCGCGGCACTGACGACGAGTCTGCGGGAAACCCCCGGCCGGCACGTAGAGACGGTTACCAAAACGGCGGGGCTCGCCGGCCCAAGCGACGCGCATGTCGTGACGCGCCGCAGTGCGGTTGGACCGGCGAGCGACCGAGTCCGCATTCCCGCCACGATGTTCGTGTTGTGGCGGGGAGCGGAGAAAACAAACTCCCGCCCGCGTGGGGCCAACGAGGCCGGACCTTGCCATTGCCGAACAAGGACGCGGGCGGGAGTGAGGGTAGGCACCGCGGCGCACAAACGCGCCGACCCGGCCGGTGGGAGGCAGGTCGACGCGCCGGGTTCGCCACTGGAGGTGTGCGCCGCGGTGCGGTGAGTCAGGGATCGCTGGGAAGATCGAGGTCGAGTTGTGACGTCTTGCGTTTCGGCCGCGGCAGTTTGTCCGCAACCCGCGGCTTCTCGGGTTCCGCGATCGAGTCGTCGATGTACCGTTCGAGCATCTTCGGCGTGGCGTGGCCCATATGTTTCTGAGCCGCGGCCTCGCCCATGGCCTTTTTCGCGTGCGATGCGCTCGTGCGTCGAATGCGATGGAACAAGTGATTCCCCCGGGGCGAAGGGATCTTGGCCAGCGTCACGAGTTGACGCATCCGCGCAAACAGCCAACGCCGATGGCAGGGCCACGTGAAGACGATGCCGGGCTTCGTGGGCCAGATCTTTTCGAGCGCTGCGAGCGTCTCGACGGAGATCGCTTGCTCCAGGTCCTCGCCGTCCTTTTGAATCTCTGCCGGCGCCAACAGCGTGCGGGCGTTGAGGTCGAAGTCGTCGGTCCGCAGCTTCATCACCGCCCCAATCCGCAGGCCCGTGTCGTAGCAGAGCAAGATCAGGGCTTCCCACCAGAGCGCTGCCGGTGTCTCGACGCGCTGCTTGTGGACCAACAGTTTGCGCCGAACCAACGTCCCCTTGAGCTTGCGTGCCACCGCAAGCAATGCGGAAAGCTGGTCCATGGTCCAGGCCTGCGGCTTGCGTTTGAGGGCCTTGGCTCGCGGGATCGACTTCGGGTCGGGGGCCGGCGGGCTGTGTTTCTTCTGTGCGGCATGCCGCCAAATTGCGAGGATCTGCGTTCGCTTCGAGTTGACCGTGTTCGCACTCTTCCCCTCGGCGTAAGCACAGAGCCACTCCGTGACTGCCTCGACCGTCAGCTCGTTCGGCGAAAAACGCCCGCCATGATGCGCCGCACAGAGCCGGGCGGCGACGAGCAGTTGCTCTCCCGACGCTTTGGCAAGCGATAAGTGACCACGCAAATAGTGCGAACGCACGTAGGCTTCGAGCCCCAACGCTCCCGGCGAGTCGGCCGCCGGATCGTGCAATCGCAAGTGTGGTCGGTCGTCGGAACATCGCATTCCCATCGGCGCGCAATCCTCGTGCAAGTGAAGCGTGGGTCCAGACGGCACTCCCTCGCAACACTAGCACGTAATGCGTGCTGTGTGGTCTGAAATAGGTAATGAAACAAGCTGGCAATAAAACGAGCGAGTAGGTCGCAGTCAGGCACGTCATGGCCAGGCTGAGATGCCTCTTCGTTCCGTGGCGGGTGACTCTATCAGTTCTGATAGAGGCGCGTCAAGCAGATTTTTTGGGAAGTGTGTAAGCCATGAAATGAACGAGGCCGACCAGCGGTTTGCGGGTCGGCCTCGGTGAAGTCAAATTGGGCTGCAGATCAGGCGGCGGGTTGTGTCGAGCGGGCCGCGGCGGGAGCGTGAGTGCCGTTCAGAAGTTCGGAGGGATCGAGTTGCAGAGCCACCGCCACACGATCAATGAAGTCGAGCGAAGGGCAAGTGGTGCCGCGCTCCAGTCGGTT
Source organism: Schlesneria sp. (assembly GCA_031412755.1). Lineage (GTDB taxonomy): Bacteria > Planctomycetota > Planctomycetia > Planctomycetales > Planctomycetaceae > Schlesneria. The sequence goes on along the minus strand of JANODP010000233.1, from coordinate 38,447 downwards.
GTAGTTCGGACCCTTAAGCCCCAATCGGTCAGCCATCTGGCCTTGGGTCAGGCCAAGGGAATTCCGATACGACTTGAGGTTGTCGCAAAAGCGGCGGTGGAGTTGGCTCGACATCGTGATCATGCCGGAATGGTACCGGCCTCCCCGAACGTCGTCAAACTTCAAATTCGGGCGAAAACCCGTTTGAAAGCGGCTTACCATCAATGCGCCCTAGCTGGTGTAGCTAGGGCGCATTGCGTGTTGAGCGGGACCCCAAGGGCTTCAAGCGGTGTGCCTTGGGAATTTTTGAAGTGGGCGATATAGGACTCGAACCTATGACCCCTAGCTTGTCGAGGTACGGCGCTAAGTTGGGGGGAATGGGTTGTGTGGATTGCGCGAAGATTGCAAGGGATCTCAGGCGGCTTTGTGTTCTGGCGTCGCGCCTTGAATTGTGGCCAGCGGTGGCGCCTAATCGATCCCGCTACATCACCTTGCAGGGGAAATCGCGATGGATATGCGGGATCATTGGGACATTTTCTGGACCGTCTTTTTCGGCGCGATCGTTGTTTCGCAGGCGCTTTGTATGGTCGCCTGTACCTCAATCGGCATTCACAATCGACGGCCCATGGAGTCATTCCTGGCGGGCGCTCTGCTCGGCCCGATGGGCATTCTGATCGCCATCGCATTGGGCCCACGGAGGCATTGCCCGACGTGCCGTGAACCGATCGAGCTGGAAGCGGCCAGGTGCCCCCACTGTCAAGTCGTCCTGTTGCCGTACACCGAACAGGTGAAAATCTACGAAGCGGGCAAGGCCGAGCAGCTCGCTGCCGAGGCGAACGCCCGGCGAATTGAAGAAGCGCAGCGGGCCGCGGCTGCTGCCACCCCGGTACCCGCTACGATCGCCCGTACCGCCACTGTGGTGCCGACGGCAGCGCCCGCCGCTCGGCGCCCAGCTCCGCCGCGGCGGCCGAGCTGAACTGTTCATTCTGGATTTGTCGCCCCTTCAAATGAGCGGAACATGCCAATACTGCCACCCACCCACCCCACGCAAGAAGACTCACTCGCTCGTTACGGAAAGCTTTGGGAAGAATTCCAGCGCATTCTGAAGGAAGAAACGGCCAAGATTCCGCCGGAAGAGCTGATCCAAGACGAGATGTTGCATGAGTTGCACATGTACCAAATTTGGAGCATGCAGCGCATTGCAGGTCTTCAGGTCTTGGTCGAACACCAAGGCAAGCAGATCCGGTTCCTCGCCGATGAACTCAATCGCTTAGGCAACCTGTACCTGCAGCGATGACCAAGCTCCCCAAATGCACAGAGCCCGCGATCGCGGGCTCGTTTCGTTTTCATAGCCCTATGACCTATAGGGCTATTTTCAGTAATCCTCGGGCAGCAGCACGCAAGTCGAGCGACGGCGGCCGTCGTCGTCCGCCGCCTCGGTGATGATCCACAGACGCTCGCCGCTGCGGAGCGTGTAGCCCGAGAAGATGCGCTCGCCATTCTCGAGCGCCGCATTGTTCCGGGCCTGGTCCTCGGCGTCGACGTCGCCCCAGTCGCCAGTCATGTGACGGAGCAGGTAACCGCGCGCCCCCTCGCCGCTGGCCTGCAGGGCCGCGAGCGCGGCAGGCGTGGCGACCAGGCGACCTAACGCAAACGAAACACGTGCAACCATAATTGAAAAACCTCCGGTCGTGGACGTGACGCGACGCTCGACGTGAGCGCACGCCGTCGGTCAGGGAACAGGGGAAGCGCGGCGATTGCCGCAAAGCAGAAGGGCGACCGGGGCACAAGCGGTGAACTTGACCCCAACAGCGGAGCACTGCCCCGGCCGCCGCCAAACAGTTTAGCTGCGCACCGCGGACCCGACGACAGCCGCGAGCTGGACCGTCAACTTGGTCGCGCACAATTGGTTCAACGAAACTCCCTCGGCCTCCGCCTCGGCGAGCAGCGCGGCGTGCACCGATGCCGGAACCCTCACGCTGATCTTGCCATTGCAGTGTGCCATGTCGGTCGGGCCGGCCGGGTCGCCATGCTCTTGGCGGAGTTCAACGATCCACTCGCGGATCTGCTTGTACTCGGGCAGCTCGGCCGCTTGCGTTCGTTCGCTGGGGGTCGGAAACAGATTCCCCCACGGGCCGCCGATTCCGAACACGGCATTGTTGAGGTCGGTCCAGTGGGTCGCTTTCGCGCGGGCCTGGGTGGCGATCGCGAGCAGCTCTTTCATTCTTTCGGCAATCGATCGTGTCTTGGCCATGGTCGGACATCCTTTGTCAAAGTGGTTTGGCTTGGTCGTTTGGAAACCCCCGGGCTGGCGGACCAGCCCGGGGCGAAACTCAGGGGACTACAGGTTGATGATCTCGACCGTGATGCCGTGGCAGATCTCGGTGTACATGGCCAGTTGGCCAAGTTCCCGGCCGATCTGTTCGACCAGCTCGCGAGCGGTCGGCAGGTCGGCTTCGGTCAGGGCCACCGCAACCCGTTCGCACAGGTCGCGGTAGAGCTTGCCGTCGGCCGCGTACCACCGACCATTGACCTGACCTTCGCCCGACACGCCATTGAAGGCGAGCGCGAACCGCTCGAAGAACCCGTCCATCTCCCGCTCGGTGACGAGCGAACCGTCATTGCGGGCGGTCGGGATCAAGACCACGAACTTCAACATTTCAAGGCTCCTTTCAGTTGGGAAGCAACGTTCACCGCTGAAAGAATAATAGCACAGGTGCTCACAAGTGGCAAGTGGAATTGTGAGTATATTTGCTCACAATTCCAGAATGGTTGTGAGCGGTGGTGCTCACGGGTAGAATCGCCGCGGGGTATCAAAACCGGGAGGTTCAAATGGCAACATGGGTTTGGTCTGTGGCGACGCCAGCGCCTTGTGTATTCAACAGCGATCATATTGCCAGTCTGCAAATCAACGACGGCGAAAACGGCGCATTCATCATGGCGAACCATGCGAAGGGTTCCACGGCGATTTACCACGCACGCTCAATGGAAGAGGCGCGGACCGTACTTAACGATCTGCTACTGGCGATTGGCAGCAACAAGCAGACCTGGTCGCCGCCGCCGAGCACGTCGGAGGTCGACGCTGCGCAATGACGAAAGACGTGTTGCTGACACTGCTTGCGCGCACGGAGTGGCAGGATGCCATTGAGCGCGAGGCGATTGCCGAGCTGCTCGAACTGCACGGCCGGGCGGACATTGCCTCGCTGATTCGCCGAAGCAAGTGGAGCGAGGTCGGCGGGCGGATCGCGTTCGAGGAGGGGTCGCAAGTTCACCGAATCCGCTTCAGTTCAGACGATTTGCAAGCAGCTCTTTTTCTCGAAAATCCGTTGGATTTCAGCGGCATTTATCCGTTTCTGCAAAGCTTGGGGCGAGCGTGATTTATCGTGTGTTCCACGATGGTGGTGGTGGCCCAACCTAAAACACTGGCGAGCGCCCGAAATAGGTGATGATTCGGGGTCCCATCCACCCCCTCCCCCGTCGGAAGGACCCGCCGCGATTTTCATGAGTTTTTTTGTAGGGCGGGGGGTAGGGAGGTATAAATGGTGCCAATGGCGTGCAAAATCCAGCTTGTTTTTCAACGTTCTGCACCGTATCGAGCGGAAAGATGTGCTGCTTGCCCGTATGCGTAGTCAAAGCGTTCTTCCGTACCATCTTTCAGCTTCACGATGATTGTCACCGCACACCTCGAAAGTTCCAGGTATCAATTCCCGTCCGCTGTTCCGTGTAGTGCCTGAACTGCGACCGCAGCAGAGTGCGCGTCTTGTCCATCGCGTCCGCAGATCGGTAGTGCATTTCACCCACGATCTCGTTGACGTCGATCAGACACGTATTCTGAATGATCTCATGCTCGGCCCCTTCGATGTCGAGCTTGAGCATTCGCACAGGCCGGTACCCACCGAGCAAGTTGGCCAGTGGGCTGGCGATGATCGATCCATGCTCATCTTCGACAAAGCCTCCTCCGCCCGTGTTGGCATTGTCGCTCGAAGGCTCGAAGCGCATGGTCGCCTCGCGATGCCAGATCGGCTTACAGACGACACACTCAACGCGAGGGGTTCCCTCCAGCCGAAACCACGGTCCGACATTGTGCACAAGCGCGTCGAGGTTGCGCTCATCCGCCTCACAACAGATCACTCGGCCTGCTCCGCGGCGAATGCACGCATAGGCGAACGACCCGATATGTGCGCCGACGTCGATGATCACATCGGTTGCCTCAAACCGCTCAGGTAGGCCATACGCATTCGCAACCGCGACCTCATGAAAAATGCCCACATCGTAAGTGTCGGGACGAAAGGTCCAGTGCTTAGGTAGAACCGTGTTCAAGTTGGCCTCCCAAAGGGAATGGTCAGTTGCGCCGTCGCTTTGCAGATCCTGTAGGCGCGAAACGCTGGCTCGCTGAAGGCCGACGTCGGGATCAGCAAAAAGTGATCCTCAAATTCGATCTGCAATAGACCGCCTGCAATCAACTTGGCAGCTCGAAGCAACGTGGCCAGATCGTCGGCTCCGTGCTCCTCGCAGGCGTCCGCTGCCAGTATCTGATCGCCCGGGTCGCTCCATTCCGTTTTCGCGAGCGCTGCGAGCAATTGCGGCGATACTCGGCTCATCGCCGTTTCCTTTGCCCATGGCCACGTTTCTCATCGACGCGCGTCAGCCAGGCCGTGCCGTTGGTCGCGCGACGCAGCGCCCAAGGGTATGCGAGCCCTTTATTCGCCTTCTTGTTCCGTCCCTTCCGCGCCATCACTCGCCTCAATGTCCTGGAAGGCCAAACTCGCACTCGCTACTGACAATGCGATCGGTGCCCACACGGATCGAAGCCGCTGCTGCGGATTGCTGCAGACGTATTCACCGTAGGGAAACGAGATCCGATCCAGCTCGGCCGAGCGGCCGCACAACGGGCACGTGATCCACTGGGCGTGTTGGGGCTCGGGCTCGGTCGCAATTGCTGGCCAGCCTTGGATGCACAACCAGAAGAGGACCAAGATCGCACCCACGCCGATTCCGAGCGTAAACACCGTGAATGTCTTGTCGCCTTGCTCGTTTTTCTCCATCGTCATCGCGGTCTCCTCAAAATCGCTCCACAGCGTTCGCCGACGGTCCAATTGCCGACCCATTCGCCCCACCGCTGACGCAGGACCATCGTCGCCACTTCGTTTTGCTTGTGCCCACACTGGCCCATGATCAGCAGATGGGCCGTTCGATGCTCCCACGGAATATCGGGCGAAGTATCGATCAGCCGCACACTCCAGCGCCGTTCACAACCGGCGGCCCCGTCCCCGATCTGACCGCCGGGCAATAACTCGAGCGCACGCACGCCGAGCCCGACCCGCTCGTACTGCCAGCGGCCGACCTGGTCGGCCGCGATCGCCGCCTCCTGCTCGTTCTGCCGCTCCCAACTCCAGAGACCAGGTCCCCAGAACTCCGCTCGCAGCTCGGCCGCCGCTTTCACTTCGCGCCAGCGCAGCAACCCGCGGATCCGCTCGCCGACGACCAGCTCCCGCTTCCCCGACACGACGTGCTGAAAGAGCAGCTCGCCGCGCCAGTATTGTTGGATGGCCGGCGCGATCCAACCGGCCGGATCTTCGGCCAAATGATACGCCAGCTTCGCCCGGCGCCAGGCGAGATGCCAGGTCGACTTGTCCCCATAGACGATCCGGTACCAGAAGTCGCTCTGCTCATTCAGCAAGACAGCCAGGTCGAGCGCTCGCCAGGCCAGGCGCCGATGCACGAGCAGTTGCCCCGACTCGAAGTCGGGCTCGTCGACCGGTTCCAAGCCCATTGCCTGCCAGCAGACATCGGGCAACCAGGCGCGGCGATCGCTGGGGGGCAAGTCAGGCCAGAAGAGCGCTGTCGACGAACTATAAAACGGATCGTCGAACAGGAACGTCGGATCGCGCACCGGGAGGCAATCCGCGTCGAGGAACAAGACCTCCTCGAAGTTGCTGCGGGCGACCGCATGGACTTTGGCTTCCCAGCCACCGACGATCCGCATCGGCCCGAGTTCACAGACCACGGCCCCAAGCGATTCGACCGCCGCGGTCATCTCGTGGTCCCATTCGTGCGGGCCGAGGGTCCAGACTTCGACCGGCAGCCGGCAGCCGGTACCGCGGAGCGCGCTCAGACTGGCGAACAAGCAACCGAAGTACATTCCTCCGCCGGCAACGTACACAATGCCGCGGCCGTGGCCCCCGGGGTACGGCCGCGGGTTGGCATCGCGCTGCTGGATCAAGAGTCGCTGCGCCGCGGCCGTCGCCAGCCAGGCTTGCCAACCTGCCGGCAGCGAGACCACGGGGCCACTCAAGATCTGCGCCAACCGCTGCGGCTCGACTTCGGGACCGACCAAGACCGGCACGCCAGCGCGCGGGTCGGTAGCCGGTTGAGATGGCGAAGCTTCGCAGCGATCGGCGCAGGTGAAACAGATCGTCGGGGCCCCTTTCGGCCGATGCGATTGATACGAGCCGAGGGCGCAGGTGCCGTGCAAGCCACATGCATAGACTGGCACGAGCAACCGTTCCCCGCCGCACAGCTGACACTCGTCCTTGCGAACGACCGCGCCGCGGTGCGCGCAAGGCAACTCGCTCGGGTCGCGCGTCGACATGGGGCCATCGTGGTGCTTGCGCTCTCCTTTCGGAACGATTGGCTTGGCGGACGGGCAGGCTCGATGGATCGTCTCGGCCGGGCCGACCGCAGTGGTCTCAAATTCACACCGAGGGCACCGCCACTCGCTGGGACCGATGGACACGAACCGGCATTCCATCATGGCAGCGGCTCCAATACGGCTTCTAACACGTCGCCAGGATCAACGACGCTGGCCATGTCAAATTCTTTGGAATTGCACGCATCTCGAAGGTCCGCGATGTAATAGACCGAGGCCCCGTTGCAAGGATAATCCGTCTTGGGGTCGATCACATTGATCGTGACGTTCGTCAAGCCAAAGTTCACTAGATAGACCGTCGTCCCCTCGACGGCTCGCGTGCGTGAAATCGGCGTGGAAACGTGGGTGCACGGATCTGCGATGCAGGCCGCATAGTGAGAATCGGGGCCCGGCTCCAAAAAGAATGTGCCCTTCAGCCCTTCGCTGTCGGGGTCCACCACCGTGCCGGTGACGGTGAGCTTCCAGCGCGTCTCGGGGCAAATGTCACACACTCTCGGCCCGCAGCAGGGGTCGATCCGCAACTGCACGGTGCCGGTATCGCCCGCGTTGATCAAGTCGGCGAGGTCGAATTCCAGGTTAAAGCTTGACTCATCTTCGCACGACCACGACTGCGACTCCGACCACAGTTCCTCATCCTCTCCGCACCCCTCGTGTCGCCGCACAAACGAGAGCGTCGCCGACGTGGCTGTCACGACCAGCTTCCACGCATACCCCTCGATCCCCTCGGGCATATCTTCGTAGGGAATCGCGGTGGTCGCAAAGCTGCAGCCATCACCACAGGGGTCCCGCTCCAGCAGGCTCGTGCCGGCAATCTCCGGGGTCGCCGTGCAGCAGGCGTCCATGTCGACCGTCCCAGTGCCCGCAGGCTCGCTGTCGTCGGGGTCCAGCAAATCGAACGCCAAGCCATCGGGGCACGACCAAGAAATATCGTCGAAGAACACCATCGACTCGGCGGCATCGACGACCCGCCACAACGTGAGCGTGGCAAATCCGCCGTCAAACAGCTGCAGCCGCCAGAACCACGAAATCTCCCCTTCGTCTTCTCCCTCGTAAGGAATCGACGCGGACTCCCAGACGCATTCACCTTCGACTTTGGTCAGCGGAAACGAGCCAGATGTGCCGGCATATTCGACGGTGTCCGACGGCGTGAAGTCTGCCACCAGCGTCAGTTCCGTCGCGGCGCAGGGACAGCTCCCGCCCGCGGCGGGCGTATAAGACACGGCCAGCCCCAGCGTCTGAGCTAGGCACACGCAGCAGCAGCACACGGGGCCATGCATCAACTTGCCGTTGGGAAGAAGGATCAAATTCCCCGCGCTGCTCAGCCAGAGTTTACTCATTGCAGGGTCCCAGCTCGGTCAGGGTCCAACAACCCGCCGTGGTCGTAGTCAGCCCCTGCCGCACGCCTTCCACATACCCAGTGATGTCGGCCGGTGCCTTGCCGTCCAGCGTGCCGAGACAGACACCGCCGCTGCCACTTCCCGAGCCCCCGGCCCCCAGCGGCCGGCCCGCTTGCTTGGCCAATCGCAGGTGGGCGTTGCGGTCGCGGCGTTCCAGTTCAGCAATTCGCTGCAAGGCGCCACGCAGGGCCACTTCCATCGCTTCGAGGTCCATCGCCATTCGGTCCTCCTGGTCATTTGCTCGCGAGCGGATCGAGTTCCAGAAACTCCGTGTTCAGGCTCGTGAGGACCCCGGCCAGGTCGTAGCGGACTTCGGTCACGACGCTCCGCGTGGCGGTCGTGCTGCCGGCCGAACCAATTTCGGTGATCATCTGCCCGACGCTCACGACCCGTTTGATCTGGCGGTACGAGAGGTCGAACGCTTTGCGATCGACCGACCCGATCTCATAAGCGAAACGGGCAATCCGTTGCAGCCGCGCGCGGTCGTCGCGGACAAAGCCCCCGCTCGTGCTGCGGACCAGTTTGCCGTCGGTGATCGCCACCACCGTTTGCGGCACGACGTAGTCCACCCAGGCGTCCGGCACATCGATGGTCTCGCGATCGATCCAGATGTTGTGGGGCAGGTCCGCGTCTGCCGGATACCGTTCTTCCGCGTGCGTGTTGAGGAAGAAGTACAGCGTCGCCAGCAGGTCCTCGGTCCAGTCGAAGTACGGCGCGATCTCGCCCGCGCCGGGCAGCGGGATAAAGTCACTGCCCGCTAACTCGTGCTGTTCGCCGCCCGAGGCCGTCAACTCAAAGCCCGGCTCGCTGTCGAGGAGCCGCACGTGGAAGCCGGTCCGGATCAGTTCCCCGTCAGCTCCCCGGGCCTGCACGGTGGCGACGTTCTCGGCCAGGGCCCAACGTTCGGTGCCGGCGGTCGACCCCGTACCCTGCGCGGGGATCCGCAGCGCCACGAAGCTGGGCAGGAACGGTTTCGTTGTGCTGAGCAGGAAGGGGTTGCCCTCGGCGTCAACCACGGTTCCCTCGGCGATCTTGGTCCCGCTGTAGTCGACTTCTTGCACGAGCGGCAGCAGGTCCTGCAGTTGCAAGCCGGGATCGTACACAAGTGCGGCGTCCTCCTCGTCGAGATGCCCATCGGTTCCCTCGGGGGGATTGACCGGGTACTGCGTTTCGCCCCCGAGGCCATCTCCCAGGACGGCACCTTCTTCGCGGATGCCCCAGAACGTGTCGATCCGGAACCAGCTGTAGACGCGCCGCAGATGATCGGCTTGGCGGGCCAGACCGTTCCGCCGCTTGCGCTCGAGGTAGTTGTCGGCCCCCGGGTAATCGACCGCCAGGCTCGCCCCTTGGTTGTAGAGCGTCTGGGAGTAATCCTCCCAGGCCCGGTCGAGGCTGCTGTCCTGCTTGGCGAACGTGCCGACCACGCCGCGGCGGTTGCCCCGCGCCACGTACTGCGTGCGGCGACGATTACCATCCACACGCAGCGCAGCGACCTTGACGTCAAAGGCCCGCTCAAAGTCGAGGGACACGGGCGCCGTGTTGGCCGGCAGCGTGTAGTCGCCGACGACCAGGTCCTCGGCGGTAAAAGTGAAGACGTGGATCTGCAGTTGGTCGCGGGTCGGGGCTTCTTCCGCCGCGTCAGGATCGAAGGGTACGTAGAGACAATAAAAGCCGACGCCGCGCCGCCGATCGATCAGTTCGACCAGGATGTCCCAGAACGGCCGATCGCAGTCGACCTCCGGCTCGTACCCTTCGAGCGCGTCGAGTTGCCCGAGCGGCACGATGTCGAAGGGCATCGGCGCGAGCGTCGCCCCTCCAGGCCCGCCGCGCTGTTGCGGAATGTGATACTTGCACAAGTATTCCAAGGCCTGCCGCGCGTTCCAGCGATCTTCGTTGTGCAGGTCGAACATCCAGCCGTCGTCGGTCGCTCCCACGGACGATGGACAGCGGTTGCCCGGCTGCTTGCTGGCCCCGCGGGCATCGCGGCCCCCGTTGAAGACCAGCGGCCGATTGAGACGCATCGGCCCATCGTCGTCGTAGTTGTAGACCACAGCCGAGTTGACGAGCTGGCGGACCAGGAAGTACTCCATGCCCTGTGCGGTCAGCGCCTGCCGGCCACTGGGAATGGTGTCGGTCGGCGTGGCAATTCCGGACATCGCCCCGCGCAGGTCGCGATCGTCGACGAGCAAGATGCCGTACCACTCAATCCGAGCCAGGGGTTCGGCGTCGGGGAGGCCGGCGACGATTTTGATGTAGTGCCGGTTGAAGTCCACGGGCTCGAATTTGGCGTAGGCCAGGGCGCCTGGTTGCAAGATGTCGCCGTAATTCCAGCTCAGCGTCGCTTCGTTGAATCCCGGCGCGGCGCGGAAGACGAGACTGTCACACCAGAGGTAGGGCCGCTCGGTCCACTCTGCGGTGAACTCGGCGCGGGTATAGACCCGGTGGGGCGGTGCGGTGGCAATGACGCTGTTCGTAGTGCTGACGGTCGACATGGCAACAGTATCGCCGCGGCCGGCTCCTGTGAAAACCGGCCGCTCAGCACAGCGCACGAAAAAAGCCGGAGAGCAGCTTCGCTATGCTGCTCTCCGGCCCTGTCCGACAACCCACAAGCTGGGCGTGTTTCTGGCACCTGACGACGAGAGAATCAAGCGGCTCGATCCACACCTAGCACCGCTTGCGCCACGGCGTCCCAGGCCGCCCGGCACGCGGGAGCGAGATCCTCCCATTCCGTGAGCTTCGCGGCGAGCGGTGCGGTTTCGGCCGCGCTGGCGTGTTCCCAGCAATGGTTGCGGTACGCTTCGTAGGCAATCTTCGCAAGATCGGGCATCTGATCCTCCCTGGGAAAAAACTGAGGCCGAGCAGGTGGAGTGATCAAGTCTCCTGCTCGGCCTCTTCAAGTTGTAGATGGCGGGCCCCCGGTCAAGGTCGCGACGCAGCCCACACGCAATCTATCGGGGCCCCTACCCGCCGTAAAGCGTTTTCACGTCGGCATGGACGACGAGCGGGAAGCGTGCCCCGCTCGTCGGAGTGAAGTAGAACTCGACCGCGACTTGCCGGCCGCCCCGTGGGAAGGCCTCGACCGGAACTTCGTACTCGAAATTGAAGTTCCCTCCCTTGGTCCAGCGGGCGTCGGTGGTCGGTGACGCCAGCACACAATCGGCCGCGGCGATCTCGTCCAGCGGCAGCGTGGGAACTTTGCTGCGCGTCTCGACCGCAACCAACTCGACCTTGGTCAGCATGCCAGGGGCGATGAGTGTCCCGGCTTTGTTGTGAATCCGGGCGAGGATCGTCAGGCCGCTGTCTTCCCACACAGTGCAGACGAGCGGCTCGGCAACGTTCGGCATGATGGTTCCTATTGTTTGATGAGAGTGGCCGCGTCGGGCCCGGCGAGAAAGGAAGCCGCAACGTCGACGCCGGCCAAATGGGGAACGGCACACTCCGCGCCGGCGAGGTAGGTGATCACCGCGTCGACGAACCACGGCCCCGCGGCCCCGGCCGTCTCGGCGGTCCCCGCTGGCGCAGACCAGGTTGCCACGGCAACCGCGACGCTGAAGAGTTTCGCGGTCCCCGCAGTGAGGCCCGCGAACTGCACCACGGCCGCAGCGGCCGGGTAGGTCTTGTGCGTGGTACTCGCCGCCGCAGTGAACGCACACGAAGCGACGGCTCCGCTGTAGGCCTTGGCCTGCGTCGAGCTGCTCGCGCTGAGCGTCAGGCTTGCCACGCTCGTTGAGTACTGCTTGGCTGTGGTGACAGTCGGAGCGGTCAAGCTGCAGGTGCAGACGGCCGCGGTGTAGACCTTCAGAACGGTCGCGAACGGTGCGGACCAGTTGGCCACGGCCGCAGCCGGCGTCAGCACAATTTCGTCATCACCTTCGTCCGGTTCACCGAGCAGCCGCTGCCCCAAGAGGAAGTCGCCGAGTGGCATGGTTCGACTCCTTTAGGCCGGGGTGTAGCGAATCTCGGTATCGTGCGCGAAAGTAAAATAATATCCGGTCACATCGCTGACCGCCGACCAGGCGATGCTGGCGGTCCAGCCGTTTGAGTCGAGGGTGGGCGTTGACATGCTGCTGCTGCCTTGGATGTCACCGCTGCCCACCGTGTGCAAAGTCGCACTTCCGGCGTTGCTGGCGGCGTCCAGGAAGGTGACGCCGTTGCGGTATTCCTGCTGTTCGCCCACCGCGCCAACGAACATGGGGGCTTCGTAGGCGACGCTGTGGGTCGCACTCCCCGAGCTGGCCGCCAACCCTTCGCCAGGAGGCAGCGAATCGACCAAACCGCGGCGAAAGAAATGACGACACAACCGCAGCTCGTCGGCAGGATGCCGCTGCTGAAACGGGTAGTAACTGCCCTCGGCAATCCGCAGGGCAACGCCCGTAATGAGGATTTGTGCGGAAGTGCTCAGGACGTCCGTCCAGATCGCCGCCATCAAGTTCTTGACGTCCGGATAGCTCAAATTCGTCGTGACTCCCCAGACCGAAAACTGCTGCCACGCTGTAGTCAGCACGAACGGACCCGAGCGGCCGGAGACGCCGAAGCCGTTCAATCGCACGTAATTCCCGTCGTTGGTCGCGTTCTCCCACACCCCTTCCAATTCGGCCCAGTCGCCGCCAGCATCGGCGGGGCCCCACGCTTCCACCACGCGATCGCGCGTGAACCCAGCGGTATGATAAATCCCCGCATAAATCTCGGCGTCCGTGTCCGCGGCGTCGCGGGCCCAAAAGTCGAGCACGATTCGACGGCCCGGGAATGCCGGTTGCGATAGGTATGCCGGCACGATCTGAGAAATGCTGAGCTGGCTAGGGGTGCTGGGATCTCCCGACATGGCCAATCCCTTGCCGCTGACGTGATCTCCAATTGTCTGGAATTGCGATGCCGCCGACTCGGTGAGATGAAATCGCCAGCGATCGAACCCGCGATAAGGATCGTAGCTTGAAGAGGGATCGAGCATGTCAGCGGGAGCGGACCACGAGCTGGAGGTCTGCCGTTGGAAGAAATCAAACCCGCCGTTGATGATGAGATTTTCAGGGGCCGCCTGGCGCTCGGCTGTGAATCGTCGCAGCATTTCTTTGGTGACCACGGCGCCCACCGTCGCGCCGCTGGTGTGACTTGCTGGCGTAGTCCCTTCGTGACCGCGCTCCACCGTCAGCGTGTTGCTAGCGGCGCTCTTGACCAGCAGCAACTCGTCGTCGATCCGCACGATCGCTTGCCCACCCGCGAGCGCGAAAACTGCAGCGCTGGCGACGTCGAAGCTGGTGTCGGAATCGCTGACGTTTTCGGCCAGCGTGGTCTCGGCAAAGTTTTCAGTGCGAAGCGGGGGAAGCGGGGGCATGCGTCACCTCTTCAGGCCGATGGTCGGTTTCGATGCGTGCCACCAGTCAGACTCGTCGGGCGGTCGCACCACAGTCAGTAATTGCAGAGCTTCGATCCGGCGCCACGGGCCGCCGGATGCCGCGCCGTTCTCACGCCAGGTCAGCACAAAGTGCTCGCCATCTTGCGTGAGCAACATTTCGGACGGCCAATGTTGCCGCGTCGTGAGCAAGCGCCCTTTGCGCCAGAACTCGACCTGGTCACGTTGGCCTGGCGTGCTGACGAAGACGATCGCGTCGCACGACTCGACGCGCAGTTCGTCGCATAGCGCGACGCCCGGCCAACTCCCGAGCATGAGAGCGATCAGCAGGCGTACCATTAGGTGAGATTCAACACGCCGGCCGCATTGAACTGGATACTGAACGCGCTCCCGTCTGGGGTCGCTGGGCTGGAGAACTCGACGAAGCAGATCGGAATGTTCGCGCTGTCGGCGCCGACATGCTTGTAAATCAGATAGCCTTGGATGGAACGTGTGCCCACACCGAGCGCTCCGAAAGCGACGTCGGCCGCGTCCAGTTCAGCGCGATCGTTCGTGTCGTTCTTGCTGACGACTTGGCTGCCGAGTGCCTGTCGCGCGTAGCCACTGCCGTCGAATTCATCGAGCGTCAAATCGGCGAGGTCGGCGACGCCATCGTTCGCCGTGTCCGCCGTCGTGTTGGTCATCAAGAGCGCGATGCGGATGTCATCGTTCTCCCAGTCGATGTCCCCGCGAGCGACGAGCAGCTTGTATTCGTTGTAGACAATCTGAGCCATGATGTGAGACTCTCATGATGAGATCGGGCGTGAGAACAGACGTGAGAGCGGATGTGAATCTTAACCGAACACGAGGCCGAGCTTGAATTGATCGGTCCCGCTGCCGGTGAGCAGGATCGTCTTCGCGCCGCTGTTGATCGTGGGGGCCCCGTCGCCGTAATACATTTGGATGTGTCCCTTGGCCGGCACGGTCAGACTCCCCGCAGTGCCGAAGAGCAGATAGGGATCGCTGGCCCCTTGGGTGATCACCACGGGATTGCTGCCCGGGTTCACAAACTCCAGCGCGCGGACCTTCTTGCCCGTCCCGTCGACCGTGCGGCCGTAGGTCCCGGGGATCGCCGTGAGGTCGATGGTCTTCACATTCGCGACCAGGGCCGGCTCGGTATAGCTACAGTCGCTCGCGGCGGGCGTGCTGGTCGCGGTGAGTGCGATCGTGTTTTTGAACTGGTTGTGCGTGATGGATGGCGACGCTGCCGCGGGGACGCCTGTGGTCGGCGTTTCCACGGTCGACAGCTCGAACACGGCGGAGACTTTGACGCTCATGGGGTGACCTTCTCGATCGGGATGAGATTCCAGCGGCACTGCAGCCAGGCACCGCTGGGAGGATTGAGGCCGCCGACGCTGGCAGCGATCGGCCGGAGGGAAATGAGGTCGACGCGGAGCACACCAAACAGGACCGACTCGGCGGTCTCCAAGTTGATCGCGCCCCAGACCATTTTGACCGGGTCGGTCCCGCTGAGTGCTTTGTACTGATTGAATAGCGTGCGGCCCGCTTCGAGCGTTTGGGTATCGACGCCGGTCTCCAGGTCAAACGGTTGGCCGCGGCGGCCGGTGCGCAGCAGCCCCGTGCCGTCGACGCCGGGGCGTGTGATCAGCTCGATCTCTTGCTGCACCACGCCCGGCTGCCCCTTCAGGCAGACAAACGTGAAATCGCCAATCGACTCGGCCATGGTTCTTCCAGGCTAGGGTTAATTGCCACGAACGTTGACGGCGCGTTTGGTCGTCGCTTGCTTCTGTTCCTCGCCTTGCTGCACGAGCCGATCGAGCCTGACGACCATTTCGCGGTATTGCTCCAAAATCTTGTGGGCCTCTCCATTCGTTTTTCCGTCAGCGTCGACGAATCCGGCGGCTTCGCTGAGCGCAATGTCCTCGCCAAAGTTCCGCTTCCGGAAGCCGAAACCAATGCCCTGTTGGTACCGGTAGAAGCTGCTGGAATCCTGCAGGTTGTTGATCGCCTCAAAAGCTTTGTCCGCGATCTGATTCCGAGCGGCGGCGGGCTCGTGAGATAGGTCGGAGTCCCACTTGGATTTTTCGAGTCGCTGTGAGCTGGACTTGATCAAGCCAGGCATTGTGCCGGTGGTGATTCCCAGTTGCTGCCGGAAGAGATTGTTATCATCTGCCGCGGCCAGGTCCGCGCGAGCCTTGGCGATCGCCGTCGGCGAGAGCTTGCCAAGGTCCCGGGCGCCGTCACCCAAAAACTGGTTGGCCAAAGTCGGATCGGCCTGCAGGGCCGTCAATCGCCCGTTGCTATCCAGCCCGGCCATACGATTCGCTGCCCGATCCTCTGCCGACAACTCTTCACCGCGGGCTGCGACTTTGATGTCGATTCGTTCCAGCAGTCGATTCAGCAGCGGCTCCAATTGTGCTCCAGAACGCTGGGCTGCGAGCGCCACGGATGTAGCGTCCTGAATGCCTGCCCCTTCAAGGTTGCGGACTTGATTAAACAAACCTCCGGTCCCGTCGGGCCCGGACTCCTGCTGCAACATGGCCGCCATATCTTGGAGGCTCTCCGCGCTCGCGCCCGAATTGCGCAGCCGTAGTTCGCCAATCGTCTGCGTGGCACTCTTGGCCGCGTTGTCACCGAAGATCTCAAAGTCCCTACCGGCCTTGGCCGTGTCGATGACTTGGTCGGTATCAAGGCCACGGTTCTGAGCCGCGACCGCAAGCAGTTCGGCCCCCTTCGGACCGAGAGCTTTGGCGGCCTGATCGAACTGCGGCATGGCAGCTGTGCGACCGGTCGAGAACGCGGTCTCCAGCAGCGATTCACGCCGCTTGTTCGCCTGGTCGTTGATTTTTTCCAAGAGCAATAGTTGCTGCTCATAAGAAGCGTTCATTACGTCGACCGCGGCCTTCGCCAGGAATAATCCAGGCGCCAGCTTCATCGTGAGGCCGACTAGGCTCTTCATGCTGGTGATCGGCCGACTGCCGAACAGGCTTCCCCCGCCGGCGGCCTTGTTGCTCTCCTGGGCGGTTTTGCCCAACTCAGCGCGCAGCTTGACCACTTCCCGTTGCAGCTTTTTGATTTGCTGCTCGGAGTTGCCTTTCGTATCGACTGTCAACGTGACGTCGGCCATGGTGACCTAGCGGCAGGAGTTAGCGACGGGCGTGGAAGTGTTGGCGGACGACGACCGGCGGCCGGGGTCCGAGGCCGCGGGCCGCCAGACGCAGTTCGCCGCGGCTCGGGCAGTGATCAGGCAGATGGCCGTTGACCCAGGCCGCGTATTCGCAGTAGGTGGAGCTTAGGACGCTTTTTTTTTGGCGCTCTCGTCCACCAGGTCGCTGGGGACGTTATCGAACGCCGCGACCAGTGGAATGTCGCAGGCGGCCGCGAGGATCTTCACGAGCACATCGCTCCCGAGCCATTCCAAACGATTCTGCAGCTCGGCGTCGAAACGGTAGTTCACGCTCAGGACCCGGACCGCGAACTCGCAGGCCGCGGCCACGCTCAGCTCGCCGACCTGGTCGAACAGGTAATCGACGATCGGACCGGTCGCTTCCCAGAGGGGTTTCCACTCGGCACGCACTTCCTGCCGCCAGCCCTCGGGGCCCTTCATGTACTTTTGCGGCAGATGCGTCGACCCGTCCTCGCGTCGAATGACCGGGACCTCGACGCTGTGCTTGTCGCTGATCGCGATCGCGTGCCCGCGGATCACTTCCCGCCGGACCAAGTCGGCCGGCGTCGGCGGCCGCTCGCGGTCAAAGCCAATCCAAACCTGGTCGCCGTGGCCGACCGGCTGCCACTCTTGTTGCTCGGGGTAATAGCCGAGCAAATCCGGCACGCGGCCGTCGGCGGTCTGCACACTCAGGATCTTGCCGGGCAGGCCCCCGGGGCCGATCTTGCTGACGTTCAGCAAGGTCATGTCATAGTCGAGCCGCGCATCGGCGAGCAGCTTGTGCAAGCCGCGGGCCTGCAGCAGGCCACGCGAGAGGGGCTCATCGCAGCGGGGCAGAAAGAAGAGGGGCGGGGCCATGTTGTGATCCAAGAAATGAAGGGACTTGGCGGGGCGAATTGAGGGACCTGGTCTAGGTTTCGCGGCCGAGCAGGTTCTGCAGTTGGAGGTTCAAAGCGGCCAGCTCGCGGGCCCGGCGTTCGGCCTCCAGTTGCTGACTGAAGGTGAATTCCACTTGGTGGGCGAGTTCGGCATTGTGTTGATAGGACTCGCGCAGCTGCGCGTTCCGCTGCTCGATCGCCGCGACATCGATGTGCCGCTCGCGAAGCTGCCAGACCAAGATCGGCAGGCACGTGGCCACGCCGAGCGACCAGCCGAACAACAGCTTGCCCCAGCGGCGCCAAGCGAGCGTCGCCGGCGGTGTGTAGTCGACGTCCATAGGTAACCCTTCGTCGGTTGGGTGGAGGTAGGTCCATGGCGGTTCGGGCGGTTCGATCATGTTCATCACAGCAGCAATTGAGCGATCGCGACGAGCAGGGCGACCTCGACCGCGATCCAGACGTGCGACCAGGTCGGCCGCCGCTCGTCGAACAGGCAACGCAGCAGCACGCCGAGCAGCGTGTAAGGCAGGTACTGCACCGCCAGCGCAGCCAGCGCCAGCAGCGGAATACCAATGAACAAGAACAGCACGAACAGCAGCGCCATGGTTCACGCTCGGTGATGGGTTACGAGATCGCGACGCCGGTCGTGACGCTCAGCGGAGCGCTGCCGGGGCTCGGCTCATTGAGGGCAATCCGGATCCGCGTCCGCGCCGGGCCGGTCTCGCTGGCCGGCAGCTCGTCGAGGACGATCAGCCCGGAGGCCGCGCCAAACAGGATGTGCTCGCTGTTGCCGTCGGCGTAGCGGACGGCCTTGTTCTCATACCGGCGGAGATACGCCGCGAAGTCGGTCAGCGGCGCCCCGCCGAGTCCGAAGCTGGCCCAGGCTCCCTGGGCGAGCGACTCGATCGTGATCACCGGCGTGACCGTGTCGACGCCGATCCATTCCAGCCACGGCACGCTGTTGCTCGACTCCTCGGTCAGGTTTTGCGCCAGGTCGACCGAGATCGACTTCACGCCATCCAGAGCGACCTCGTTGATCGCAATCGGCCCGCAGCCGAAGAACTCGGTCGCGGCGGTCGTGCCGGCCAGCGCCACATTGCCCGCGGCGACGACCGGGTCGGCCGAGCCGTTCCAGCAAGCGATGATCTCGCAGCTCGCGCTCCCTTTGCCATTGTGGTCCGCGCTGAGCTGGGTCCAGCGGAGGAACGAGCTGGCCATCCGCAGCCGTTGATGCACCGTCGAAGCGTTCGCTTCGCGGGTCCCGTTCTTGATGGCCTTCTTCAGGTAATGATCGGTATTGCCGGTCAGGCCGACGCCGTAGATCCCGCAGCTGTTCAGCAGCGTGGCGAGCTGTGTGGTGTCGAAGCTGATCACCGGCCGCGCTTCCACGACGCCGATGAACTGCGGATTGACCCCGCCCGCGCCGCGCTCGGTCATGGTCGAGATCCCCGGCGTCGGCGTGCAGTTGGTCAACTGCGTGAACGTCAGGCTGGGGCTGGCGCTCACGATCGAATGCAGGTGATGAATCGCAGAGACGGTCATGATGTGCCCTTGATGTGCGGCCCTGGAAGTGCGGCGAGGCGCCGGGTGGGCTGTCGGGGTGAGGTGTCGACGTGCGGTGCTTGTGCTATCCGAGCTGAGTGGTGCGATTGACGCGCAGCGCGGCGACCCGTTCGGCCAGGCCGCTGCGGACCATCCCACTCATTTCGTGGAACTCGTCGCGGGCCAGGCGGGTCGTCTCGGCGGCCAGGTTCGGCAACCGCGGATCGCGGCGGGTCATGGTGAAGTACTTCGGCCCGATCATGCGGACCGTGAACCGCGTCGGGTATGCGGAAATGGTGGCGAATTGGGTCAGGGCTCGCCGGGCGTCGCCGCGGAACACGAGTGCGGCCTTGCCCCCTTCTTCGACCTGGCCAGCCGCGGCCAGCCGAGCCTTCCGCCGCAGGTAGACCCGCGAGCGACGCTTGTAAAAATATCTCGACTCGGCGCCGGGCTCGAAGTGCCGCGGCATGATGGTACTGTGCCACCACTCGCCGACGGCCGCGAACGTGCTCTTGGTGACGGTCCGCCATTGTCGAATCGACAGATCGAGCGGTTTTTGCTCCTCCAACTTGATCTTGAGCGGGATGATCGACATCTAAAACTCGATCGCAAAGGCGGTGTAATAAAAGTCGTCTTCTGCCGGCAGCGGGGCCGCGAAGTTCTCACTGAACAGACCGGGGGCACGCAGCATCCGGATCGAGGTGATTGCCGGGCGGCCATCTTGGCCGTTGAGCTGATCGATCCCTTCGAGGACCTCGCCAACCCAGTTGTCGAAGTCGAGCGGACCGTTGGCGGGATCGTCCGGATAATGGTCGTTATCCGCCAGCACAAGCACGACTCCGCCGGTCGCCCAGAGCGTATCGACCGCGATGAGTTCCATGCGAAATTCTTCGCCGAGTTCGAGCACGGCATACGGTCGCCGGGACCGCAGATCGAACGCCCGGGCAACCGAATAATAGATCCGCTGTTCCGGTGTTTCGCTGTCGCCCGCGAGCGGGAAGCGATCGGTAAAGGCCGTGTTCTCGCTGAGCATGCTGGCGAACTTTGCGCGCCGCAGCGACAGCATGCCGGAGGGTTGGACCGACGATTGTGCAATGGGGTTCGAGTCGCTCATCGTCTCCCCGTTTCGCGGGCAGATGCCGAGTGGAAGCGGAGTCGCCAAGCGGAGGCCTGCTGACTCACGATCGTGACAAACGCAAACTTGCGGCCGAGGTATTCGAGCTGGTCCCCCTCGCCGGGCGCGGGGACATCGCTCTGCTGCAGCACGACGTCGACGGTGGTGAGCTGGGCCCGGACGTGCGACTGTTGGACTAGGTCGCTCGTGCTCGTGACGATCGCCAGACACGAGAGCGCGGCACTGCCTCGCGGCATGTACGTGATCTGCTCACCGAACTCGTCGGGGTTCAGAAACACGTTCGCCAAGTCGGCTTCGAGCTGCTCGCGGAAGTTCATGGGCGCCTCAGAAGTACATCGGCTCAGTGGGTCGCTGGATGATCCGCGGCAGGTCCGACCGCAGCGCGGGCGGGGCTTCGATCGGGGCTGCTGGCGCCGCGGGAAAGCGGAACCACAGCAACCACTTCATCCAGCGGTACAACAGCCGCGGCTCTTCCCACGACACCTCGAGCGCCGCGATCGTATCGTCGAGGTCATCGAGTTCGGTGCGAACTCGTGGCGTTCGATCGACCGGAGCCACGGGACCAAGAATTGCCATGCGATTCCTCGGCACGGGGAGCGGCGGCGGCACGTGGCCCATGACTAGCGACGCTTCTTCTTGCCCACAGTTTCGGGCCCGGCTTCGGCCGTCAGCTCGGCAATCAACGCGGCATGCTCTTCCGGGGTGAACGGCACAATGCGAATCCGCGGCGCGGTCAGCAGATGCACGCACTGCAGTTGGTTGGCGAGCGCCGGGCCCGCGAACAGTTCGAGCAAGTGGCCGCGTTCGACATCGACCGCCACGCCGCGCGCGAACTCATACGGCCGGCCAGGCTGCCCCGGCTGGTCGCCTTGAGCGGGGATTTCGCCGAGCGCGACCCGATAGGTCCCCTCGGCCTTCAGAGCCCGCATCACATGCACGTCGGGTTTCATGATCTTTCCCTATTAGTGACCTAAGGCACGCCACATCGACCTGGCAGCGAATGAACGCCCAGCGCCAGGCCAGATCGTCGGCAACTAACTCCAGCATGTTGACCTCGCTGAAACGGTCTTAGCGGCCGCGACGGGGCTTTTGCTGGGGTTGCGGTTTGGCAGCCGGAACCGGTTGCTGCGGCGCGATCTGCTCGGCCGCGGGCTCGCTGATCGGTTCAAGCGATTCGCCTTCATCGGGGCCAATGGCCGGTACCTGTTCACCGATCTCGGCGCCGCTGTGCAGGGCCTTCAGCTCGTTGAACACCCGCTGACATTCGCGCTTGTCGAGTCGGACAAAGCGGACCTTCTCGGGCCGCTGCTCGTCTTTGAGTTCCGTGCGGACCAAGCGCAGCGGGCTCGGCATATCGGCTTCGAGGCCGAGCAGCTCGACGTCTTCGACGACTTGCGCTTCGCCCGGCGCGAATGTGAGGACCTTGGCCACGCCGGCCAGGTGAATCGTGCGCCGGAAGTGGCCCGGCCAATCTTGGCGGAGTTGAACGAGAGGCATGAGATCAATTCCTTGAGCGGGGAGCCGAGCGCCGGCCGCGTGACCGGCGCTCGGAATGGTTTCGGTGATGTCGTCCGGACCCTAAGCTTTTGCTTGGTCCGTTTGTCAGATTACGACTGCACGAAGGTCGTGAGGATCGAAGTCCACCAGGCCAAGTAGCCAGCCGAGTAGCGGGCCTCGGTCATGAACTTCACGTCTTGGAATTCCATGTCGTCGAGCCCCTTCATCTTGCGATCGAGAGCTTTCCGTTCTTGGAACACAAACGGCTTCAGGGGCCGCGAGAGGTCGTGCAGGTAGAACTTCACGCCGCTGGTGAAGTACGGGTACACAACGATCTGCGGGCGATCGAGGACGATGTTCGACGCGCCAGTCGCGACGACGGTCGCGGTCAGGGCTTGGGTCGCGACCAGTTCCAGCGTCGGTGGAACCATCAGCATGAGCTTGCTGGCCTGGCCGATCCGCGGCCGGTTCAAGAGCTGCCCTTGATCGTTGCGGTAGGTAAAGAACTTCGCCCGGGCTGCGTGGTACGCGGTCAGGAACTCGGCCGCGGTGATGGCCACGCTACTCACGCAGGCGGCGGTCAGATCGTTCGACTGCGTCCCCGAGTCGCCCCAGCTGTGGTCGGTATCGTAGAACAACTGGCCGTCGAAACAGGGGGCGGTCTCGCCGGCGACGATCAGCTCAGAGACCAGTTCGTCGGGGTGGTGGGCCGCTTCGTCGCCGAGCTGTTCCAGCGTCGGACCGTACATATCGAGGACGTCATCTTCGATGTCGTCCTTCTCGATCCGCAGTGAGCTTTCCCACTTGCGGTTGTCGATCGAGAACTGCGCGGCTCGCAGCTTGCTGAACTGGCGATCGCCAATCCACTCGCGGACCTTCGGCACGCTGCCGAGCCAGCCGTAGGCCTCGGTCTTGCGCTTGGACGGTTTGATCGTGCAGATCTGCGGATAGAACGGGACCGCCGCTTCCATCCGCGTGTCGAACTTGGCGGTCAGGCTGTTGAGTTTGGCAATCGTCGCTGCCGTATCGAGGGCCATGGGAAATGTCCTTCAGGAGATGAGGAGACGTGCGGCGTGGCCTCGGGCGAGGCGCCGATGCAGAGGTGGGCTGTCGGAAGTGAGGTGTCGGACGTGCGGTTTGAAGTGAGGGAGGACTGCTTAGAGAACCATGCCTGCCTTTTGCAGGATGGCTTCGATCTCAGCGATTCGGTTCCGCATGTTGCCGATCACGGTATCGCTCGGAGCGTGACCGGTGTTGAGGGTGGTCGCGTCGGCGGCGGTCAGGGCGGCGGCGCGGGGGATGTACTCGGTGAAGATCCGGACCGAGAGCTTGGTCGTGCTGATGTACTTCTCGACGCGGCCGATCAAGACCACGGTCGCGCTGCCGGTCAGCGTGATCGTGTTCGAGTCGCTGGCGTAGACGAGCTTGTCGACGTCGGCTTGCGTGAAGCCCGAACCGACCAGGTCCCAGCAGCCGTCTTTCTCCAGCTCGACTTTCTTGTCGCCCGCCGAGCCGGCACTGTTGTCGCACTCTTTGGCGACGATGCCGGCGAAACGATTCACGCCGCTGGCGACGACCGCGGCGGCGAACCCGGTCGCATCCGTGAAGGCAAAAGCGCCTTCGTAATGGCGGACGGCCGCGGCCGGTTGTTCGCGGCGGCAGCCCGCCGATTTGTTGGTGATGACGTTGGCAGTGGCTGCCATAGTGGAATCCCCTTGAGGTGTGGTGGGATGAATTGAGAGGTGGGATTGCGCGGGACGTGGTCGGTTCGAGTGGTGGGATGTAGCGGCGGACTAGGCAGGCTTGGCGCTCTTGATGCGCGACTTGATGTACTGTTCCTTGGTCACGCCGAACTCGTCGTGAATGTGTTTCTGCGCGTCGTACTCCGCGCCGAACTTGGCTTCGGGGGTCGCGGGCGTTTCGCTGCTCGGGGCGCCCGAGGCACCGACGACCGGCATCGACTTGCCGAGCTGGACCAGGAACTGTTCGCGGGCTTTGTCGATCGAGACTTCCGGCTTCGTCACCAGTTCCGCGGCGAACTGCGTCAGGTTGAAGGCCTTGCCGAGCGCGAGGATCTGGCCGACCCGATCGCGTTCCAGTTCGAGCGCCGTCGGCGTACCGGCCGCAAACTCCTCGGCCTTGGGAGCGACCTTGGCCGGTGCCGTCTTGGTCTCCTCGCCCTTCGGTTCCTCGGTCTTGTTTTCCGGCTTCACGTTTGCGGCCTCGGTGAGCTTGCCGGCTTTGAATTGCGCTAGCTCGGCCGCAGCCAGGGCGTGCTCGGCTTGCAGCTCGGCCAGCGACATCTCGGCGACCGGTTTCTTAGTGGGGGCTTGGGTGGTCATGTCTGTTCCTCGGGTGGTGTAGTAGCGGTCGAGGACCGCGGTCAGTTTGGATTCGACCTCCGCACGCGGGAGGTCCGCAAAGCGATCGAGCATGCTGAACGCGCCGACCAGTTGCAGGTCGGCTTCCCGGCTGAAGAGCCCATCGTTCGCGGCCGGGTCATCGACTAGGTCCGAGGCACGGAACTCGTAGATCCGAATGAGCGGCGGCAGGAGATTCCCCTCGCTGTCGCGGAGTTCTTGGCCTTTCGCGTTGCGCTTGTACTCCGGCTTCCAGCCGATCACGCACGACGCGCCGAACATGTCGGGCTCTTGCTCGGCCATGTCGCAGACATAGTCCCAGAGGTTGTTTTCCCCAGGGGTTTTCTTGGCGGTTTCACTCAGAAACAGGTCCGCCCGCACGACGTCGCCGTCGAGCCGAAAGTTCTTGCTCCGGCCCAAGAATTTGCCAAACCCGTCCTCACACATGCCGGGGTGGGTGAACCGGCTTTTGATGCCGCGGCTCTTGGCGTTGCCGAACGACACAAGCGCCTCGAGCGCAACCTGATCGAACTCGCCGCGGCGATCTTTCGTCAGGCCGCGTGTGGCGACCGCATAGCCGGGGATGATCCCTTTTTCACGGTCGACCTTCTTCGGCTCGGCCCCAGGGGCCGTTTGAAAACTCATGCCGAAGGTCGGGTCGCTACGCAGCAGCAGATTGCTGGTCTTCGTCTTCATCATTCTCTTCCGCTGCAGGAGGTTGGGAGGTGGGCTTGGCGGACTTGCCCAGCTTGGGCTTGGGCCCGGGGGTCGGTGTGCTCGGCGGGGTGGCCTCGACGATGCCGAGCTTCTTCCGCACGCGTTGTTTGAAGGCTTCGTTCTTCGCGTTCCGGACGATCACTTCGCGGGCATCTTTGCCGCGGGTCGCCAGCTCGTCGTCCTTCGTCGAGAGATCCCCCTCGACCGCCAGCGTGCTCGATTTGACGTCCTTCTCCGGGTCGACCCACGGGCGGGCCGGGGCGTGTGACTTGTGCCGGGTGTAGAGCCGCGGCTGCGCGACATAGTCCCGCGGGTCGATGTCGACCAGCCCCATGAGGACGGCCATCTGCACATGCCGTTCCCAGGTCTCCCGCACGAGCCGCGTTTTGACGAGCTGCTGCCGACATTCGACCGTGGTCCAGGCTTCAATCAGCGCCAGGCGACCGCCCGAATAAGTGAGCTTGGACCAGTCCTTCACGAACTTCTCGTAGGGGATGTTCAAACCCGCACAGACGCCGCGCATCAGAATCTCGTGGGCCGGGGCGAACGCTCCGGCACGGTTGCTCGGCGTGCCAAACGTGATCTCTTCACCGGCACCGAGGTACTTGATCATGCCGGGCTGGATCTTCTCGATCCGACGCCCGCGGCCGGGAGTACTCGCTTCGTCGGCCATCTTCCGCGAGTCGCCGTTGGTCTTGATGAACGCCGCAAAGCAGGTCGCGATCTTCTGCGCCACGAACTCCGCGTGGGTCAGATCGGCCGCGGCCTTCATGCGATTCAATACCGGCGTGAACCACGGCTTGCCGCGGCGCTGGCCATCCTCGCGCTTCTCCCAGAGGTGCACGACGCGGTCGGCCAAGACGCGCTCGTGCTTGGTCTCCGGGCCGTCAGTGTCGTCGGGGCGATCGGTGCGAATGTGGTAGGCGAGCGGCAGACCGGCCCGGTCGCATTCGATCCCCATGCGGATGTTCTTGTTCCGCAACTGTTGCGGCGGGGTCTCGACGCGGCAGGCCGCTACTTGCTCGATGATGAGCCCGCGGATGGGGTCGATCGAGAAGACCAGGAAGGCCTCGCCTTCTTCGGCCCAGGCCCGCACGGCGCGGCGTTGCAGTTCCCAGAGTGAGCAGCCGTCGGCTCCGCACTTCTCCGCCCACTCTTGATACGTTTCTTCCAGCTCGCGGCGGAGCGGGGCGGCCTTGGCAATCGCACCGCTTGGTTTTGAGGCGGAGGCTTTCGTGCGGCGGATCCGCGACTGGACGGTGATGCCGGTCCCGATCACATCATTGACGATCCCTTCGATCGCCCCGGCCGCGTAGCCGTCATCGCGGACCAGCTCGGCCGAGCGACTGCGGAGCGTCTCCAGGTCCATTTCGAGGCCGCTATCCGGTGACAGCTCGGAGCCGATCCAGTTTCCTTTGAGGCGGTCTTGGCTGGCCCCTTCGTGATGCGAATGCTGCTCGCGCTCGCGGGACATGATCCGCTTCGCCATCTCCGCGCCGAACTCATACTGCTGGCGCGTGGCCCGTCGCTGCGCACCCCAGCTCGGGGCGAACGCATAGATCGTGCTGTCGAGCAGGCCGGCGAAGGAAACCATGGGTCGAGGTCCTATCGATCAAACTTGGCGAGGTTGGTCGGAATGCCGCCGTTGCCGCTGCCGTCGCCGGTCGTGGCCAGGCGCTTTTCCAGCCAGGTGATGCTGTCTTGGATCTTGACCAGGTCGGCCCGGGTGAGCTGGCGACCGTCGATGCTGTAGGCCTGGCTGCCGCCGAGGATCGCCGCGTATTGAGCGCGGGCGAGCACGAGCAGCTCGGCGTCGGTGTAGGTCTGGGGCATGCTAAATCTCCAGTCCGCTAGATCTCCAAACCGTAGCCAGGCTCGTCGTCTTCTTCTTGCACGGGGGCCGGGGGGTTCAAAATCGCTTCGACTTGGTCCCATTCGTCCATGATCCACATCTGGGCGGCCGCGAACGCATAGACCTCGCAGTCGAGGTAGTCGACGCCGCAGCGGTGGTCACGGACGTTCCAGCTTCGCTTCTCGTGGCCGTCGGGTTTGCGCTTGTCGACCGCGTATTCGTTGGCGATGTGCCGGAGGTACACTTCGTCGACGTTCTCCGGCAGCGACCAAGCCCCGGGGTCCTCACTGGCAAATCGCCAGTGCATGTGAATGTCTTCTTTGAATTCGTTGACGTTCAGCAGCCACAGGTCTTGGCCGCCGTCGATCGGCTTGCCGCTGACCGGGTCGTTGTCGATCAGCGAGCGCTGCCAGGCTGACATGATCCGCGTGTCGCCCTTCACTGCCCGGACGCGCGTCGTGGAGTACTTCCGCGTGAAGCGGTAGACGCGGCTCGTGCGGTGTCCGCCTGAGTCGAGGCAGAGCGTCCGGACGCGGAACTTCTTGAACGGCTGACCGAACATGGGCCAGTCGGTATCGAGGACCCAGCGGCCGAGCGCGACTAGGTCGCTATCCGGAATTGGTTCGCCGTCGACGTCAAGCCGCGGAAAGAACTCGCGGTGGTCGACCAGGGCGCTCGTGCACTCGCCGCGGCGCCCCCACCAGGCCCGCACGACCCCATAGACGCGATCGTCTTGCGTGTCGCCGCCCGCCGTGAGAAACATCGCCTCGGGATGCACAAACCCCCGCGGTTGCGGAATGCAAAGCTTCTTTTTCAGCTCGAACCAGAGGGGCGTTTTGTTCTTGGTCTGGTAGGTCAGGCCGAGCCAGTTGTTGTAGAAGCCGCGGAGCGAACTATCGTCGTCACGGCACTTCAAGTACTCGCGGGCGATCGCCGCGAAGGTGTACTTCTCCGGCGGACAATAGAGCCGCGACAGATGGAAGCCACTGTGCAGTGAGCTGCGTTCCGGAACGCCAACCAGGATGCCGCGCTCGACGCCGCAACCACGCGGAACCCAAAGGCCCCGAGGGATGGCCGCGGCCTTCTCGGCATCGGTGATTCGTTTGCCACACTTCTCGCACTGGTACCAGGCGTGCACGAGCGCTTCATCGGGCGTCCGCCAGTTGCCTGCGTCGTCCTGCAGGCCGTGAATGCCGCCGCGGCCGGCGAACGGGCCTTCCGCATGCGGAAAGAAGATCAGGGCTTGCCAGTGCCGACAGTGCGGACATTCGAGCTGGTAGGTCTGCCGGTTGCTCTCTTCGTACCGCGTCTCGATCTTCGAGTCGTTCTTGATCGTCGGCGTCGACTCGGTGATGTGCAACCGCGGGTTGAACATCGCCGTCCGCTCGCGGCCGAGCTTGATCGTGTTCGCTTCCTTGCTCTTCCGCGCGTCGTAGCGGTCGCACTCCGTCATGCCAACCACGCGGCAGCTTTTGCCGCTGATCGATTGCTTGTTCGCGCTCGTGCCGAGGTGGATCTTGCAGTGGCCGATCGAGAGCCAGTGATCGTTGCGGAGGTGGTCCGGGGGCACGATCTCGCGGAGCTTAGGCGATTGATCGCAGAACGCATAGTTGCGATGCCGCAACTCGTGCCGGCTTTCATCGTCGGGAGTGATCAGCATCGCGGGCGCCGGGCGCGTGCAGGCCAATCCCAACAGGATGGCGCACATCGTCACGGTTCCGCAGATCTGAGCACTCTTCATGATGGTGATGTCCTCGACGTCGGGGTCCTCGGCCGCTTGGACGATCCCCCGCAAAAAGTGATAGTCCCCGCTGAGCTGGACCGGGCCCGGGTTGGCCGACTCTTCCGCCGGCAGCCACAGTTCGCGCTCGATCCACGTGACCAGCGACTCCGCCGGCCGCTGTTTCCAAATGCCCGCCAGTTCACGGCGGAACCGCTCACTGCCGGTCAGCTCTCCGAATTCGCGTCGGCAACTGGTGACGGACACGATGTGAGCTTCTCCGACTCTTCATGGGCCGTGGCGAGCGTGTGCTTGATCACTCCGATCGCTTCGACCGCCTTATGGCGGAACGTCTGCTTGTCGCTGCCCAGGTAGGCCAGCAGCTTGTCGGGCAATTGCTCCAAGAGCACGCTGGCGGTCTGCACGTGGTGCAGGACCATTTCGCTGACTTCATCGACCGCGATCACTTCGCGCAGCTCTCGCTGCAACTTCAGTTCTTTCAGCTCGGTCGACGCGACTTGTTCGCGACGGCGGAGCTGCAACAGTTCGCGGGCCGTTTCGGGGTCGTCCGGATCGTCCGAGGCGGGGCCGGTCTGCAGGGTCCGCTGCCGCCACTCGCGGATGTCGTCGAGGTCCCAGGCCCCATCGGTTCCGGGCATGTCTTTGTGGCGCCAATCCGCGACCGTGCGGCGATCCACTTTGAAGTGCCGCGCCACGGCCGCGAGCGTTTCGACCACGTTGGCGGCCGGCGGATCCGGCTGCCGCTGCAATTCGTCGTAGAGCCAGCGGCAGATCGGTTGGGGGTCGTACCGCGGTGTCTTGCCGGGCTGTTCCGGCAGCCCGCGGGCGACCAGCGCGGCCAGCGTTTCGGGTGTGACGTCGAGCAGCTCGCAGAGTTTGTTGGCGTTCAGCAGGGCCATGGGGCAGAAACACCTCTCCGTCGATCAGCAGGCGTTCTTCGAGTGCGTGCACAAAGCCCACAAACGCCAGCGCTATTTCGCGTTTCATTGCGGGATCTCGTCGGACTTCTTCGCTTCGAGCAGGGCGATCGCGCGATCGAGTTCGCCGCGGATGCCTTTCAGGTAGCTGAGCTTGTTGCCATCCGGGGCTGTGGTCAGTTCCCACAGCCGTTCGACCGCGGCCGTCAGCTTCTTGCTGTTGCCGACGGCGATCGCTTGGATGATTGGGACCTGATGATTGAGGCCAAGGCCGGGCAGCAGACTGGCCAGCTCGAGCGCGTCGTCACGGTCACGGTGGTCAGTGACCAGGCGGACCTGCATGTCCTCTGGGGTCATCACCGAGACCTTCGCAGGCTCCGGTTCGACCGTCGCCTTTGGCTTGGTGAAGAGGTACAAGGCGATGCCGCCAATGACGAGCAGGGTGACGAGATCCACGGCCGACTCCGGGCTGAGGGTGTGAGGTGAGGTGGGAAGTGTTGGTCGCGGGAAGCCGGCTAGCGTGGCCGCGCAAGTCAACGGGTCCGTGTGAAGAAGAGTACGAGCCCGCCGATCACGAGCGCCACGACCAGCGTGCTGCTGCGCGAATCGCCGAGATCAAGACTGGGCCACAGACCACGGAACCCGTCGATCAGCCGCGGCTGCCGGCCGGTCACGTTGGGAATCCCATTGGTCGGCGGTTGGTACGGTCCCGGTTGAAACGGGCCGAGGTTCGGTTGTGGCCGCGGACAGGGGCCCGGCCCGCACTGTCCCTTCAGCTCAGTGCTGATCTTGCCGCCGATGATTTTGTCGCCGATCAGTTTGTCTGAGTTGAACGCGCCGTCCGCAAACGGCCGACCGGTGCGATAGGCGTCGATCGCTGCGGCGAGCTGGTCACCGAGGGCCCGGGGGCTGGTCGGGACCGCTTGGCGACTCGCTTTGTAGACGACCTTGCCGGTGCCGTCTTGCAGCAAGATCGTCGGTGTCTCCGGAATCGCAGCCGTCCACTTGCTGCGGTACATCAAGCTGCCGCGCGTGTAGTGGTGATAGTGCGTCTGGGCCTTCAGGCTGCGGCAGATCTCATCGGTCTCGATTGCCGCCAGCAGCTCGCGGTCGTCGAGCGTGGTCTTGTAGTCGTCGCCGGTGAAGACGCTCAGGTGCCAGGCCTTCGCATCTTCGGGCAGGTGCACGACGCGCTCGCCGACGCTCGCCACGATTTGATGACTCGTTTCGGTTTCGTAGCGGAGGAACGTCCACAGCGAGAGGACGAACGCCAGCACAACCAACAGCCGCAGGCGCTGGCCGTTCTCGATCGGAATGGCAAAACGGGATCCCATGTTGTTCATCCAAGAAGTGCGGGTGAAGTTCAGAGCCGGGAGATCAGGCTCTCCCAGAGCTGGTCGAGGTAGGGGGCGGGGGGCTCGGGGCTATAGACTGGCGTGACCGCCACGCCGCCATAGCCCTGCCAACTGCGGACGAACTCGTCCTTCGGTACCGAGAGGAATTGCCCGATCCGATTGTTGTCGAGCAAGATGGCCGTGCGGCCGTCCGCGCTGTAGCCGGCGAAACAGATCGAGTGGTTGGGAAAGTAGAAGATCACGGCGCCGCGGCGCGTGCGGGAAGCCCATTCGAGGAAGGCCGGATCGCGGCCGGTGTACGCATACCGCAGGCCGTTGCGTTCGAGCTTGGCCAGCAATCCGGACAGGCTTTCGCCGCCCGAGTAGGTCCGGCGCCACATCGCGGCGACGTCCTCCAAGCCTTGCCAGCGGAGGCACATGACCGTGCTGGCGTGGACGCAGCTCCCGCCCCCCCAGTTCTGCTCGCGCAGACTGCGCGGCAGATCCATCGGGGGCGAGTCGGCGTTGTCCTGCAGGCGGCGCTCGAGCGTCCGGACGTCGGGGCCGGGCTGCGATCGGATCGGCGCGGGGCAGACACCCCCGTCGCAGCCGTCGCGGTTGGCTTGCTGGTAATGCAGGCTGAGAAGCGCCACCGCGACCAAGGCAAGGATCAACAGCGTGGTGCGGTTGGCCTGGTTGGGGCGCGGTTTGAGTTCAAAGCGTTGCATGGGGAACTCCCTTTAGGGAACGACCGCACAGACCAGGCGGACGGCGATCTCGATCGCGGCGACGGCGTAGTACGACGTGAACGCCAGCGCGGCAGCCGGCAACAAACAGCGACGCATTACACGCCGCCGATAACCGGACCGTCGGCGGAGCCAGCGGTCGGGGTCTTGTCGTCCGGGGACTTAGCCAGCTCGCGGAACAGGTTGACGAGCCAGGCCGCCACGGCCGCGGCCAGCGGGCCGTAGACACCGAGGTTCAGTTCGCCGCTGGCGAGCACGCCGGCGACGTAAGCACACGCGGCGCCCGCAGCCGAGATGAGGGCACTGCGACCGATCTTGCCACCTTGATCCCAGTTCATGATTGCAGGCTCCGAACGGTGTGACGGGAGTGACATGGCGGAGGGACCAGGTTGCTCGTTGCGGATCGCGTTTCAAGCGCGGTTGCGCGGATGCGCGGCAGCGACTCGGCCTGGCCCCTCCAGGGGATTCAGCGACCGACTAGCGGTGGCCGACCTTCAGGTCGAACCGCGACACGCCGCACGGTTTGAAGACTTTGTTCTTCACCGCGAAGTTGTCGATCAGGGTGACGACTTGGCCCTCGCCGAGGTCGATCACTTCGCCGACGCCGACGAGCGGCTTGAGCTGCTCGAACAGCATGTCGGCGAGTTTGTACGATTCGCCCCCCGCCGATTTCGCGGCCAGGTAGTTCCGGATCAGGGTGGTGCGATCCGGAACCAGGGGGGCGGGCGCGGCCGGAGGTGGGAACGGTGAAGCTGCTTGCCCAGCTTCAACCGCGGTGGCAGCACGCCGAGACGTGGCTCGTTTCTTAGCCATGATGTTTCCGTGAGTAGAGACACTGGGCCGCGATCGTGCGCAGTTCAGAGGTGAAAAGGTGGACGCCGACCGCGGGCCAGGGATGTGTGAAAGATTCAACTCAGATTGTCGAGCGGTTGGGGATAGCCGACCGAAATGGCGCTCTGCAGGTCGAGGACGGAGATGGCCAGGGCTTTGACCTGGGTCGCCATCGACCGCACGGCCGCTTGCCGTTCTTGGCGGGGCAACTTCCGCAGCTCCGCATTGAGCGTCTCCAGTTCCCGCACGCAGCTGCGAACCGCAGCCAGGGGGTGTCCGGGGAGCGCCTGTTCCTCGTCTTTAGAAGCGACCATCTTGATCCTCGTGGGCTCGAAATTCGCCCCATTTTCCGCCACAATCTGTGCAGCGACAGGAACAAGATTACCAAGGGGGACCAGTTTGGCCGCGGCAATTTGTAAACTTGCACATCCCCTCTCTCTTCCTAGGTTGGCCATGGATACGCAGATCGGCGTGCTCGTGCGCGAAGCGCGTGAAGCGATCGGCATGAGCCAGGCCGCGCTGGCCCGGGCCCTGGGGGTCTCGTCGTCGTACTTGTCGAGTCTCGAGCGCGGGCGCCGCTCTCGAGATCCGCGACTGTCGACGTTGCGGTCGATCGCCCAAGTGTTGGGCTCGGCGTTCACGGCACGGCTGGGGGCGTGGCTGGAGGGGGAGTAGGCGGCAGCGCGGCGTCGGCCAGGTCTTCAATCACGAGCAGCTCACGGAACCGACAGAACTCCCCTTCGCAGACGCCGAGCATCCACTTGCCGGATTCCACCATTTGCCCGAAACCCGGCTTGTAGAGGGCTCGCTTCCACTGGAATCCCACTTTGGGTCCGGTGGGCAATGAGAGCGAGTACTCAGGGAGCGATTTGAACTCGGCGCGCGTGCAAAAGGCGGTCTTGCCTTGAATGATCATTTCAGCAGCACTCCTCGCAGCTCCTGCAGGCGTTTGAAGTCTTCCACCTGGCCGCCCATGTCGGGATGGGTCCGCTTTTCCAGCCAGCGGAGTAAGTCCGGCAGCTTGGCGACCTCGCCCGCAGAGACCTTTTCTTTCTTCAGCGACGCGACGATCAAGTACTTCGCGTGCATCTTGTGCAGCTCGCGCAGCGCCTCGGCCTTGGTCTGTTCCACCGGCACGGCCGCGGCGGCCGGCGGCAGTGCGGTCCAGCCCGAGTATTGCTCGCCGCGCTTGGTCACACCGTACCGATCCACGGCGCGAAGATGTTCAAGACTGAGCGCGATGGCCCGCAAGTTGTCTTGCCATTCCTCGAAGCGATCGCACGGATACGAGAGCGGACCGAACCGCGAGTCGAACGACAGAATCAGTCGCGGCGTGTCGGCCCGGGCGTCGCTGCGCAAGGCACCGTCGACGCGGATCATGCGATCCGGAACGTCGATCTGCAGGACGACATTCTTCGCTTGCAAGTGTTGCAGCTCGGCCGCCAGCAGCCTGTGGGTCGCTGTGAGCGTCGCCCGAAACGGGCTCCGTTTGCGCTCGCGGGCGACCGACTGTGGATAGGGCCACTGGGCCAATGGCCGCACGGTATAGATGTCCATTGCTCTCCTAACGAAGGTACTTGGAAAGTTGCAGGCCAACCGCAATTCCGCAGAACAGTCCGCCGATCCAAGCCAGCAGAATCGTTTGCATCGATCACTCCCGCTCGGTTCTGGGGACACTCGGTCCGGGCAATGTGGTGAGCTGCTCATGACACCACGCACGCCACCGCTCGGCATCGCGGAGGATCTCTGCTGTCGGCTGCGCGTCGCAGAGCCGGTACGAGGCCCCCGGCCACCATTCACCGAACCGTCGGCCGTTGCGGGTGCCGTCGACGTGGACCGTCCAAGAGTCTGTGCGGACCGTGGCGAACACATCCTCATCGTCGGCCGGCGTGTCGCCCGGCTGGTCCAGCGCGTCCCATTCGAGTTGGGCCTGCAGGCCCGGGCGGTTGCTCGGCACGAGCTTGAAGCGCGACCGCACGAAGCGCAGGTAGAGCGGCGCGCGTTTCAGTTGCAGGGCCGGGTGGGCGTGCCAGTCAGGATGTGTGAGCGTGACCGAGGTCGTGGTCATCGTTCGTCCCTCCCCTTGAAGCGTCCGACCCAGACCCACGGGTTCTCGTCCCAGGTGCCGTAGGTTTGCTGCCAGAGTTTGCGATAGGCCTCGACGGGATCGGGTTCCCAGTGGTCCCACATCCAGCCATGTCCCTGCCCGGTCGAGCGCGGGAAGCCGTCGACGTCGGCGATGCCGTACAGGGTCACACTGCCGCGCGTGCATTCGCGGAGGCCTTCCGCAATCGCATCGGCCGGCGTGATTGACTGCACCCGTTCGGCGCGGACTTCGACGACTTCGCGCACGATCCGGCAGACCGAGCGCGGCATGTGAATCGACGGCCGCCAGCGGCGTGGCGTGCGGTAGAGCGTGGGCGAACCGCGCACGCCGAATTCGTACTGCATGGGGACCTGGCCGCAGTCGTCCAGGTCGGCGCGAAAACCAAACCCGCCTGGTATATGCTCGGTGGCCTCGAACTTGGTCCAGGCCTCGCGCATCCAGACAGAGTCACCAGGCACCCCATACGGCGCACTCCGCGGCAGCCAATACGGCGCGCCGCACTGCACGACCCAGCCGGTGTAGCGCCGGCCTCGGGGCTCGGTCTCAATGTCGACCAGCCACTCGATCGACGTTGTGTCCGCGGGGACGTCGGCCGGCCGGCGCGTTTGTGTTTTCCAGTCCGCGTTCAGCGCGCGGATCATGTCGTCCGACATGAGCAACGGGTATTCCTTCATTCGTCCACCGCATAGCTGGGGCCGTTGAGGATGAGGATCTCGGGGGCTTCCTTCGGCCGAGCCCCGCGGCCGTTCTGGGCGTGCAGGTGCTTTTGCCGGGTGTGCTCCATGAACGTCCAGCCGGCGTACAGTTCGCGGATCTGCGGGCAGTCGTAATAGCTCACCACGATCCGGGCATGTTTGTAGCCCGCCAGCAGGTTGCGCAGGAGCAAGTGATCGTCACCGAAGAGCGGCGAATCGTGGTTGAACTCGTGCTTGTACCGCGAGCCCTTGCCGTTCTTCTTCGCGCCGCGCGTGACCATGTGGTAAGGCGAGTCGACATAGATCGCGGTCTGTGGAACATCTTCCAATCGGTCCAAGATCTGAAACGCATCGCGACACAAGATCACCACGTTCCGGAGCCGCTCATGCCACGGCGGGATGGACTCGACGGCATGCCGCCAGCGGACGGTCGGCGAGCCCCCGCCCTTCGTCCAGCGGACGGCGATTTGGTAGTCCTGTCGTTCGGTACCTGCGGTACCGTTGCGACCCATCCAGCAAGCAACGAAGTACCAATAGGCACGCTCGCGATTGCCGGCGAGCACAGGTTCCTCTAAGTGCTCATCGAAATAGGCCCTGGCTTCCTGCAACAGACCTTCGCTGAAGAGCGTGCGCTGGCAACGCTCATACAACCAAGGGGCGGCGAATTCATCCTGCAGGCAGTCCGCCAGGTTGATCAGGTCCCCGTGCAGATCGTTGACCGTTTCTTTCTGGCTGGGCTCTTTGGCGAACAGGACCGCCATTGAGCCACAGAAGGGCTCGAAGTACTGCGTGTGTTTGCCCAGCTCGGTCACGATGGCAGGGGCCATGGTCCGCTTGCCGCCGAACCACGGCGCGATGGCTTTGACCTTCACAATTCACCAGTCCGTTCCCACATGAAGGAGGTACCGCCGGAAGATGGCCGACCATTGCGGCGCCCAGCGGTTGCGTTCGCGCCAGTGCGGCAAGCGGTCGACGTAGACCTCGCCGCGGAGCGCGAACTCGTAATTCGCCCGACACCAGGTGACCAGCTCGGGGAAGCTGTCGAAGGTGCGGGCATACTCCGGCAGGCAAACCCACTCGTCGACCGGGGAGAGGACCTGCGTGTAAATCCCGCGGCAGAGAATCCAGTCGCCGCCCGGTCGCCGTCGGCGAGACCGTGGCTTGGTGGTGGCGATCATGGCATTTCATCTCCGAAGAGCAGCTCTTCGAGCCGGGTGACAAACTCCATGCTCGGTCGCTTCGAGTGCAGGATGGTTGCCAAGCGGGCGACGTTGCCACGGACACGCGACGAGACGCCCTTCAAGTCGAAGGTGATCTCCGCCCGTTCCTCGGCCGACATGCTCACGAACCACGACAGCTTGTCGTGTGCGTTCACCGCCAGCAGGATCGCGTCGATCACTTTCACTTCCGGCGGCACGCGCTCGCCGGTTTCGATCTGTGACAGGTAGACGATGCTGATTCCGACGCGGTCCGTCACCTCACGCAAGGTTAGACCGGCTCGCTTGCGGAGCTTGCGAAGTTCTTTCCCGAACGACATTGAGGTGCTCTCCGGTGAAGACAACAAAGCCCTGGCCGTGCGGCACGTGCCGACGGTTTTCAACTTCACACAATGGATTCAATGAGGGGACCTGGTCCCCTCATTCATTCGCGCGTTCGCCGCGCTGGTCGTCGTGCGTGGCGAGTCGATACGTCCACTCCCACTCAGGGTGGAACGCGCGGCCGCAGAACTTTCGCAGCCGCTCGACATCTTTCGTCCGCACGAAGAAGCCGGGGTCGGCTCTCCCGGCCCGCGCGAAGCTGGCCTGCGCCTTCTCCCGCAGTCGCTGAATGAAAGTCGCCCCGGGCCCGGCGGGCGGCTTCGCTTTCGGCGTGAACGGTTCCGGCTCGATGCCCAGTTTCGCGGCCGTGGCGGCCGCTGTCGTCGCTGCCACGCGATCTTGTTCGAGCGCCCAGTGGTAGGCCTCATGCCGGCGCAGCGCTCGCAGGCGGCCGTAATTCGCGGCCTCGACGACGTCGCGGTCGGTGAGGATCCGCGCCGCCACCATGTTCGCCGCGGCCAGGAGGACCCAGTGGTCGCACTGCGGATCTGCGAGTTCGGCTTGGTACCGAACCGCCGCTTTGTGCAGTCGGTCGGCTATCGCCCGCGTTTGCTTGTCCTGTTCCAAAACCAAACTTCGATCCCGATCGGTCTCCATCGATAAGGATTGATCTTCGGCAGGGGTGAACGGAGGCAAGCAGGGAGCAGGGATAGAATATAGAAGGGGTGGGGGCGCGGTCGGGGGCGCGGGCGCGCGCGCCCCCGTGGTTGAAGCAAAGGTGGGACCAGCAAAAAACACATGCGAGGTAGGCGCAGCCTCTTCCGCGGGTTCGGG
Organism: Schlesneria sp.; assembly: GCA_031412755.1. Lineage (GTDB taxonomy): Bacteria > Planctomycetota > Planctomycetia > Planctomycetales > Planctomycetaceae > Schlesneria. The sequence goes on along the minus strand of JANODP010000233.1, from coordinate 1,185 downwards.
CTCATCTCCCTGTTCGGCGTCCGGTTCCCACAGCCGCGGCCGCCATGGTTCGACCTGGTCGGCAGCCAACTCGGTGGCGATCGGTGGCAAGAGGGGCTGGGGGTCGGGGGTGTCGAGCTGCGGTCCGAACCGCAGGACGATCCCACGGACCGAGCTGCTCGCGGCGCTATCCCAGACCACCAAGCCGAGCTTGTCGAGTCGCCTGACGCAATGCTTGACCGAATCGTCGGTCAGCTCATTCGCTTCGCTCAAGATCCCCACCTCATAACCGAGCGAGTTTGCGCGTTTGCGGAACTGGCTGCTATGCATCGCCACCTCCGCATCGCCATCCGCACGGAGAGTGAAAATCAGCGCCAGCATCGCCTGGCAACGCGGCACAAGATTGTGCCGGTGGGCGATCTCTTTGACCCGCGTCCACAGGTCGTCGGTGGTGGCCAGTTCCTTGGCAAGCATGATCGGCTAACGGTCTGAGGAAACGGCCGCGGGAAACTTGCGCACGCGAAGATCGCTCGGCCACTCGGCCGGGTCCCCGCCCTTTTTGTCTCGCAGCTCTAAAACGTCGTCATAGACCGCGTCGAACTCGGTCCATTCGATGCCGGGATGTGGCGTAAATGCGAGCGCGCCGAGTTGCTTCACGAAGCAAGCTACGCGCGCCGCTTGGCACTGCCGCGCAAGGTCGCGGATCCACTCCAGATTGCAGGGCCGCGCATGGGGCCCAGACTCACCGCCGATGATCACCCAGTCGATGCCTCTTCCGACTTCGCAACGCTGCTCGCAAACCGCGCAGCTGTAGCGCTCGCCTCCGGTGAAAACCAGTTCAGCTTCGGTGCGGTGGTAGCCGCATTTGCAGCGATAAGTTCTGCCGCCCATGAAGGGCGTCAGGTCGATCGGCCCCAGCAGCGGCTCGATCGACAGGAAGCGAACGCGGGCAGGCACCTTGAGCAAGTGTGGCACGCGCTCGTCGGCCGCGGCTTGATTCTCGACGCTGGTCCCGAGCCAGACATGAGGCCAGCCGCTTGGTGATGTACCCGGCCAACTGAGGACGTTCTGGGGTCGCTTCGTGAGCAACAGCCAGTCAAGGTGAGGCGTGCAGTCGATCACTTGAAACAGCCGTTTGCGCACATCATCGTAGGTCAGAGGACGGGCGCTGCCTGGATCGCGCGGCCGATTTCGCGTCGGCGACGG
>JANODP010000232.1:0-21870 GCA_031412755.1 Schlesneria sp. | reverse complement strand
CTGACGGTGAAGGGTTTGAAGCCGGGACACGTCTACGATGTCTCGGTCGGCGAAATTGGAACCGCGGTGCAGCGGACCTTGTGGCCTGCCATCGGGTACTACACGCTGCACCACATTCCTCAGTAAGGAGCATCACATGGTGACAGTTCTCATCACGGGAGCGACCCGCGGTTGCGGGCGGGCGATGGTCGAGCGGTTCGCCGAAGCCGGGCACACCGTTGTCGGATGCGGTCGCTCCGAATCGCATGTCGCCGAGTTACGAACACAGTTCGGGACGCCGCATCGCTTCGATGTCGTCGATGTGGCTGAAGACCAACAGGTCGCGACGTGGGCGGCCTCCGTGATCGGGGCCGGTCTCGTGCCGGACCTGCTCCTCAACAACGCGGCCGTGATGAACCAGCCCGCTCCGCTGTGGACGATCCCGGCCAACGAGTTCAATCAACTGGTGCGGGTCAACATCGGCGGAGTCGCCAACGTCATCCGGCACGTGGTCCCGGCGATGGTCGAGCGGCGGCGGGGTGTGATCGTCAACTTCAGTTCCGGCTGGGGACGCAGCACCGCGCCCGAGGTCGCTCCGTACTGCGCGACGAAGTATGCGATCGAGGGTCTGTCACTCGCGCTGGCTCAGGAACTGCCGCGCGGCATGGCCTCGATCCCGCTCAACCCGGGCATCATCAACACCGAGATGCTCCAATCCTGCTGGGCCGACGGCGCGAGCCGCTACCCAACGCCGGATCGCTGGAGCCGCGTGGCCGTTCCGTTTCTGTTGAGCCTCGGGCCGAAGGACAACGGGCAGTCGTTGAGCGTGCCGGGATGAGCGGGACGGAAACGCCAAATCTCGGGCACGACATCCGAAACAAATTCCCAGCAGCCCAGCAACCAGACTTCAAACGGACGGGGCGGTGAGTTTGATCTGTTCATCATTCCTGCCTGCCTTCGTCCGGGAGCAACATTCGTGAATCGACCCCTCTCCGATCTGCGGTCCGTGCGTGGAGTCCTGTTCGACATGGACGGCGTCATCTACGTCGGCGACACACCGCTCGCGGGCGTGCAGGATGCGCTCGATTACCTGACCGAGACCGGTCGCCAGTGGCTGCTCGTCACGAACAACGCCAGCCGCACGCCCGAACAGTTCGTCGAGAAGCTGACGAAGATGAACATCCGCGCCCGGCCCGAACAGGTGCTCGGCAGCGCCGAGGCCACCGCCTGCTGGCTGGCCGAACAAGTGAAGCATCACGGCTGGCCCGGCGGCCCCGTCATCGTGATGGGTCAGACGGGACTGAAGACCGCCCTGACAAACAGCGGCTTCGAACTGACGACCGACCCCGACCGGGCCGTCTACGCCGTCGCGGGAATCAACTTTGAACTGACCTACGAAGACCTCGCCAACGTGACGCTGGCCATTCGCCGTGGAGCCCGCTTCATCGGCACGAACGGCGACCGAACCTTCCCCAGCGAACGCGGGCCGCTCCCCGGCGCGGGAAGCATCCTCGCGCTCCTCGCCACGGCGTCGGGAAAGCAACCGCTCGTGATCGGCAAGCCGAACGCCGGCATGTACGAGCAGGCAATGACCCGCCTCGGCCTCACCCCCGCCGAGACACTGATGGTCGGAGACCGCTACGACACCGACATCTCCGGCGCCATCGCCCTCGGCCTGCAAACGGCCGGAATTCTGACCGGCATCTCCACACGAGCCGAATTCGAGCAAGCCGCCACACCACCAAGTTTGATCGTCGAAGATCTGCCGCACCTGATCGACCTCCTGCGACACGAGGATACCCGATGAAAACTTCTCAACCCGTTCGATGGACCAGTTTGACCCTCTGCCTGTTGACGTTCAGTCTGGCAGTGCATGAAGTGCGAGCCGCCGAGCGGCCCAACGTCGTCGTGATCCTCTCAGACGACATGGGCTATTCGGACTTGGGCTGCTACGGCGGGGAGATCAGCACCCCAAACCTCGACAAGCTGGCGGAGAACGGGTTGAGGTTCACTCAGTTCTACAACACGGCGCGGTGTTGTCCGACGAGAGCCAGCCTGCTGACGGGTCTCTATCCGCATCAGGCGGGCGTGGGACACATGATGGACGACAAAGGGCTCGACGGATATCGGGGCGATCTCAATAAAAACTGCGTCACGATCGCCGAGGCCCTGCGTCCGGCGGGCTATCGAAATTACATGCTCGGCAAGTGGCACGTGACTCGTCACGACAAGCCCGACAGCTCGAAACACAACTGGCCGTTGCAGCGCGGCTTTGACAGATACTACGGCACGATCATCGGCGGCGGCACGTTCTTCGATCCGGCGGGACTGACTCGCGACAACACGATGATCACCGCGCAGTCCGACGCTGACTACAAGCCTCCGGTCCCCTCGCCCCCGTCAGCGGGGGAGAGGGTTAGGGTGAGGGGGGCTTCCGATCCCGCTGACTCGCCCTACTACTACACGCACGCCCTCAGCGATCACGCGGTCCGATTCGTCTCCGAACACCGGCGCGACCACGCCGACCAGCCGTTCTTCATGTATCTGGCCTTCACCGCTGCCCACTGGCCGATGCATGCCCTCGACGCCGACATCGTCCGGCAGAAGAGCAAGTACGACGCGGGATACGATGCGATCCGCAAAGCCCGGTTCGAGCGAACCAAAAAACTCGGACTGATCGATCCGAACTGGGCCCTCACGCCGACCAAGGGGGATTGGTCACAGGTCGAACACAAGGCGTGGGAGATCCGCTGCATGGAGGTCTATGCCGCGATGATCGAATCGATGGATCGGGGCATCGGCCAGCTCATTGACGAGCTGCGCCGCACCGGGCAACTCGACAACACGCTGATCCTCTTCCTGCAAGACAACGGTGGCTGTGCGGAAACGGTCGGTCGTTCACCGGATGTCGCCCGCGCCGACAAGCCTTCGCTGCCGGTCATTCCCTCAAATCAACTCTTGAGCACCACACGGCCGACGCAAACCCGAGACGGCTGGCCGATGCTGACCGGTCGCCAGGTGATGCCCGGCCCGCGCGACACGTTCATGGCCTACGGCGAAGGCTGGGCCAACGTCAGCAACACGCCGTTCCGCGAGTACAAGCACTGGGTTCACGAGGGCGGGATCTCGACCCCGCTGATCGCTCACTGGCCCGCCCGCATCAAAACGAAGGGCGAGTTGCGGCATCAGCCCGGCCACCTGATCGACATCATGGCGACAGCCCTCGACATCTCGGGAGCCAAGTACCCGACCGAACACGCGGGCGAAAAGATCACACCTCCGGAAGGCCGCAGCCTCGCCCCCGCCTTCGACAACAAGCCGCTGGATCGCGATGACATCTTTTGGGAACACGAAGGAAACCGCGCGCTGCGAGTCGGCGACTGGAAACTCGTCGCCAGGGGACCGGCCGCGCCGTGGGAGTTATACGACCTCAAGGCCGACCGCACCGAGACGCAGAACCTCGCGGCGACTCACCCCGACCGCGTGAAGGAACTGGCCGCGAAGTGGGAGACCCACGCCAAACGAACCGGCGCAATCCCCTGGATCTGGAAGCCGCAGTACGGAGCCGCCGCTTCGGCCTCCGATCCCGGTGCCGCACAGAAGCAGCTTCGGTTCGAGTTGAAGCCCGACGACAAACTCCCCGGCGACGAAGCCCCGCACGTTGTGAATCGGTCGCTCACCATCACCGCCCGCATCGAGACGCTCTCCAACAACGGAGTCCTCGTCGCGCAGGGAGGCAATACCCACGGATACTCGCTCTATCTCAAAGACGGCTTGCTGACACTGGCCATTCGTCGAGGCGGCAAACAATGGCTCACCGCCTGCAACGAAAAACTCCCCGCCGCCCCGCTGACTGTCTCAGCCACCTTGAGCAAGGACGGCCAAGTCGCGCTCAAGGCCAACGAGAAAACACTCGCGACCGGCAAGTTCCCCGGCGGACTCGTCAAGCATCCGGTCGATGGCCTCGAAGTCGGCCGCGACGAAAACGGAGCCGTCAGCGACTACAAGACCCCGTTCGACTTCCAGGGCAAGCTTGGCCAGATCGTCATCGAACTGAAGGAGTGACCGGTTGAATCCATCAACCGACTCCCGACGGCCCGCGAACAGAAGGATGAGTCAATTTCACAGACATGATAGTATCCCCGAGAATTCGGAACTGAGCGTATTGGGAGAGAACCACCATGTCATCGACTGCATTGACCGTCACGGCCACGTTTGAAGATGGCGTGCTTCGTCCCGATCAACCGCTGGCACTCGCACCCCGCCAGCGCGTCACGCTCGTGGTCCAGGTTCCGGAACCAACGGAGGTCTGGCCCGAGAATGTCGCGGACATCTACCGCGAGATCGCCGACGACGATCGTCGGTTATCCGCCGCGATGTTCCCGAACGTCCGCGAAACCTGGCCCGTATCGGAAGGGCCGTCGTGAGCACCCCCTCCGCGTCCGTTCCGCGCCGCGGCGAGGTTTACTGGCTCGACTTCGCCCCGGCGACCGGTCAGGAGATGACCGGTCCGCATCCGTGCGTCATCGTTCAGAACGACGTCGGCAACCAGTACAGCGCGCTGACGATCGTGGTCGCCATCACCAGCAACCTCCGCGTGGCGGCGCTGCCGATTGGCGTGTTGCTGCAAGCGGGCGAAGGTGGCCTGAAACGCGAGAGCGTGGCCCACTGCGGTCACCTTTACACGGTGGACAAGCAACGGTTGACTCAGTGTATCGGCCAATTGCCACCGGACCGCCTGATAGAAATCGACCGTGCGCTGACACGTTCGTTGGACTTGGGAGCACCGTAGATTCTCATCCGTTCGAGGCAACTTCGGCAGCTTCGCCCTGCAACTGCGAGCCATCGAAGAAACGATTCCTACCGGCAGCGCGATCGATTCCACGAACAAACCGTGCTCGCCACAGGCAACCACATGAACAACAGTGACAAGCTCTCTCTTATCGCTCACAAGTTACGATCGCTTACGGAGAGGTTTTCAACTTCTGGAAGCCACCAAGACTCTGAGGAGGCGGGCCGACTCGTAATGCGAGCATTTCGGCTCGGTTGTCTTCAGGACATCATCGGCCTTTCGGAACTTGTCTCATGGGTTGAGAATCCACCGCCCCGTCCGCCAAACGTACAAGCGTGGCTTGTCCCCTGTGCGTCGAACCTTTTCACGGAACTGTGCGGCTTCAACAAAGTCATAGTGCGCAACGAAGGAGGCAACCTTCAAGCCGTAAGCGGTGCATGTGGCGGCTTGCTTCCACAAGCTGATCCAGAATCATTTTCAGCTTTTCCTGTAGGTTCATACCCAACACAACGCCAGAAGCAGGAGCACGACGCCCTCATTTGCCGATGGCTTGCCGATAAGATCGAAAGAGATGGAATCTCTCGTCCAGCGGAGGTCACAGTTGAGTCGCTTCACGATCCTAAGACGTGTGCAGCCATCGAACAATTTGAGCAGCTATCAGTTGGCAGCCTCGCTGTTCAACTCGAGCCACGCAGAAAGGGCAAGCTTCTCGCGTTAGAGGTAAGCGCACGAATTTCGAGTGCGGATCAGAAATGTTTCGAAATTCCCGCTACCGAAGACGAAGGCCTTGATATGGAATTGGAGTTCACTGATGACGAAGGAAAGGGCACTGGTAAGCGACTCTTCCTTCAACTGAAGTCGGGAAACTCTCATCTCCGCCGGCGAAAGAAGGACGGTGTTGAGGTTTTCGCGATCAAGGAACAACGCTGGGTGGACTATTGGCTCAAGCAACCTCATCCGGTAATGCTGGTGATTGGAACCTTTGCCGATGGCGACGAGCAGACGGCTTGCAGGGAGAAGTTGGAGTTCGCTGACGTCCGCTGGATGGAGGTCAGCAGTTATTTGAAGCGAGAAAGCCAGAACGGCACGAAGCCAGTGAAGCAGATCGAGTTCAAAGGCGAACGCCTCGACATGACCAGTGTGTATCGCTGGCGAGATACGATTCTGAGCCAAGTACCTCGGTAGCAATTGGCAATGTGTTTCGATCGGTCGGTCTTGCCGAATGGCCCAGACGTCGCCTTGGATGTCTGGGTGATGGAATCACAAGAGGTCGATACCCTCTGGCCACCTCTTGATCCTTGCCTCTTGCCGCGGAGTGGCCTGGACACCCAAAGCCGCGTCAGGGCCACTCCGCGAGGCATCTTCCGCATGCGGTGGCGTTGCCTCATTCTTGAGGGTAATGTGATTCGACTTGATGCTCTTACCAACGTGAGATTGATCGACGGAGAGCGAGACTCCGCCAGATCGCGTCTCCGAACGATTCTCTTGAACTGAACTTCACACACCCATGAAAAGCGTTGTCACTGCGATTGCCCTGTTGTTGGCTGGAAGCATTGCGCGGGCTGAAATCGGCATCATTTCGCCCGCCGAAGCCAGGCAGCTCATCGAGACTTCTGAAGCCGGCAAGAAGCCCGTGGTGCTCGACACTCGGGGCGGCTACAAGGACTATTTTCGAGGGCACCTTCCGACGGCGCACCATCTGAACTTCGATACGTTGCGCGGGACCGATCACGGTGTGCCGGTGCAGTATCTGCCCGACGACTTGACCAGGGCACTGCTGATTCGTGCCGGTGTGGACCGCAACCGGACGCACCTGATCTACGCGACGGGCGACTCGCTTCCGAACGACGAGATTTTGAGTGCCAGCATGGTGGCGTATGTGCTGGAGAAGTTCGGCGTGGAGGACATCCGGATCGTGGACGGTGGCCTGCCCGCGTGGCAGAAGGCGAAGCTTCCGGTCACGCAGGAATACTTTGGAAATCCGCCGGGGACTCTGCCCGAAAAGGGAAAGAGGGAGATCGCCATCGCGGTCGATGAGTTGCTGGACCGCAAGGGACGGTCGGGCGTGATCCTCGTGGATGCCAGGCCGCACAACGAATATCTCGGTGACGATGATGTCTGGCTGCGCAAGGGTCACATCCCCGGTGCGATCAGTTTTCACTGGGCGCGGCTGATGGAGCAAACCAACACTCACCAGTTTCGGCCGTTCCCACAGGTGAAGGCCGAACTGGAGGCGGCCGGGCTCACGCCGGACAAGGAGATCATCGTTTACTGCGGCACATCGCGCGAAGGAAGCCTGCTGCGGTTCTACCTCAGACACATCGCCAAGTATCCCAAGGTGCGTCTCTACGAAGGCTCGTGGAAAGAGTACGCGTCGCTCAAGCAGCATCCGGCCGAGACGAAAGAAAGCCAGGCCCGGTGAGGCTCCGCCCATGCTCACCGCGATCCTATTTCTCGCCGTTTGTTTCGTCGCCTTTACCAACGGTGCCAACGCCAATTTCAAGGGCGTGGCCTCCCTCTATGGCAGTGGAACGACAACCCTGCGCGGGGCGCTTTACTGGGGAACGGCGACGACGTTCGCAGGCTCCATCGCTGCGGCATTTCTCGCGGAAGGGATGCTCAAGAAATTCAGTGGCCGAGACATTGTCCCCGACGCGCTGGTTCAGTCGCCGGAGTTCGTCGTGGCGGTGGCCATCGGCGCGGCGTTGACGAGTTTCCTCGCCACACGGTTCGGCTTTCCCGTGTCCACCACGCACGCTCTGGTGGGTGCCTTGTTGGGGGCGGGACTGGCCGGCAGCGGCAGTGATGTGCGATTCGCCGCGTTGGGAAAGCACTTCCTCTATCCCCTGTTCTTCAGCCCGGCCATCGCCGTGGTGTTGGGGGCTGCGACCTATCTGTTCCTGAAGTCCGTGCGTCTGGCGCCAGACTACCGCACGCGCACGCTCGACGTGCTGCACTACCTGAGCACTGGTGCCGCGAGCTTCGCCCGGGGCCTCAACGACACGCCGAAGATGGCCGCGTTGCTGCTGGTCGCGCCGGGTCTTGACATGCGTTGGGGCTTTTTGGCTGTGGCCGTGACGATTGCACTTGGAGGCTTGCTCGACGCTGACAAGGTCGCTGAAACGCTGGGCAAGAAGGTCACGGGGATGAACCCCGGCCAGGGCTTCGCCGCCAGTCTCGTCACGGCCGTACTGGTCACGACCGCGAGCTTTCACAGCCTGCCCGTGAGCACGACGCACGTCAGCGTCGGATCGTTGCTGGGAATGGGAGCGACAACCCGGCAGGCGAAGTGGCGCAAGGTTGGCGAGATCCTGCTCGCCTGGGTGAGCACGGTTCCCTGCGGCGCGATCCTGGCGGCACTTGCCTATTGGGTCATAGCCTGGTTCTAACCTCAAGCATGTGACTGGTCTTCCTCACGCCTCCTCTCAAGCCATCCGCCGGCTGGTCTCGTGGCTTGGTCCGGGTGACTTGGGATTGAACGAGCACGCCACTCGATCAGGAAGGGAGGCCATCCTCAGTCCCATCATTCGGAAAACAGGGATGCGGGGACGCCGAAATACTCGGACAGTCGACGCAGATGGTCTCGGGTGAAGCGACGCTTGCCGTGGACCACGGACGAGATGGTCGAGTTCGCGATGCCGGAATCGGCGGCCACCTGTTGTTGTGTCACACCCTTCTCTTCGCAGAGAGTCGCAAACGTCTCACCATCGGAGGCGGCCTCGATGGGATGCTGTTCCTCTTCTGCCGCCACGACCAGATCGCCGAGCACGTCGAGGTACGCCTGCTCCCACACATCGAGTTTGGGGCGGTCGATCAACTCGTCGATGATCGCGATGGCGGCATCGAGGTCTTTCGTCGTCGTGAGCGGTCGCAGCGGGAACTGCTCCAGCAGTGACCAGTAGGCGGCGGAAGGCACACCTTTGCCGGTGGCGGTGTGCTTGGGCGCGGTCTTGTTGGATTTGGTCTTGGTCGTCATGGCGTCTCTTTCTGAGCGGAACGGGAATCCGCTGATTCTTCAGTCAGTTTTTCTTCCAGTCCCCTCGGTCGTATTCGGCGTGCGTGAGCACGTGACGAATGAACACTTTACCGCGGTTGAAATGGATCGCGACGATCAGCCGAAATCGGTTGCCGCCGACGTTGAGGACGATCAATCGCCCGACTTGATCGGCTGTCGGGAATGCCGTCCGCAGTTCGGAGAACGTGGTCCAGTGGGCCTCCTTCGCGCGACGGAACCAGACTCGCAGCGGGGACTCGGCCGTGGGATGCTTCGTCCAGAACTCGACCAGTTTCTTGCGGCTGATGACGTGCATGACTGAACCCGCGTGCCTTTGGAAGAAGTTTCGCAATTTGCGAAATTCGAGTCAAGCCTCAGTTCAACCGGGCTCGCGGTCTGTTCCGGGTGACTTGGGGTTGAACGAGTTGCTCATTGGGTTGGGGCTGATCGATGGCAGCGAACCTCGCGCTGCAGAACTCTTCTTGCGGAAAGGCATCCATGAGACTCCTCGTTGGCTCCCTGTTGTGCTGGATGGTGGCGGCTGCGGTGTGCGAGGCTCAGGGGCGGAGGCCGCCTCAGCGGCCGAACGAGCAGGGGCCGTGGAACCGGGATCTTCAGCGCTATGAATCGCGCGATGGTCGCAAGTTTGAGCGAGCGGGAACGTTTGTCGAGCGGGCAGGGGTGCCGTGTGTGATCCGCGACGCGAAGCAGCGGCTGGTGGCGGTCTTTCAGTGGTTTCCCTTCGACCGCGAAGAGGCGTTCGACAAGGTGGCCGTCGTCTGTTCGGAGGACGAGGGCCAGACGTGGTCGCAGCCGGAACCGGTGCGCGTCGAGGGTCTGCCGGCATCGATGATGCGGCCGTTCGATCCGACGGTTGTCTTGCTCGACGATGGCCGGCTGCGGTTCTACTTCACGTCGAATGAGCGCGGTCCGATTGGGCCGGGGCAGAACGGACAAGGGCAGAACGGGCCGAGTCGTCCGCGCATTTATTCCGCGACCAGTGAGGATGGTGTGACGTACCGCTTTGAACCGGGCGAACGATCCGTGGGACAGGACGGCATCGTCGATTGTTCGGTGGTGAAGTGGCAGCGGCGGTGGCACATGTTCGCTCACATTCATCCCGAACCGGGGCGGCCTCCCGGCAAGGGTTACCACGCCGTTTCGGAGGACGGCCTGACGTTCGAGCGGCAGCCCGACCTGAAGGCTCCCGAAGGAGGCCAGTGGATCGGCAATGCGCTGGTCCACGAGGACCAGTTGAAGTACGTCGGCTCGGGCCGCAGCGGCCTGTGGATCGCGACGTCCTCGGACGGCAAGACGTGGACGGACGTGACCTCAATCGGTGCGCGAGGCGGTGATCCGTGCCTGCTGCCACTGGCGAAGGATCGCTGGCTGATGCTCTGCGTGGGAGACGTCCGCCGCGACGCGGGTCCACCTCCATTCCGAGGCCCCAAGCCTGAGGGAGCACCGCGTTCACGGGGGCTCGAGGGACGCACGGAGTGACGGCATCCCGTCGTTGGAGTTCGACAATCCACATCGATGAACGGCCTCTGACTCTGGCAAAATTGAAAAAACGGGCGAATCGTCTTCGCGGTCTACGAGATTCGACGGACCGCTACATGAACTTGGCGAGTCTGTTGAGGTCTGATGCCGGGAATGCCCGAAGACTGGGAAGCCTGCCGTGTTGATTGCCATCCCGATTCGACCGCGAGACTGTCGTGAGTTTGCCACCATCCCCGTGGCCAATGGCGCGATCATCGTCTTGAATGTGTTGGCATTCTGCGCCGGTTGGCAGCCGTACATCGGTCTTGGAACCGGGACGTCGAGCATCCTGACGCATGCTTTCAGTCATGCGGGCGTCTGGCATCTTGCCGGGAACATGCTGGCCTTGCTGGTGTTTGGCACGGCGGTCAATCGGCGCGTGGGTAATCCGTGGTATCTGTCGGCCTATTTGGGGAGTGCCGCTGCGCTGGGACTCTTCGCGTGGATGTTTGCGTCGAGACCGTTGATCGGCGCCTCCGGAGCCATCTTCAGTGTCATTGCCATGGCCTGCCTGTTGATGCCCGCCGCACAGGTTGAAGTCGGCTACTTCGCGTTGTTTCCAGTCACTCTGCTTGTTGGTTTCGTGCATCGCCCCGAGGATTGGGTGCGCTGGTTCATTCGCTGGGACAGCTTTGAAGCGCGCGCCTGGTGGGGACTGATCCTCGTTCCCGTCCTGGAGTTCTGGGGACTGTTCTGGGTCGGTTGGAACTGGACGAATCTGGCGCATTTGTTCGGCCTGATCTGTGGCGTAACGGCCGTCCTGCTGCTGCCCACACGCATCTCAATGCCCGGTCGAATTGCCACGTTTGCGACAGACAGTTGATGGCGGCCAATGATTTCCCGTTTCTGCCGGACAAGTGTTCGTCAACATCTCGCGCGAGTTCACCTTCAAACCGGACGTTCCGGTGCGACCTTCCCTGAGAGGCCAAAGCCATGAGTCTCTTCAGCCGCATTAGTGACATCATCTCCGCCAATCTGAATGAGATGACCGAGAGTTTCGAAGACCCGGAAAAATGTTGAAGCAGGCGATTCGCGAGATGGACCAGTCGATCGCGGATGCGACGCAAGAGACGGCCAAGGTGCTGGCCAACGAGAAACTGTTGGCTCGGGAACTGGACAACAACCGACGGCAAGCCGAGGACTGGCAGCGGAAGGCCGAGCAGGCGGTTGCGGCGGGCGACGACAATCTCGCGCGACGGGCGCTGACCCGTAAGCAGGAGCACGGCAAATTGGTGGTGGCTCTGCAAGATCAGTTGACCGCCGCGCAGGAAGCCAGCCTCACGCTGAAGCACCAACTGGACGCGATGCGCGCGAAGATGGCCGAAGCCAAACGGAATCTCTCGACGCTGTCGGCTCGCAAGAAGGCGGCCGACTTCAAAAAGAAGATGAACTCGTCACCCAGCGCGCTCGAATCGGGCGGTGCCGTCGACAACGCCTTCGCCAAGTTCGAGCGGCTGCGCGAAAAAGTCGAACAAGCCGAGGCGGAGGCCGACGCGCTCGCGGAGTTGCAGGGGACGACTCGCGAATCCGATGCGGACTTTTCCTCGCTTTCGACATCCGCTGATGCTGAAATCGACGCTCAACTGCAGGCACTCAAGCAGCGCAAGCAACCGTAATCTGCCCTCTCGACGTTGGTCCCCGATCCGTGGAGCAGCAGGTCATGTTGTGAGAGTTGATTCCAATTGCTTGATCAGGTTCAGGGCATCCTGAACTTCCTTCTCATAGAGCGGCGGATTGCCAGAATGTGCCGCTGGGTTCAGGACTCGCTCGGTGCAGGCGAGGATGTCGTCGATGAGTTTGATCTGACGGAGGCGTTCGACGTGCTCGGCGGTCGTCAGTTGGCGAAGGCGATTTCGATTGGTTTTGAGTCGGCCTCTGGTGGCCGGGTCGATCGCGGTGTTGTTGTCGAGGTCATCGTCGTTCGAAGCGACAAGAAGTTCGCGATGTGCATCAGGGGTGTTTCGCAAGACTCGCTCGTAAAGGTCTACGGGCAACTCTCCAAGAATCCGGTTGCGAGCGGCGCGGAGATCCTCTCTCAAGCCGATAAACTTTTTGGTGGGATCGACCGTGTTGTTCCGATCCAGAAAATGTTGGGCCGTGGTCTCAGCGGCTTTGCGGAGGCAGAGGGCGGCTTCGTCGAGGCTGTGGCCGTGGAGGTAGTCCTCGGCTTTCTGGATGTCAGTCTTCTCACTCTTGCACTCGATCTTGGTTTCGGGAGTGCCTTCGAGGCGGACGAAGCACCAGTCGGCGTGGGTCGCGCCGAGCTTCCGGCGGAACTCGCGGAACAAGCCGAGGTCGTGGGTGAGGATGATCTTCTGGTAGTTGGCGAAGGTCTCGGAAAGAAGGATTTCTACGACCTTCATCCGGTTGCTCATGTCGAGGCTGACGAGGAGGTCGTCGAGGACGAGGAGCTTGAGGTCGGAGTCGTGCAGGTTGACGAGCGACGCGGCGAAACGGACGGAAAGCGCAAGTTGGGTCAGCTTGGCTTCGTTGAGAAAACTTTGCGGGCGAGCAATCGTTTTGCCGGCCACTTGGACACCGAATTCGACGACGGGAACTGTGAAGCGGCGGTTTGCCTCATTTGTTCCAACGAAAGATGGGGGTGTAGTGACGCCGAGCTTGAGTGTGACCTTGGCAGGGTCACCCTGCGCGAAGTGCTGGTCGTAAAACTTCTGCGCCTCCGTGCTGATAGAATCAACGATGCCGGGCAAGATCGCGGCGAAAGCGTCCGTGTTCCGTCTGAATTCATCGTATGCGCTCGTTCCTGCCGTGCCTCGGCTGGCAGTCGGATTCGGATCGCCGGACTTGATTGCATGCCAAGATTCAAGCGGAACCTTTCCGCTCGTGGAGACGCAGAAGGGGAGAATTTCCTTCTCGAAGAGCGGCCATAGGTTGAAATTCTCGGAGTTGCGGAAATGGGAGAAGCCGAAGAAAAAACGGTAGGTGATAAAGTCGCTGGCGAGGTCGCCCTTAAGGATGGCGGGCTGATTGCGGGTGCCGTGATTACTCTGGTTTATTTGGTAGTTGGTGTCGATCTTCGTGGCGGTGTCGCGGAGGGTCAGGGAGATTTCTCCGGGTTTCGGGGCAGCTTGGTTTTGCTCATGGATGTTGAGAAGGTTTTCCTGGCCGGCGGGGTCGAAGTATTTGGCGACCGAAGGTGTTGGTTTGCGGGCGCTTTGGAGGAAGGTGTAAAGCGCCCAATAGAGAGAGGATTTGCCGGAGCCGTTGGGGCCATAAACAAGGAGGTGGCGGCCTTCGAGATCAAAAGCGAATTCCCGGAATGCCTTGAAGTTGCGGATTTCGAGGCGGTGGAGGCGGGATTTCATACGCGACCCTCCTCTTTGATCACGGCGAGCAGGTCGGGGCTGTCGGCCGTAAGGCGGAGGAGACGGTTGCGGATTTTGGAGTCGGGGGCGTTGAGGCTGCGGTGGAGGTGGACGAGGAAGTCGCGTTGCTTCGGATCGCTGGCGTCCGCGTTGTAGGTCACGAGGTGCGGGGCAAGGTCGCCTCGAAAGAGCAGATCGCGTTCCGCCATGTGGTCGCGGAAGTAACACTCCATCACGCAGCCATCAATGAGGTCTTCGAGGAATTGGGCGACTGTCATTTCTTCAAACTTCTTGGCTAACTGAACGAGTGGAACGAGCTTCTCGAAAAGCGCCGTTTCGGCATCGATCGACTTTTTGAGAGGGATTTTGTCGAAGAACGCTTTCTTTGCGCAGTAAGCATTCCCCGCGTTTTCCGGGAAGTTGTCCTTAAAGCAGCATCGGAACACTGAAGAATTCAACTGAGCCGTCAATGCCATCAATGACTGTGACTGGCTCGTCATGATGTAGCATGTGTCATTCACCACGAAGTGTTGGTCCTTGTCGTAGACGAACGGGAGCTTCTGGGCGATCTCCTGATATAGAATCTTGGGTTGGTGAAAAAGGCCGAGGTATTCTTCGGTCGGATTGTTATCGAGTTCGAGCCAGTGATGCTGACCGGTGTATGAACGGCTGTTTCCGGCGTTGGTGCGGGCACGTGAGTATTGGCACTGACCGCGTGCCTTAAGCTGCTTCTCGAACTGCGCAAGGTGGCAATAAATGGCGGGATAGCGGTCTTCGAGGTACTCGTGAGAACCGAATTTGATGATCAGCTGGTAAGTGTCGGCCCAATTCACTTTGTAACGCTCGACATCCCGACCGCGAACGAGCTTGCCGATCAAATCCTCCGATGCCGGGTCTTCAGAAATAAGAGCGTCGCGCTGCTCGGCGGTCAGATAGAAGGCTTCGTTAAAGCCGGTAATGATGCCACGAGAAATCTGAATGTCCCATTTTTCGAGCGGGACACCCTGAGCTTCGACCAGTTCTTTGATGCGCTGGCGTTCTTTGGGAAGGACGACCCAAGGTTCCGAACTGAGGTTTTTTTGCGCGACGGCGTTGGCTGCGAAATACCCGGCAGGGTCGATCATGGCAGCGCGGTCATCAGTGGCATAGCAGGATAGCATCAGACCGGCGGGCGGTTGCGCTGAAAACTGGGTGATGCAGGTGTAGGTGGTGGCGGCTCCAAAGTGTTGTGCCATGCCAAAGTCGAGGACGGCTCGGGTGCTGACCTTAGTGGCCAGGAATTCGCGGAGTTTTTCACCGTAGCCCGCCCGCATCCATTTGTTCGAGGTGATATAGACGAGAGTTCCGTTGGCTCGCAGTAGTTTGGCTCCGCGCTCGTAGAAGAAGCAGTAGATGTCTCCCCTGGCGGCGTACGTCTTGAAGGTATCTTGCCAATTCTTCTGGATAGCAGTGCCGGAGAATCGCTCGACGGAAATGTAGGGCGGATTGCCGATGATCAGATCGACGCCGTCGGCGAGCGATTGATCAAACATCCAGAGCGGTTCAAAGAAGTCGGCGGACGTTTGAGGATCGTAGGGATCCCAGTCGGCGAGCCTCTTGCTCGTCTTTTGGTCGGCAAAGCTAGTTTGCATCAGTTCTTTGGACAGCTCCATGCGCAGTTCGCGATCTCGCTTTTGAAGCGCGAGCTTCCGCTGGCGGGTCGTGGCGGCGAAATGATCGTGCCGGATGCGTTGGAGTTCGGTTTCGAGCTTCTTCACCTTGGCACTGGTGAAGAGTTCGAGCTGGCGGTCCACTTTCAATCCGACGAGGAAATCAGCGGCCACGAACTTGGTTTCTAGGTTCGGCAGCGGTCGAATTCCGTGGTTGTCCTGTTTATTGCGATTGGTTCTCTGGTCACAGACAAGGGAGATGAAGAATCGCAGCTTGGAGATCTGTATGGCGATGGGCTGGATATCGACGCCGTAGAGACAGTTTTCGATGAGGTAGAGCTTGCGGCCGTAGTCGCCATCGTTGTCGGCGAAGTCGCGTTCGATGGCGGCAATAGCGGCGTCGCGTGAGGAAGGGTCAGGAATCTTCGCAGCCGCGTCAATTTGGAGCTGCTCCCACTTGGCGTTGTCGGGGTCAAGTTTGTGGATGATGTAGACGAGCTTTTGCAACATGCCCATTGGGAAGGCACCGGAGCCGCAGGCGGGGTCGAGGATCTTACAATTGTGGATGGCCTCAAGGAGGGCATCGGCTTCGCGTTCGTTGAAAGGATGCGTGCGCTCAGTATAGGCGAAAAGAATTTCTAGCCCGGCCTTAGCATGGTCCTCTTTCATGCCGGTCCGAGTAAGCGTGCGTGTGAGGTGGGCCTTGAGAGACTCGTCCACCATGTAGTCCACGATGGGGCGTGGGGTATAGAATGAGCCGGTCTGCTTTCGCGCGGTCGTTTTGGTTTCCTCGTTGTAGGACGCGAGCAGATTCTCAAAAACCTTTCCGAGGAGTTCAGGGTCGAGGGCGATTTCCTGGTCGATGGGGGTGTTCTCGACGATGGTGAATTTGTAGGCGTTGAGGATGCGGAGGAGGCCGCGGACGGTCTCGTTTTTACGCTTGGTCTCGCCGTATGCGGCAGAGAGGTCAACGGGTTGTTCGTCGGCGAAAAAGAGGCGATTGGGAACTTGGGCTCGCTTTTTGGGGTTGCGTGAAAAACCATCAAGGTAGAGTTCCTTGCCAGTGGCTTCGTCCAAGGGGTCGAGACGCTCGAACAGTCCGCCGTTAAGAAAGGGGACATCGGCGAAGTGGTCGAGGGCGGTGGCGGGGTCGCGGAACTGGCTTTCATAGCGGTAAAAATTGTCCACGCCGTGGGTGGCACGATTTTTCAGAAACCCTTCATTCTTGGCGAACGCGCGGTAAGGCTGGCCGTTCTTGTCCTTGCCCATGCGCTGGTTAAGGGTGGCGAAGAAAAGGTTCTGGAGGATGGCTTGGTAGTAGGTGCTGGAGTCAGGGTCGAGGTTGGCGAGGATTCCAGCGAGTTTGGCTTCGACGAAGAGTTTTTCGGGGATGAGGCTCTTTTCTTTGAGGAACCAGCAGAAGATCAGGCGGGTGAGCAAGCGGATGAGCGAAGTGGCGCGCCGCTTTTCGTCGTCTTTTTCGATGTCGGCTGGGAACTCGACCTGGGGTAGTGCCCAGAAATACCAGTTGGCAAGGTCGCGGTAGAAGCGTTTGTTGAGGAGTTCGACGTTGAAGATCTCCTCCCACGCGGCGTGGAGGGTGTCGAAATTGTTGATCGGAAGTCGCTGTGGGTGAACGAGATTCGGGAGCGCTAAGGAAGTGAGGATATCGAGGTGCCCACGATGCGGGTCGGAGAGTGAGATGTCACGAATAATCGTGACCTTATCGAGAACATCCTTGTCGGCATCGAGCTTGTTCTGCCGACGGTTGATGACGGCGATTGAAAGAACCTCGCATTTGTCTAAGAAATGCTTGATCAAAACCATCACAGGCATGGGGAAGAGACGGTTGAGCTGGCGGGTCATCCCGGTGAGCTTGCCGCGCGCGTAGTTGCTCCCGGTCAGTTCGATGGCGAAGAAGAGATAAGATTTGAGCAGGCCAGGGCTGACGCTGGTGTCCTTGAAGAGACTGGCTTGGAGTTCTTGGTCGGTCAGTTGGAACAGAAAATCGACGGACTCCCAATCGGCGAGTTGGGCTTGCTCCTCGTTGAACGGTCGGTTGCCGACGAATGACTTGGCAAAGTTGGCGGCTGTGTTCGGCTTGAGCGTCATCCGTTTCTGGCTTTTGTAGCCGAGCACTTCCAGCAGCGAGGTCGCGGCGTCGGCCAGAGGTTTCGAGGCCAGATCGCTCAGCGCGGACTGGATGGCTTGTTTGGTTTCGAGAACATTCATTTCGGGCGACTCTTCTTCCGTGGTTTGCCGCTGGTGGGTGATTTGCTCGCCGTCTTGGCTCCCTCGCTGACGCTTCGGGTTGGTTTGGACTTTTGCCGCTGACGATCCGGTTCCGGCAGCGCGAGTTGATAGAACTCGTGCAGCTTGCGTTCGAGCAACTTTTTGTCGGGCAATCGGGTTTGATATTCCGCGATGAGCGCCGGCGAGACGGCGCGGCTCAGGGCATACTCGACGACTTCGTTGTTCTTGGTCGCACACAGCAGCGCGCCGATCGACGGTTGTTCGTGCGGCTTACGAACGTCACGGTCGAGGGCTTCGAGATAAAATTCCAGCTTGCCGCGGTACTCGGGCTGGAATTCGTCAATCTTGAGTTCAATGGCGACCAAACAGTTCAAGCCGCGATGAAAGAACAGCAGATCCAACTCGAAGTCACGCCCACCGACCTGCACACGAAAACGCTCGCCGACAAACGTGAAGTCGCCACCGAGTTCCAAGAGAAAGGTTCGTAAGTTCGCCACCAGTGCGGCTTGCAGTTCTGACTCGGAGTGGCCCTTGGGGAGATCGAGAAAGTCGAGCAAATACGCATCTTTGAAGACAGCTTCCGCCGACGGTTGCAATTCTCTCAGCACTGCTGAGAGTTTTGGCGGAGCAAGCACGGTACGTTCAAAGAGGGCGCTCTTGAGTTGCCGCTCAAGTTCCCGTGTGTCCCAGCGTTCTCGAATGGCGAGCCGCAGGTAAAACTCCCGTTGTTCGGGACGTTTGCAGGCACTCTGAATCAGTAAATTGTGCGTCCAAGTCAATTCTCTCAGCAGCGATGAGAGTTTTGGCTCGTCGCGGTAGGTCGCATAAAACTGCCGCATGCGCCAGAGATTCGGAGCCGAGAATCCACGAACGCCCAATTGCTTCGACCGGATGTAGTCCGCCAAAGCCGTGACGGTTCCTTTTCCCCAACCATCCGTCTCGATTCGACTGCTGATGTACTCGCCGACCTGCCAATACAGTTCAATCAGGGTTGTATTCACGCTCCGCAAGGCGTGCTCTCGGGCTTGTTCGATCAGGGCGACGACTTCGCGGAACGATGTTTCCTCGTTCGTGCGGCGGAGGGCGCGGGTCGGTTTCTTCTTCGGTTTCATGGGGTCGGTGCCAGGATCACGAGCCAGGTCACGAGTTCAAAGTCGCTGGTTTCGGTGGCTTGCTGAGCTTGATCCGGGATCACGAATCCGCGACCGCTTTGCAGACCGGCGGCGATGCGTTTTCGGAAGCCGGCGGCGATGGACGCCGTCGCCTTTTCAATCAGTCCGCTGTAGTGCGTCATGTCCTGGCCGTCGTGAGTCCGCGCGTCGAACAGATCGCAGAGTTGCTCGAACGCCTGCGTCTCGCCAGCCGCGAGGTCTCGCAACAACAACAGCGACTCCTTCGGCTGGGCAAATGAAAAACGGACCGTGCCATCGTCGTGGACATAGACCAGATAATGCGGCGACAGCGGATTGATTTGATTCGTTGGACTGGAAGCGGGCGCGCTGCCGGCGAGCTTGGCCGCCAAGTCTTCCGCGCGGTGTCGCAGGCAAAAGATCACTCCCGGCTGACACGCGGGAATGTTGGGCTTCGGCGAAACAACGGCGTACAGGCCGAGTCCCGCCTCTTCGAGTTCGGCCCGTCGCGATTTGAGGAACCGCAACAGGTCGAGCCGGAATTCATCGAGCGAAAAATCGGTCAGCGACACGGAGCCGTCGATGTCTTCCAGGTCGAGCACTTCGTCTTTCAATCGCTTGAGTTGGCGGTCGCGAAAGAGCAGGTCTTCCTTGATGAGGTCTTCGATCTGGCCGGGATCGAGCAGGTTGTCCGTCTGCGTGGCCGCGAGATCAACGAGCGCCATGCGGGCTTCGACCCGGTGCTTGACGTTGAGATAGCGATCGAGGTCTGCGACCGGCCAAAAGTTGACGAGATGCACGGCGTCGTTGCGCGAGCCGATGCGGTCGATGCGGCCAAATCGCTGGATGATGCGGACCGGATTCCAATGGATGTCGTAGTTGACGAGCAGGTCGCAGTCTTGCAGGTTTTGTCCTTCCGAGATGCAGTCGGTGGCGAGGAGCAAGTCGATTTGCTCGATCTGCGGAAATCGCGGCTGCTCGGCCCGGCGTTTGGCAAGCGGCGAGAAGTTGGTGAGGATTTCGTCGTAGTCGTTGCCGCCGAGTGACGTGCGGTTGGAACCGTCGCCAACGACCAGCGCCACATGAATGTCCAATTCCTTCCTCGCCCACGCGGCAAGCTGATCGTGCAGGTAGCGAGCGGTATCGGCAAACGCCGTGAAGACCAGCACTTTGCGATTCCGTTGGCCATCGCGATTTGTGGTCGGCTGTTTGACCTTGGTCTCGATGAGGCGGCGCAATTCGGCAAGCTTGCCGTCGCGGTCAGGTTTCACGGCCAGCGTTTTCTCGTGCAGGAATTGAAGCTGCGTTCGGTCGTGCCGCACTGCTTGAAGCCATTCGGCGAGCTTGAGGTGGCCCAAGTGAATCCGTCGCTTGCCGCCGATGGTGAAGTCTTCGCCCTCGAAGTCCGGGTCTTCAAATTGGTCTGGAGTGAGCGAGTCGAAGTCGAGGTCGGGGTTGGTATCGAGATGCTGCTCGAAATCCACGATGCGTTGCTCCAGCACGTCGATCTTGTCGATCGTGCGTTTCAGCGTGAGCCGGAACGAATCCACTGAACTTTCCAGCCGCTTGAGGAAGTTGACCTTCATCATGGCGATCAGGATGCGTTCACGGCCTTCCTGAGTGAAGTTGCCCTGATTCTTGTCGAGGTACGCGGCACGCGTGGCGTCCGGCAGATCGTCCTGCAAAAAACTGGTGGGATGATACAACGCCAACCGCAGCGCGCTGATTTCGTGGTCCAGTTGCTCGAACGACAAGTAACCCTTTTGCAGGTCGATCGGCGGGGCGAGTGCTTGCGGGGGAGTACGATCAGGAAAGCCGCCGAGGCGCTGCATCTCGTCCGCATAGTAGCGGCCGATTTGGCGGCGCGATCGGGCGATGCTCAGACCGTCGAGCAACTTGAAAAAGTCGCCGCCGAGCGCGACCAGCAACTCGCGGGTCTTGCGCTCGGCCGGCGGACGCTTGGCCCAATTCGTGAAATGCGATTGTGCCTTGCGAGATGTCTCGCGCACGCTGTCGATGGCCAGCGATTCGCGAAAGGCTCCGTCGGCCTTGTCGTTGCGGGCGACATCACCTCCAGCAATGAACGAAATCTGATTCCGCAGATCGGCAAGCTGATTGTTCACCGGCGTGGCCGAAATCAACAGTACCTTGGTGCGCACTCCCGACGCGATGATGTCCTCCATCAGTCGCTGATACCGCGTCCGCCGAAGCGGCTCACCGGGACGCTGCTGAACCAGCGCGTTGTTGCGGAAGTTGTGCGATTCGTCGATCACGACGAGGTCGTAGTTGCCCCAATTCAGTGCCGCCAAGTCGATGCCGTCAACGTCGCCGAACTCACGCGAGAGATCCGTGTGGGAAAGCACGTCATAGCGGAAACGATCCTCGACGAATGGGTTGAGCGTGCTATTCGCACGGTAGACCGTCCAGTTACGCCGCAACTTCTTCGGACAGAGAACCAGAACCCGCTCATTCTTTAGCTCGAAATACTTGATGACCGCCAATGCCGTGAAGGTTTTTCCCAGCCCAACACTGTCTGCCAGGATGCAGCCGTTGCATGAGAGAATCTTATTGATCGCGGCCTTGGCTCCGTCCTTCTGAAACGAGAACAGTGTCCGCCAAACTCGTGTGTCAGGAAGTTGCGTGCGACGGAGAGCCTCATCCAGATCACGCGAGCCGTCGAGGAAGTCACGGAAGATATGGAACAGCGTCAGATAATAAACGAACTCCGGCGATTGGTTGGCATAAAGTCGGGCGAGTTCATTCAGCACGGTCTCCTTCACGTCCTCAACCAGCGATGTGTCGTCCCAAAGACCATTGAACCATACCAACAGGTCAGCACGATCTCGGTCATCGGTCACGACCAGATTCAGCTCAATGTTATTTCCGCTGGCGAGCAGCCCCAGACCGGTCATCGTGAAGTTGGAACTGCCAACGAGCGCGTGAGCAACCTTGCCATCCTGAACGTGATACATCTTGCCATGAAGGAATCCGGTGCGTGTCACCGAACGAATCTCGACCTTCCGGCGAATCCAGTCGGCACAATGCTTGGCAAGTCGTCGCTGTTCAAGCTGGTTGCTGACCGCGAGTCCTTCGTCGGTGAGTCGGTACTTGCGAGACTGCTTGTTCTCGGTATCCAACGAACGGACGAAACGAGGTTCACCGAAGAGAAAGCGCAAGGACTCGGCCTGTTCGAGGACTTCCCTGAGCG
>JANODP010000231.1:0-46554 GCA_031412755.1 Schlesneria sp. | reverse complement strand
CGCGCCGGCGAGACTCCGCTGCCCCGAGCCCCGAGTTGCCTCTCCGCGACGCAACTCCGATTCGCGGCGTGGGAACCCGGCGTCTCCCTGAGTTGACCCGCGTTCCCGGCGGCCGCAGAATCGCGACCGTCCCCTCTCACTTCTCTGCGGAGTCCCCGTCATGTTGCTGGTCACGTTTCACGGAGGGAGTCCGTCGACCTCCTCGGCTGCTCCGGCTCCTCCCCCGCCGGTCAACAATGTCTACGTGTATGCCACGCATGAGTCCAAGCAGGGTCAACTCCTCAGCCCGGCCGGTCTGGAGGCCCCCCAGTCCGATCCGGCCGCGCTCTCCGAGTTGCGGGGGATGCTCTGGGACGGCAAGCAGCTCTACGTGGTCAACGGGAGCAAGCACCTGAGCAATATACTCGTCTACCAGCACGCTGGAGGCCCCTCGTTTGTGAAGCCGCAGGTGATGATCGCCGCGTCGTTCACCAAGAGCGGGCACTTCACGACCTCGATCGCCCATCCGTTCGGGCTGAC
Source organism: Schlesneria sp. (assembly GCA_031412755.1). Lineage (GTDB taxonomy): Bacteria > Planctomycetota > Planctomycetia > Planctomycetales > Planctomycetaceae > Schlesneria. The sequence goes on along the minus strand of JANODP010000231.1, from coordinate 46,035 downwards.
GTTTCAGGGGGCCGACGCCTGTTTCGTCTCCAACCAGGACACCAACGTGGTCGCCCTCGTCGAGGTGTCGGGCAAGCCCGCCGCTGACGGTTCGCTGGGGAAGGTCGATCCCGGTTGCCAGTCCAAATATCTGAACGGAAAATACGATAATAAAAAATTTCTGGACGGAACGTTCGTCGCGTCGCAGGTCGGCAATCTCCACGGCATCAAGTTCAAGGGTGCGAAGGACGACCAGAGCGACGGCACCATCCAGAACGTCCCCGAGACCGACGGCGGGCTCTACGTCCTGCCCCTTCCGACCACCCAGGACCCCAATCCGAAGCCGGCCCACTCCGTGCGAGACGTCCTGATCGTCGGCGACGTGCTCTACGTCTGCAATGAGGCCGAGGGGACGCTCAACTTCTACGCGGCCAGTGACGGAACGTATCTCGGCCAGACCGCTGCGCTGCACGATCAGGACAATCCCAAGATCGTCGCCAGTCCGACGCACTTCGCGGTGCTGAACGGCGGGATCTGGATCAGCGCGGGGAAGAACCTGTTCTGGATGCCGGCCCTCTCGGCCGCGAAGTCGGTCACCACGCCCCCGACCATCTCGGTCGTCAGCCTCGGAGCGGCCAACCCGAACGGCTGGAAGCTCGGCGGGCTCTCGTTCAAGACGTCGGGAGGGACGACGACCGCCTACATCCCCCTGCAATCGGGAACGGGGGGAAACAACCCCGGCGGTTCGATCCTCGCGGTCCCGGTTTTGACGGGAACATCCGGGAACCCACCCCAACTCGGCCCGGCGGTGGTCTTCGCCGCCAAACTCCCCGACACGCCCGAGTTCGTCTTGTACGTGAAAGACACGAAGGGAAGCTGATCGCGGCCAACGCGTACCACGGCTGTGCCAGCGTGTGCCACGGCTGTGTCAGCCGTGTCGGTGATCGACAGCCTCCTCATGCAGGGAACGGGCTGCCCGCACACCAACCCGCAGCGTAAGCGAGGGCGAACCGTGACGACGCCCTCGCTTACGCTGCGGGTTGGTGTGCAGTCGTAAATAATCCGGGTTCTCTCTCTGAGTCGGTCTCCACTCACACGGCTGACACAGCCGTGGCACGCGAGGCGAAGGACTCACACAGGCCGTCGAATCCAAAGAAAGTCTCGTCGGGACCACCAAACTGGGGGTCGAGGCCACGACAATGGACCAAAGTTCGTCTCCCGATCCAAAATGTTCGCTCCCCGGTCCAAAATGTGGGTCGCCCGACTGCCAATGTTTGCTCCCCGACCCAAAAGGCGCGCCGCCTGACCGGCCATCTTTACTACCCGCCCCAAAAGGCGCGCCGCCCGACAGGTCCAGTCTTTACTCCGAAGGAGTTGCGTCACACAGCCCGGGGTTGCGAGCGGAGCGAGCTACCCCGGGTCGGGGAGAAAACAGGGTTTGTACCCCAACGGGGTTCCGTCCAACGGTGCTCGCCGAGACATTGATGACACAACCCTGTCAGGGTTGACCGCCCGATCGGCCACGCGACCCCGGGGTAGCCGCGAAGCGTGGCAACCCCGGGCTGTGAGACGCAACTCCTTCGGAGTAAAAGCCGGCTGATTCGGATTCAGGACCGACCCCCAATCACCTGAGCGTCTCCAGGGAAGGGATTGCCATCCCCGAAACCGGCGCCTTCCCGCCCGAAACCGGCGCCTTCGCATTGGTCAGACTCAGCCACACGTCCGATCGTGTGTCCGGGGTCAGAAGCCGCAGGCCCGGAGGGCCGACAGGAAATAGCCCGGCCCGTCAGTGCCGGGACAGTCCGGCCGAGGACTCGCGCGAGGTCCGCAGGACCGGCACCACGTCCGTCGAGGCACCCCGCACCCCATGCCAGCGTGAGAGTGCTGGCCGGGTGTAGTCGCTCGTGGTGGCCGTCTTCCGGTCCCCTCGCCCCCGTCTTCGGGGGAGAGGGTTAGGGTGAGGGGGCCGGGCGGTCGAGAGACGTTGGAATTGGCGAACCCCACAAGAATCGGTCATCGTTCGTCCCGGGGTCACTCTGCCTGAAACAAATCCCCCCTCACCCTAACCCGCATTATTCATGCATCGGGCAGCGGCCCTTTTTTTCGGGTGGGGGGCGGGTTGGGATTTGGGGGAGCGTCGCGGATGTCGGAGTCTGCGCGAAAGCTCCCCCTCCCCCAAATGTTGTTCAGCGGTGATGTCGAGGTCTGGGCAGCGCGGCGAGTGAGGCGGATTACGGACTGCGCGGGTGGGCCAGAACGGCTTGGGAGATGCGGCGGTATTCGTCGGCGAAGGGCCAGCTCGCGCTGAGGCGGACCAGGATGCGGCGGGCGCTGACGGTGATTTCGGCGGCGGCTTTGATCAGGCGTTGGCGCCAGGTGCAGGCGAAGCCTTCCCCCAGCGGATCGTGTTGGCGCCGGCGGTTGAACCAGGTGTGACGATCCCGTCCGGCGAGGGCTTCGGGCGGAACGTTGCGGTTCAGGTCGGTCATGTTGACCGCGATCGGGCGCGCGGTGGCGCGTCGCAAACGGACGAGCAGATTCAACGCGGCGGCGTGCAGATACAGACGAAAGAAGTTCGCCAGGAACCGATGGTCGCTGAGGCGATCGGCCGCCAGTTCGCGTTTGAGTTCCCGGTTGCGGTTCTCGCTCTCGCCGCGCTCCGTGTACTCGTCATAGACGGCGGTGGGATTCACGAGCCAGCCCGGCCGGTTGGTGGAGACGGCACGGCGATTCGTCCCCTGCGCATGCGCCTCGCACTTGATGACGACTTGCCGCGGCTGGTCCCACGAATCGGCCTGATACCTGAGCGGGAGGAACAGCCGTTGCTTCACGCCGGTCTCCGCGAACTGTTGCTCGGCCCGGGCGAGCAGGTCGGCGCTGGCGGCTTTCAAACGGGCATTCATCGACAGGCCGAAGGTGTGCGTGAGCCGCAGTTCCCCGCAGACGTCGTACATCAGCGGCACGCCGAAGGCGCTGTCGCCGCGCACGATGATCTCGACATCGGGGAACCTCTCGCGGATGCGCCGCGCGAGATAACGCAGGTCGTCATCGGCCCCCAGAGATGCCGCACACGTGCCGTGACGCAGTCCCACCAGCGCGACCATGTCGGTCTCGGCACAGGTGATCGCGATCGGCAGATACTGATACTGCTCGTAGAAGCCGTGAAAGAAGATCAACTGCTGCCGGCCATGCGCGGGATCGTCGAACGCGTCCATGTCGAGCGTGATGCGCGGCGGCGACGCGGTGAAGGCGTCCAGAAACTCGTCGCACAGCGCGTCCCGCAAACGCCAGAGGTCGGCAATCGTGACGGCGTTCTCAAATCGCGACAGCGTCGGCTGACTGGCCAGGTCGAGGCCGTTCGGCAGCCGATCACACACCAGCTTGAACGCCGGGTCGCTGCGGAGCGAGTCGTGATCGTTCTGGTCCTCGTAGTCGGCGAGAATGCCATAGATCCGCTGCCGGACCATCGACAGATTCGAGTGCAGCACCTCGCCCCCGCGCGCGTCCTCCAGCACCGCCGCAAAACGCACGGTCAATCGAATCGCCTCATCAAACTGTCGGATCGGCAAGAGCCCAGCCTCGCCGGTCAACTGAGCCTGCGAAACCTCAACTTCGATCGGCCTCTCTGCCAAGAAATCGAGGACAAACGGCAACACACCCTGTAAACTCATGCCCGGCCTCCCTGCGGCGTTGAAGTGCTGATGTCACAAAGCCTTCTACGCCAATGGGGGCCGTTTCATTGGAGTCGCATGAATAATGCGGGTTAACCCTCTCCCCCGAAGACGGGGGAGAGGGGACCGGAAGACGACCACCAATTAGCGACTGCACGTCTGCCGGGACGACTCGGTTCGTCGGTTACTTCCACAGCGGCTTGCGGGTCTTGACCAGCTTGAGCACCGCGAGGGACTTGGCTTGCAGGGGGTAGAGGTCTTCGGCATGGCGGCGGGATTGTTCGGGGTCGCCGGCGGTGTCGAGGACCGATTCCCAGGCTTCGCCCGTGGCGTGCTGCGGAAGGCGGAACGGGATCGGATCGATGTGCGCGTTGAACAGGATCAGCAGCGTGTCGCTCCTGATGGTACGGCCGCGGTCGTCGATCTCGTCCACCATCTGGCCTTCGAGACGCATCCCCAGGCAGCGCGTATAGTGCTTTCGCCAGTCTTCATCGGTCATCTCCCGACCCTGCGGCGTCAGCCAGAAGACGTCGCGCACGGACTCACCCCGCACCGGGCGGCCCTGGAAAAACTTGCGACGCTGGAGGACCGGCTGCTCCTGCCAGAGGCGGATCGCGCGGCGGACGAACTCCAGAAACTCTTCTTCCTCGTCGGACAGCCGCCAGCGGAGCCAGCTGACGGGACTGTCCTGGCAGTAGGCGTTGTTGTTGCCCCCCTGCGACTGGCTGAGCTCGTCACCGCCGCGCAGCATGGCGACCCCCTGCGAGAAGAGGAGCGTCGCGATGAAGTTGCGCCTCTGGCGTTTGCGCAGCTCGCGAATGGCGGCGTCGCCGGTCGGACCTTCGTGACCGCAGTTCCAACTGAGATTGTGATCGTCGCCGTCGCGGTTGAGTTCGCCGTTGGCCTCGTTGTGCTTGTGGTCGTAGCTGACCAGATCGTGCAGGCAGAAGCCGTCGTGAGACGTCACGAAGTTGATGCTGGCATACGGACGCCGGCCGTTGTGTTTATAGAGGTCGCTGCTGCCGCAGAGCCGCGTGGCGAATTCACTCGCGGTATTGCCGTCACCGCGCCAGAAGCGGCGCACGCAGTCGCGGTACTTGCCGTTCCATTCGGTCCACAGCACGGGGAAGTTGCCGACCTGATAGCCGCCCGGCCCGACATCCCACGGCTCGGCGATCAGCTTCACCTGCGAGAGGATCGGGTCCTGATGGATGATGTCGAAGAAGGCGCCCAGCTTGTCGACGTCGTGCAGTTCGCGGGCCAGCGCCGCCGCGAGATCGAAGCGGAACCCGTCGACGTGCATCTCGGTCACCCAGTACCGCAGGCTGTCCATGATGAGTTGCAGCACGCGCGGCGACTGCATGTTGAGCGTGTTGCCGCAGCCGGTGAAATCGACGTAGTGACGGGGGTCTCCCGGCACGACGCGATAGTACGAGGTGTTGTCCAGCCCCTTCAACGAGAGGGTCGGGCCGAGATGGTTGCCCTCGCACGTGTGGTTGTAGACGACGTCGAGAATCACCTCGAAGCCGTTGCGGTGGAGCGTTCGCACCATCCTTTTGAACTCGTTGACCGACGCCTGCGGATCGGAGTCCGCGGCCCAACGCTGATCGGGGGCGAAGAACGCCAGCGTGTTGTAGCCCCAGTAGTTCGTCAGTTTGCGGTCGGCCAGAAACCGTTCATCGACGTGGTGATGGACGGGCATCAGTTCGACCGCCGTCACACCGAGCGAGCGCAGATGCCGCAGCGAACCCTCATCGGCCAGTCCCGCGTAGGTCCCGCGATGCTCCTTGGGCACCCACGGGCTCTTGTACGAGAAGCCCTTCACGTGCATCTCGTAGATCAGTGTCTTGTGCCACGGCGTGCGCGGCGGCGCGTCGCCCAACCAGCGAAACGACGGATTGATGACGGCGGCCAGCGGAGCGGTCTCGGCGTTGTCCCGTTCGTCGAACGACAGATCGCTGGCGGGATCGCCAACCTTGTAGCCGAACGCCGCGTCGCTCCAGGTCAGATTGCGGCCGATGGCCTTCGCGTAGGGATCGAGCAACACCTTGTTCGCGTTGAATCGCAGTCCGCGGTGAGGCTCGTAAGGCCCGTGGGCCCGAAAGCCGTACAGTTGGCCGGGGCGCACGTCGGGACAGAAGCCGTGCCAGACGAGGTCGGTCTGTTCGGGCAGCGGGAGGCGGTACGACTCGCGCGTCGCCGTGGGGGAATCGAACAGACACAGATCGACCTGCGTCGCGTGCTCCGAGAAAACGGCGAAGTTGACGCCTTTGCCATCCCAAGTGGCTCCCAGCGGTGAGGGCCTTCCTGGCCAGACTCGCATCGTTGCAGACTCCTGTAGTATCGATCTCGCGGGCGGGCTGGAAACCGGCTCGCTGAGGCACAGCATGCCTCCTCATTCAGCAGCCCCGCCGAGAACGGGGCGTAGTCTAGCAGCGGAACGTCAGTGCGGAAGGCGAGTTGCCGAACGCATCAGCAATGACGCAATCCACGTGCCCACCGCGACGGGGGTTTCCTTCGCAGCCGATCAGCGCAGGTCAGCGATCCACCTGTTTCCTCAGACGTGATCCTCCTTGCGGATCAGGTCGGGACCGTCGCCGAGCACCTTCTCGTACTTGCCGGTCGAGGTCTTCTGGTACTTCGTGAAGCCCTGCTTCTCCAGGTTCTTGTTGCTGATGTCCCCCTTGATCCGGTCGCCGGGAGGCATCGGGCCGTTGATGGTCGAGATGATGCGTTCGACCGGTTCACCCGTCTCCGGATGTTCGGCGAGCGGTTTCTCACCGAGACGCTGCAGAATCTCAAACGTCTGACCGTGGGAACCGTCGGGGCGAATGACGGCGTACTCGTACAGTGGCATGATCGATCTCCTGGTTGTTCACCGCATTGTCATCGAGCCCCACTTTCAAAACCAGCCCGACGCGCGAGCGAGGGGTTCGCAATTACCAAGCGACAACGCCTCGCTCGCGCGTCGGGCTGGTTGATCCTGGCGCGGTCGCCGTCAAATGAGAACATGACCCGGAGGTGATCGACGGATCGTACTACTTGCCCGAATCGCCGTTCACCCCGGCGGGCAACGGCACCTGCGTGGGGTGCATCAGGTAACCGACGAGGTCTCGGACCTCGGCGTCGGACAGCGGCTGCAACTGGCCTTCCGGCATCAGCGACAGCGGCGACGATTGAAGTTCGTCGACGTCGGAAAGGGCGAGGGTCAGGCGATCCTTCGCGGTTTGCAGCGTCAGCGCGCGGTCGGTCCTGCCGCTGACGATGCCGTTCAGCACGCGACCGTCGTTCAGGACGATGACGCTCATGCGATAGTCGGCTCCGACGACGGCGCTCGGATCGACCATGTTGTCCACGACGTAATCGAGGTTGTGCCGCCCGGCCCCGGTCAGGTCGGGTCCGATCGCGCCGCCGTGGCCGTAAAGGCGGTGGCAGTTCGCGCACAGCTTGTTGAACACGACGCGACCCGCACCCTTGTCGGCGGCCTGCAAGGTCTCGGGCGTCAGTTGGCTCTTGAGCTTCGCGGCAAGCTGTTTCTTGTCGTCGGGTGAGTCCCGCAACTCGCCCCAGACTTCGGTCAGTTGCCGCGTCAGTTCGGCGTTGCCCAAGCTGCGAAGCTGCCGCGCCTGAAAGGCCGACAGTTCCGAGCGGGCGATCTTCCCCGCGGCCATCTCGGCCAGCAGTGCCTTCGCAAACGAGGGGCGCGCGACGAGGGTCTCGATCACGGCGGGACGCTCCTGCGGGTAGAAGCTGCGATAGTTCTTGGCGAGCTTCTCTCCGATCGCCGGATCGTCGAACGCAGCCAGTCCGCGCACGGCGACCGTGTTCAGCGACCGGACCGCGAGCAGCTTCTCGCATACGTCGCGCAGATCGGCGGGCCGGTTGTCGATCAGCGTTTGCAGCGCCGCCTTGCGCGAGGCCATCTCGGCCTTGCCGTCGAGCGCGACCCGCCTGACCTCACCCAGCGCCCGGCCATCGCCGAACAGGACGCTCAAGTCGCGCACCCGTTCGCGCAGCTTTGCGCTCTCGGTCGAGGCGACTCGGAGCTGAACGGCCTCCCACGTCGAAGGGGCTTTGACTTTGTGCCGTCCGGCAAACCCGGCAGCCAGTCCGTCGAGGATCTCTTGCAGTGTGGTTTCGCCCTTGGAGCGGGACAACATCGTATCGACAGCCTGTGGATGCTCGTCGATCAACTCGGCGAGCCGCCGCGCGATCAGCCGCCGCGTGGTGGGGAACCGGCAATCCGTCGCGAACCGGGCTAGTGCGATTGGATTGGCCAGTGCGATTGGACCAGCATTGACATTGTCTTCTCCTGTCCCCTCGCCCCTCGCCTTGGAGGGGAGAGGGTTAGGGTGAGGGGTTCTTTCTTCGGCCTTGTCCGATGGGACAGCGATCTCACCCTTCGACCCCCTCACCCTAGCCCTCTCCCCCGAAGACGGGGGAGAGGGGACCAGAGTTGGCATCAGGCCGTACCAGACCATCAGCGGCAGGTTGTGATCGTCGGCATCCTCGGGGTGCGACGCGAGTGGCGTGGCGAGTTCGATCCGTCGCTCCCACGGCAATCGCTGCAAGGTGGACGCCAGCGCGAGCCGCACCAGTCCCGAGTCGTCCTCGCGCGCCATGCGGACCAGTTCGCGAAGCACCCCGTCGCGCGGAGCCTTCGCGAACGGATGCGGCTGGCCCTGGATCGTGTCGAGCGGGCAGTCGTCGGTCAGCAACCTGACGACCCACGCGCGAACGTGTTCGCTCGAATGCCGCGTCAACTTGAGCAGTTCGTCGTGATCAATCGCCTCCAACTGAAACAGCGTCCACAACACACGCAGCTTCACGACGACATCGGCCTCGGTCTCGAACATCGCCCGCAACCCTGAACAGACCGCCGTGCGCGCGGCTGTGTCTGGTGTCCTGCTTCGCGGACCAATCCGCTCGACCAGCACGCGTCTTGCCTGGCGGACGACCCACTCGTTGGGATGACGATGCGAAGCAGCAAAAGCGTTCGTCGGGCGGTAGGCCACACTGGTGGGCGACTCTCCCAAGGGGGCATTGCCGACCCGAGGATGCGAGACTTTGAAGATCCGGCCCGAGGTGCGATGGACGCCGGTGTGCTCGTGGCATTCGCCGGTGTCGCTCCAGTCGAGGATGTAGACTGCGCCATCGGGGCCGTAACTGAGATCGATGCCGCGGAACCACGGATCGGCGGCGTGCAGCATGTCCGGCGCATGCTTCCCGACGTAGCCCGATCCTTCCCGTTCGAGTTGCTCGACGTTGACTCGCCGTCCGTGCAGGTTGAGCGTCAGCAGCCGACCGCGATATTCCTGCGGCCAGTTGTCGCCGAGATAGATCATCGCGCCGCTGTGAGCGTGTCCACCACCGAGCCGGTCGTGCTCGCCCGTCACGTTGCGGCTGTCGGACCAGTCCTTGCCGGTGTCCCAGTGATAGTGATCGGCGTGCTGGTCGATCAGTTCGTAAACGTGAGGGTTCGGATCCTCACTGTGAGGCCGCATGAAGTGCGCCCCCGGAATGACATGCCACAAATGTCCATTGACCGTGTTGATGAAGAACGCCTCACCGTGCTCGTTCCAGTCCATGCCCCACGGGTTCGTCGTGCCGTGGCAGAGGACTTCGACGAGTCCAGAGCGGAGAGTCGAGAGACGAGAGCCAGAGGGGAGACGAGAGTCCAGAGTTGAGAGTCGAGAGCCAGAGGAAGGCAACGCGCGGTCTTCTTTCTTCTCCGGCTCTTGTCTCTCGCCTCTCGCCTCCCCGCTCTTCGCTGGCTCTTGTCTCTCGTCTCTCCACTCTCGACTCGCGCCGTACCGCCAGATGCCGCCGTTCAGCGGAACGCGCTGCGCGTCGGGAGTGCCGGGCGCGCCGAGGCGGCCGGGGCTGGAGGCTCCGCAGCGGCCGTAGAGCCAGCCGTCCGGACCCCACTTCAACCCGTTGGCGAACGTGTGGTAGTTGTCGGTCGCGGGAGTGAACCCGTCGAGCATCACGACCGGCGCGCCGTCCGGCTGGTCGTCATGATTGGCATCGGGGACGAACACGAGGTTCGGCGGAGTCATCAGCCAGACACCGCCGTCGCCGACCTCGATTCCCGTCAGCATCTGCACGTCGTCGGTGAAGACCGTTCGTTTGTCGTGACGACCGTCGCCGTCGGTGTCCTCGAAGATCAGCACGCGGTCGCGCAGGCTGAGGTCGAACTTTTTGGTGCGGTCGGCGTAGGTGTAGTTCTCGGCGACCCACAGCCGGCCGCGCGCGTCCCAGGCCATCGCGATCGGATTCTGCACGTCCGGCTCGGCGGCGAAGACGGAGACGTGAAAGCCCTCGGGAACACGAAACCCGCGTGCGGCCTCGTCGGGCGGCAGCGCCTTCACCGGGCCATCCGGTTCGGAGTTGGTCGGCGTGGGAAACGTGGCCGGGGAAGTCGGCTCGGCCGCTCGCAACAGCAGGCTGATCGCGAGACCAAGACCGACGACGACCGACAAACCTGTCAGACGAATTCGCATCACGTAGATTCCGCATTCGGAGGAGCAGACGACCGGCGACGAGGATAGCCCGCCGACCGCAGCCATTCGACTGTCGCCGCCCGTCCGTTTTTGTTCGCGGTCAAACTCGTTACTCTGTCGCCCCGCTGAAAGCCCCGACGGACGGAAGCGAACCGCTGATTGGCGCTCATCTCCGCTGATGCAAAGCCAATGAGTTTTCATCAGCGATGAATGAGCGTTGGTGAGCGGTCTTGATCTCTCTCAATTCACGACCTTCCCTCCACCACAACCGGGACCACAACGACCTGCCACCATGAGCCGCATCCCGCTGATTGCCACCGCCGCGTTTGGTCTCGAAGCCGTCGTCTCGCGCGAGTTGATGGAGCTCGGATACACCGATCAGAACGTGTTGGACGGCCGCGTCCGATTCATGGGGGATGAACTGGCGATCTGTCGCTGCAATTTGTGGCTGCGCGCGGCCGATCGGCTGCTGATCGAAGTCGGTTCGTTCGAGGCGTGGGATTACGAGATGCTCTTCGACCAGGTGAAGGGGTTGCCGTGGTCCGAGTGGCTCCCCTTCGACGCCAAGTTTCCGGTCAGCGGCAAGTCGGTGCGGTCGCAACTGCACAATGAGCCGAGCATTCAGGGCGTCACCAAGAAGGCGATCGTCGAGAGTCTCAAGCCGGTCTACCAGCGGCACTGGTTTGAAGAGGATGGTGCCGAGTATCCAATCGAGGTCTCGATCCTGAAGGACTGGGTGACGCTGAGCATCGACACGTCGGGCGCCGGCCTGCACAAGCGGGGCTATCGTCCCGAGGTGGCCGCCGCGCCGCTGCGCGAGACGACGGCGGCGGCGCTCGTGCTGCTCAGCTATTGGGATCGCGAGCGGCCGTTCATCGATCCGTTCTGCGGGTCGGGGACAATCCCGATCGAAGCGGCGATGATCGCCCGCAACCGCGCGCCGGGAGCCAACCGCGCGTTCCAGTGCGAGCAGTGGGGACAGCTCACGCGCGAGCACTGGCGGCAGGCCCGCGAAGAGACGCGCGACAAGCAGCTTCCCAAGCCGCGGTTCAACCTGCAGGCGAGCGACATCGACGGCAAGGTCGTGAGACTCGCCAAAAAGAATGCGCTGGAAGCGGGTGTGGCCGACGACATCGACTTCAAAACGATGGACGTGCTGGAACTGACGACGACACGCGAGTACGGCTGCATCATCACCAACCCGCCCTACGGCGAACGACTCGGCGACGACGACTCGGCGGCCGACATCTACGACGACATGGCCGATGCCTTCGCGCCGCTGACGACGTGGTCGATCTACGTCCTCACGTCGCATCCCGGTTTCGAACGCTTCTTCCGCCGCAAGGCCGACCGCCGCCGCAAAATGTACGCGGGACGACTGGAATGCCACTACTTCCAGTACTACGGCCCCAGGCCGCCGGGCGAGATCCCTCCGGACACCGAACCGCCCACAACAGAAACGGCCTCCCCTGCGGAGGCCGTCGATGAACCGGGTCCGGCCGTGCAACCCGACCAACCGGCTACCTGACCAGACGGATTGGAGTTGGCGTCGGTTGAGGCGCTTCCGTCGGCGGTGCCAGCGGAGCCGCGATCTGATTCAGTGGTTCCACGATCTCGGCCGTGACGGTGATGATCGTGGCCACGGTCTTCGTCTCGGTTTGATTGACCAGCGCACCGACAATCACGGTCTGACCAGCCTTCAATTCCAGAGTCGATTGCACGCGACTTCTGTCCACAGTCGGAATGTGTTTCGCGCTCTTCGACTCATGGAGTTTCCCGTATTCCGCCGTCAGCGCAACACGAATCAGATCCTTGTCGAGGATGGTCGCCGTGGCCTGCACCGTCGTGCCGTATTCGAGTTCAGCGGGACCGCCCGCCTGAGCAATCTGCGGTGTGGGAATCGAGCCTCCCGATCTGAATCGAGCCATACGACCGGACTGTGCCACCAGCGTCGGTTCGGCGAGCACCTTCAGCGAACCGTCCTTGCGCTTGGACTCGACGAGTTGCAGGAACTCGCTGCGATCCAGCAGTCTCCACGCCGACTGCAAGCCGTCGGCCGGTTTGGGCAACACGGCCGAAACATCATCACCGAGCAGTTCTTTGGCCGCCTCGCCATCAGCCTCAATGATCTTGAGTGAGATATGAACCTGGTCCGCCGTGATCCCCTTCTCGACGCGCAACTTGAGCCGTTCGACCTCGGCCTGCAATGCGTTCAACTCGGCCTGCTTTGCGGCGAGGACCAATCGGGGCTGATGTTTGGTTTCGAACTCTCTGAGGATTGAGCCGACTTGTTCCGCCTCGTCGGTCAGCCCGGCCGCCCTCAGTCCCATGATTGCCTGGGTCAAGTGAAGACTGATCTCCTCGCCGGGAGCGATTCGTGCGGTCGCTTGAAACATTCCCAGACCATCAGGGACCACGAGGTCTGCGGGGGTCACAAGCTGCGGCGGCACATGCAGCAAACTGGGTTCGAGCTGCGGAATCGGGGCGGGTGGCAGCGGTAGGGAGTCGTCTTCGAATTCAATCCCCGCCTTCAAGACCAGCAACTCGCCGATCGGTACGGCCGGGCCGAGCACGGGCTTGCCCGGGGAATCTTCGGCCACGACACAGGTGGTTCGCGCGAGGGCCAAGAGCACGAAACTACTCAACACGACACGGCGAACGCTCATCGTCAGCCTCCTTGCCAACGGACGGTCGGGAATCTCGGCACGCGGCCCAGGTCGACAAGCGCTGCGAGCGAAAGATCGCCGCACGCACTCGTCATCCTCAACCGGGCGAGGTAAAACTGCGAAATGTTTGAAGGGGGAGCGGGATGTATCCCATCGGCCGATTTTGGTCAATCGCGCCTTTGTGGCGCCTCCCCTTTCATGATCGATCCCACTCGGAAAGCCATTCGATGAAGCACGTTCTCAATGTCGGTTGTTGCGGGTTCGATCACGGTTCGATCAGCCGCTTTTTGGAAAGCCACTTCGAGGTCGAGGTGACGGCCGCCGCGACGGCGAACTCCGCGATCGAACTCGCGCAACAGCAGCCATTCGATCTCGTGCTGGTCAATCGGAAATTCGACGCCGACGGTAGTGATGGTCTGGATTTCATCCGGGCGCTCAAGGCGGATGCGGCTCTGACGACGAAGCCCGTGATGCTGGTGACGAACTTTCCCGAATACGACGCACAGGCCGTGGCCCTCGGTGCGGTGAGCGGTTTCGGCAAGGCGGCGGTCGGCTCGCCCGATGTCGTGCAGCGGCTGGAACCGTTCCTGAAATGAGCCTGCGGGCCACACCAACCCGAAGAGCTTGTGATTTTTTCGCCCCCGGGCTTGTCCCGGGGGTTTAGCGGCTTCTGCCCTACTCGAAACTCTCGAAGAGTAGCGCAGAAGCCGTTGAACCACCGACGCAAGGTCGGTGGCGAAAAAAATCACAAGCTCGAAGCGTGAGCGAGGGGCTGCGCGAATGAAGGTCCCCCGTTCGATTCCCTCGCTCACGCTTCGAGTTGGTGCGATTGAATTGCCCGAGCGGTTCGCTCGCGTGATCGATTCGTGGGCGGTACAACGTCGATGCACTTTTCGATCCGTCGACAGACCGCGTCGGAGCTTTGGTTGCTCCCGCTGGAAGACGATTTGAATTTGGCCCCACTCAACCCAGGAGACTTCACCGTGGACAAGACCAGCACCCAGACAGGTTCCTCAAACGGCGTCGGCGTGACGCGACGCGAACTCCTCAAGACCTCCGGCCAGATCGTGGCGGCGACAGCGTTGGCGGGAATCGCATTGCCTCAGCACGTCTACGCGGGCGAGACGGGGACCGTGAAAATTGCCCTCGTCGGCGCGGGCGGTCGCGGGACGGGAGCGGCTGAGAACGCCCTCCAGACCAAGCTCGGGCCGGTCAAGCTGGCGGCGATGGCCGATGTCTTCCCCGAGAAACTCAAGTTGTGTCACAAGACGCTGAGCGACAAGTTCAAGGAGAAGGTCGATGTCCCGCAGGACCGCCAGTTCATCGGGTTCGATGGCTACAAGAACGCGATGGACTGCCTGAGCAAGGGAGACGTGGTGATCCTCACGACGCCCTGCGCGTTCCGCTGGGTTCATTTCGGTTATGCGATCTCCAAGGGGCTGAACGTCTTCATGGAGAAGCCGACCACCGTCGACGGACCGAGCACCCGCAAGATGCTGGCCCTCTACGAAGAGTCGATGAAGAAGAACCTGAAGGTCGGCGTCGGCCTGATGTGCCGGCACTGCGAGGTGCGCGGCGAACTCTTCAAACGGATTCAGGACGGTCAGATCGGCGATATCGTCACGCTGCGGGCCTACCGCTGCCACGGGCCGGTCGCCTCGTGCTTCTCCAAAAAGAAGCCGGACAACATGAGCGAGCTGATGTACCAGATCAACCGCTTCCACTCGTTCCTGTTCCTGAGCGGCGGTTGTTTCAGCGACTTCCTGATCCACAACATTGACGAGTCCTGCTGGATGAAGAACTCGTGGCCCGTCGAGGCGAAGGGCTTCGGCGGACGACACTATCGCGGCGACTTCGTCGATCAGAACTTCGACGTCTACACGACCGAGTACACCTTCGACGACGGGGCGAAGTTCTTCATGGAAGGCCGCTGCATGGAGGGGGCCAACACCGAATTCGCCAGCTACGTGCATGGCACCAAGGGTTCGGCGGTGATCTCGGCGAACGGCCACTGGCCTTCGAACGCCCGGATCTTCAAGGGTCAGAAGATGACCGATGACCAAATCGTCTGGAAGGGCGAAGACAAGGTGAACCCATATCAGGGCGAGTGGGAGAACCTGATGAACGCCATCCGCCAGGACAAGCCCTACAACGAGGCCAAACGCGGCGCCGAGGCGAGCCTCGTCACCTCGATGGGCCGCATGGCCTGCCACACCGGCCGCATCATCACCTATGACGAGATCCTGAACAGCGACCACGAGTTCGCCCCGAACGTCGATCAACTCGTCATCGACGGCCCGTCGCCACTGCCCGGCAACGCCGAAGGCAAGTATCCCGTCCCGGCCCCCGGCATCACCAAGAAGCGCGAGTACTAAACCGCAGCGATGAGCTTTTAGCAATTAGCTGTTGGCTGACAGCCGCGTGCCGTTGCCTTGTCCCCTCTCCCCCGTCTTCGGGGGAGAGGGTTAGGGTGAGGGGGCTTCTTCTCAGCAATCGACTCACTCAATTCTTTCAGCCGCTCTCCGGTTCATTATTTCGTTGTTCCCTCCCAGGAATTCTCCATGCCGCTCTTCCTGCAACGCCGCCGCTTCGTGACCGCTTTTTTGACCCTCGTCATCATGGCTGGCGTCAGCGGCCTCGCCCTCGGCCTGTTCAAGCCGACCGAGACCGTCGTCACCGAGATCGCCCCCGGCGTCTTCTTCCGCAAGGTCGAGACCGAACCCAAATTCATCGGCTGCAACCAGGGCTGGATCATCTTCGAGGACTTCGTCCTCGTCATCGAAGCCAGCTTCCCGAATCAGGCCGAGGAGCTGATCAAGGAAATCCGCAAGACGACCGACAAGCCGATCAAGTACGTGTTCGACACGCACTGGCACGGCGATCACGCCGACGGCAACCCAGTCTTCATCCGCGACGGAGCCGCCGCCATCGCGTCCGAGAACGCCCGCGAACAGTTCGTCACCAAGGGCGTCCCCTACTACGAAAAGCAAAAGACCGAAAAGCCCGAGGAATACGGCAAGCTCAAGTACGGCATCCCGACCCTCTACTTCCCCAAGAAGATGGTGATCGAGGACTCCAAGCAGCGCGTCGAGCTGATTCACATCGGCCACGGCCACACTAAGGGAGACGCCGTCGCCTGGCTGCCTCAACACGGCATCCTGTTCACCGGAGACAGTTGCGTGAACGGCGCCTTCAACTACACGGGCGAGGGCGACACCGCCAGTTGGATCGCCGTGCTGACCGAGATGGCCAAGTTCCCGATCAAACGGATCTGCCCCGGCCACGGCGAGATGTCCGACGCCACGCTCGTCACCACCCAGCGCCGCTACTTCGTCGAACTGCGACAGGCTATCCAGGAGGCGATCAACGCCAAGATGTCGCTCGACGAGATCAAGAAAACCCTCAACCTCCCCTGGTACAAAGAGTGGGCCGGCGTCGACGTGAAGGAACGAACCGAAAACATCGAGTTCGTCTACAAGGAACTGACGCAGAAGTGACGCCAATAGGATGGACGCCTCGTCCGTCCGTCTCCGTCTTCACAGCGAACGGGGCTGAAGCGAGGGCGTTGCACGAAGCCCCGGTATCGGAACGAATGCCAATCCAAAGGAGTCACGAGCGTGAGATCCCAAACATCAATGCTGTTGGTGCTGGTGACGTTTCTGGCGTTTGATCCGACAGCGTTCGCAGCAGACCATCCCGAGTTGAAGGCATTCCCGTTGGCCAAGGAAGGCCAGGAACGTTTCGTTATCGTGCTACCGCGTCAGGAACGGAACGAAAAAGACAACTTCATGGTCGAGATCATTGTTGGCAAGACGATGCTCACTGATGGCGTGAATCACTACGGGTTTGGCGAAATCCTCGCCCGGCGAGCATTGGAGAATGGGAAGGGTCATCATTACTACGAAGTGAAGGACGCTCGGCCGATCAGTACGTTGATTGGAGTGCCGAAAGGAACTCCCGAGGTCAAGAAATTCGTATCAGCCACACCCCTTCAAGATCCATACGACAGCCGCGTTCCGATCGTTGTCTACGCCCCGAAAGGATTCGAAGTTCGATATCGAATTTGGGAAGCTTCTGAAACGACGAAGCACGCGGAAAAGCGATAGTGGTCATTCCGTCATCTCGCGCCTAACATCCGGCAGGAGGACATCATGAACGAGATGGCTTGGACTTACGTGGCGTATCTGGGAATCACCGTCGGCATCACGATCTGGGTGGCTCGCACGTTGCAATATTACGGCGTGGTCGTGATGACACGCGGGGACTCGGCTAACTCACAGGAGAATCCGCAGGCCGGTGCGCTGGCCGAGGCGATGTCGCACCTGTTGGTCGTCGGGTTTTATCTCGTCAATCTCGGCGTGATCAGCTTCGCGCTGAAATCGACCGAGAACGTCAACAACCCGCAAACGGCGATCGAACTCCTCAGCACGAAAGTCGGCATGATCCTGGTCGTGTTGGGAGCGATGCACTTCCTGATCCTCGCCGCCTGTGCGTCGTACGGCCGGAATCTGGAAGCGAAGCCGCATCACCGCCGGGATCGTCCGGTGGAGGACGTCACCCGCTTCCTCGACACCGACTCGGACAAGTAACCCGCCGTCTCCGGGGAATCTCCGATGACGCCCATCACCGTCGTCTATCTGCTGTACCTGACGTTGAGCGTGCTGATCACGGTGCGGGTCGGCCACACGCTCCATCGGCACGGACGCTTGTTTCTGATCGATGTCTTCTGCGGCAACCAACACCGGGCCGACGCGGTGAATCATCTGCTGCTGGTGGGGTTCTACCTGACCAACATCGCCCTCGTCCTGTTCCTGCTCCGGTCACGTCTGGAGATCATCGACTGGTTCACCGGCGTCCACCTGCTGAGCAGCAAACTCGGCATCGTCATGACCACCCTGGGAACCATGCACTTCTTCAACGTCTTCGCACTGCTACAGGTCCGCCGCTACGTGCGCCGAATGTCTGGACTGGGCAGTGTCGCGTAGCACCGGACGTTGACGCTTGACCGGCAACGCCCGCAAGCTGAACGCCGCATCCACCGATCATGTGGCGGGCACTTCTGAGATTCCGAATCGACCGAATTGAAGGTGTTGGAGACGGACAGCTACCATCCAGTCAATTCCGAATTTCCAAAGTGCCTGACTCCGGCTTGCATCCATGACATCAGCCACCATCAAACTCTTCCTCCCTCGCGGTGACGCGAAGAGCCTGCGTACCGCGGAGATTTCCAATTGGACCGGCAAGGCCGTCGCCGCACCGCGGACGGAGTTGGACGACCTGCTGGCGCGTGAGGAATTGGAAAAGGCGGGAGTGTATATCCTCATCGGGAGCGACCCGCTGACTAACGCCCCGCGCGCCTACATCGGAGAAGCGGAAGTCATTCGCGAGCGACTCAAGCAGCACAAGACGAAAGAGTTTTGGGTCTCGGCCATCGTATTTGTCAGCAAGGATGAGAACCTGACCAAGGCACATGTGAGGTACCTCGAAAGCCGTCTGCTCGCCGAGGCGACTTTGATTGGCAGGTTCACGCTCGAACAGAATCAGGCGGGCGGCTCAAAACTCCCGGAGTCCGATCGCGAGGACATGGAAGTATTCCTCGCTCGCATTCGGCAGCTTCTTCCCGTCCTCGGCTCCGACATTCTCGCCCCGATCACTCAACCCGCCGAGAAACCGCAACCGGGCGGCGTGCTCGTCTGCCGCAACAAGGGGGCCGAGGCGCGCGGCCAACGAACGGCAAACGGCTTCGTGATTTTTCGCGGCTCCACAGCCGTGTTGGTGGAGCGGCCTGCGGCCGAGAACTACCCTTACGTAATCGCCCAGCGCAAGCAACTCATTGCCGATGGCACGCTCATCGAGAAGGACGGCTACTTGCAGTTCACAAAGGATGCGGAGTTCACAAGTCCATCGTCCGCCGCAGTCGTCATCCACGGTGGAAGCGCCAACGGACTTGTCGCGTGGAAAACGGAGGATGGCAAGACACTCAAACAACTCGACGAACAGACATGACGGCGCAGAAAGCAGGGGGTGTGCAGTAACGCGAAACACACCACGACAACTGGAATCGTCTCTGACAATCTGGTGCGTTCCGCGTTGCGGCACGCAACCTACAGTACTGCCGGACGATGTCAGCAGAAGGGGAAAAGTAAGTGGCACTGCCAGAGTTTCAGAACGAGGCTGAGTTCCGGGACAATTGGATTGCCCCTTTCTTAGCCAAACTTGGCTACATTCTCATCAAGAATACGCACGGCACCGGTGAGCAAGGCAAGGATTTCTTCTTCGCTGATTACGACCGTTTTGGATTTCTCCGAGTATGGGCCGCACAAGTAAAAGTTGGGAACATCGGAAGCGGGTCAACAGAGATTGCCGAGTTGCTCGACCAGGTCAAGCGTTGCTTTGGGGTGCGTCTCCGCTTTCATAAGGGCGCCCATGCACAACGAGTGGCTGGCGTTTACGTCATGACGAGTGGCAAGATTTCCGACACAGCACGAGAGCGAATTCACGATTGGTGTGTTTACGAGAAGTTTGGCGAGAACGTCTTCTTTGTCGATGGTGAACAACTAGATAACAAGAATCGGTTTGCAACTTACGAAAGCGATACGGAGAAACGCGAGCACTTTGCTGCGCTGAAAAATGAATTAGCACGAAACCTCTATTTTTTGGAACGACCGCGAGAAGACATTTCTCGCGGGACGTTTACATTTCCAAACTATCGCATAAACGTGTTGGAAGACGCGCTCCGCCGTTCCTCAATGGATGCCACGATGGTGGCAGAACTCGAAGATCTATGGCATTTCCTAAAAACATGCACAAGTTATGTGTCGCCACTGAACATCAACTGGGAAAAGCAATCGTTAGACATGTTCACTGAGGGTACGGTGAGAGCAATCGCACGAGCAACGTGGCTTGATGCGCATTGCGACAAGCAAATTACCGAACTCAATCAGCGTTATTCACTAGCGACAATTGAAGTCACCGATGCAGCGCCAGATGCCACTGGGGGAAGGGGTGGCCCTGCCTGTGACGGATGAATGCGTTCGAGCGGTGCCTCACTTCTTCTTCGTCGATTCGGCGACGCGGCGGGCGATGTGGTCGAGGTTGGCGAATTCGGCTTGGGTGGGGGATTTTTGGATGAGGTCGCAGAGCAGGTCGATCGTGCGGAACTCGGGATCGGTCACGTAGAGGCAGGACGGGTGCGCCAGGAAGTCGAACACGGCGCGGTGCTCGATCGTCCAACCGACGGCGGCTTTGATCGCCTCCAGGAATTGATCGAGCTTCCACTGATGGGCGCGAAAGGCCGTGAC
The DNA here is from genome assembly GCA_031412755.1 of Schlesneria sp. Taxonomy (GTDB): domain Bacteria; phylum Planctomycetota; class Planctomycetia; order Planctomycetales; family Planctomycetaceae; genus Schlesneria. Next base: position 25,915 of record JANODP010000231.1, on the reverse strand, counting down.
GTCACTGACGGGACTCATCGGGATCTCGACGAGGCCCGAGGGATAGACGAACGGTTGAGACGCCTGCTGCTTGGCGACGATGTCGGCTCGCACGTCGTGCCAACTCGCCTCGTCGAGAACTGCCGCGCGGTGCGACGGGTAGAGGCTGCTGACCCAGCGGTAGCCCTGATCGAGCAGAAGTTGCTGCATCTCGGGGGCGTCGTTCAGGCCGTTGTGAAAGCCGCCCGGAGTGCGGAAGCCGGCGGGGGGGATGCCGAGGCGCTGCTTCATCGCTTCGGTGGTGATGCGGATGTTTTCGGCGATCACCTCGCGGGCGGACTTCCCTTCGATCAGCCACGGCGCGCGGCGGAAACGGAACTGCAGGTCCTCGGGCTTCTGCGCCTTGACGTTGACGTGGTCATACGTGTGATTGCCGACCGGATGCCCGGCCGCGACGATTTCGCGCAGCCAGTCGATATTCTCCTGCTCGAAGACGCGGCCGACGACGAAGAAATGGAGCGTCCCTCCCGCCTGCTTCACCCGCCGCGCCGCCTCGACCGCGTATCGCTTCGTCTCGTCGTTGAGGTTTCCCTTTTCGTAGTTCCAGTGAACCTGATCCTTGGTCGGGTACTGGGCACTCATCTCGAGATCGAGCGTGATGGCGATCAGGGCCTTTTTGTTCGAGCCGGTCTTGTTCGCATCCGGCTCCGCTCCCCATACAGTCGTGCGGGACAGGCCGAACATCGCCGCCAGTCCCGCCGTCTGCTGGAGCCAGGCGCGGCGCGAGATCACGCTGCTGTCGATCGCTGGGTCGAACGACGATCCGTGGTGAAAACCGTTCATTGTGGAGGACTCCCTTGAAGTCGATTGATCGTCGCGAAGTCGGCAAAGTCCAAGGTCGAGACAAAGTAGCCTTCATCGCTCCGCGTGAAGTTAGCCGTGCGCGAGTTCGGTGCTAATTTTTCAAACCACGTTCTTTCTGTCCTCGGCTAACTTCACGCGGAGCGATGAAGGCTACTTTGGTCAGAGGTGGCAACTCCGGACCGTTGTACCCGCGAATCGTTTATTTCTCGACCACTGTTGATCGCCGATCCGTAGCTGCGGTGGCCTTATCGAGGCGCACCCACGAGACCTGCGTGATCAGTTGATTCAGCGACGCGAACGAGATGGCCGCGTTGGTCGCGTGGTTTGGCTTCGCGTTGGCCGGGAACGTCGCGAGCGTGGCGTCTCCCACCAGGAAGACGTTGAAGTCCTGGGACAGATTCTGAAACCCGGCGGTCGTCTTGCAGAAACACATGTCGGTGGCATAGCCCGTCAGCAGGACGTGACGCACGCCCCGCTCCTTCAATGCGTCTCGCAGGAGGGCGTAGCCCTCGGCGTCGTAGATCACGAAGTCGTCGGGGTGGACCTCAATGTCTTTGGTCACGGGGATCGGCAGCTCCCAGAAGCCGGCGTTGTTGAATTTGGGGCCGGCATCGAGGCCGGGGAACTGTTGGAAATAATCGATCACCGGGCGGTTGGCCGAGAGCGTCAGCTTCTCGGGGACCGGCTGGCCTGCGTATTGGAAGCCGTTCAGTTTTTCATGCAGTTCGCGCCGCCCGACTTCGATCTCCTCCTTCGTCGGCCGCGAGCGGACCGAGCGATACAGCTTCTTGCGGATCGAGTCCTCCTTGCCCGGCAGGCTGTACATCACGCAGTCGACCTCGCTGCGCAGCCGGTTGAGGAACGGAGCGATCACCTCCTTGGTGTGTTTGCCTCCCAGATGATTCTTCGCCGGAGTGCAGAAGTCGGCGCAGCCGGCCGGTTCGGGAGTGCGCCAGCCCTGCCCGTCATCGATCCCCCACGGATGAACCATGATCACGGCGGTCGCCTTCGCGTCGAGGCGGTTCGGCATCTCGATGATCCCGCGCGCGTTGTACGACCACCGCCACGCCCGCACCGACAGATTGGCCTGCGGATCATCAACAAGGAGCGGCGCTTCGTACCTCGTCAGATCGGTCACCGGAGCCACGTAGTCGGGATAGTCGGCGAGTAACGGAGCGGGTGACTCCAGCCGCTTGAGTTGGTTGGCATACGTGCGAGGCGGCAGAGCATCATCTGACTTCGCGACCCGTTCGCCGCCGATCAACACGACGGCCAGCAACACGATGCCGCGCGAGGAGAGATGAGGACGCGAGTGCCTGGAGACCGATTCAAATCGCTTGTGATCTTCATTTTCAACAAAGATCTTCCGGAGCGGGGGACGTGAGTCCCCTGATTGCGCGCGATTTGCCGTTGTGGCCGGATCCAGGGGACTCACGTCCCCCGCTCCGAAATCAGTTTTGAAGCTGCGGCGATTCTTCATTTCGAGTTCTCCGTTTTGGGGGCGGCCGATTGCAGGAAGGCAAACAGATCGCGCAGCTCCTGCGGGGTGAGTTTCTTCAACACATTCTCGGGCATCAGCGAGGCGTCCGACTCGCGCAGCTCGTCCAGGTTTGAGGCTGCAACCGTCAACTTCTCGGCCTTGGCGGCGAGCAGCGTCACTCCGCCAGCGTTCTGTTCGACGAGCAGCCCCGTCAGGACTCGGCCATCCTTCGTCGCGGCGATGTACGTCACGTACTCTTTGCGGATGATGGCGTTCGGGTCCACCAACTGGACCAGCAGGTAATCACGATCACCACGGTTGGCGTGAGTCAGATCGGGACCGACCGCGTGTCCCTCGCCATGCAGGCGATGGCACGTCGCGCAGTGTTGGGTGAAGAGCGGATGCCCCTTCGCAGCGTTGCCCGGTTCGGCGCGCAGGTCGTTGTTCAACCGGCGAACCTCCGCCAGCCGTTCTTCGGGAGTCGGCGGGGAGACCCGTCCCCACAGCCGCGAGATTTTGTCTCGGGCTTCCGGGGCGAGCCGGTTCACGATTCCCTGCCACCGTTCGGCGGTGAGGTCCGCGACCGGCAGCCGCTTCGCGTCGAACTCGGCCAGAAACCTTGTCCCCCATTCGGGACGGCTCAACAACGCCGTTTGAAGGCGATCTTTGAGCGGCGGCTTGCTACTCGGATAGATCTTCAACAAGGCATCACTCACGTCAGGCAATGCGAAACGCTGAACGGCGTCGATGGCCGCGAGGCGGACTCCGGCGGGTTCCTGTTCATCGAGAACGAGCTTCGTCAGCAGTTGAGCATCTGTGTCCGATCCGAGATCTGCCAAGATCCCGATCCACGTTTTGCGGTCGGCTTCGCTCGCTCGACGATCCGAGACGAGTTCGCTCACGCGTTGCCGAGCGGTGGGAAAGTTGAGTCGCATCGCCAACCGCAGCAGGGCGTCGTCGCGAGCGTCCTCGTGCCAGAGGGGACGCATGGATTCGGTGAACTCCTTGGGGATCGGGCCGTTCGTGCGACGTTCCTGCCAGCCCTGTTCGATACTCGTCAAAAATGGAAGCTGCGCGGCTCGATCTCGCGCGGTGTTCAAGATCTGTGCGACAGCCTTCAAGCTCGGCGCATCACCTACGGCCGCGGAGCGCTTGAGAAAACGAGGAAGGATCGCCTGGCTAACGATTGGCTGTGTCGAAGTCGCAGGGTCGCACAACCATTCGACGATGGCCGCTCGCTCGACGTCGGCGTGTTGTTCGATGGCCCACCAAAGAAGCATCGGCACGAAGGGATCGGACTGGTCCTCATTCCGCGCGGCGAGTCGTTGTGCGAGCTGGATCGCCGCAGCCGACGGCAGGCGTCGAGCGGTGCAGGCCAACTGAGCACGCACCGCCACGTCGGGATCGGTCGGCGCGAGGTCCATCAGCGCGCGCACGATTTGTGCGGAGACCGGCCGTTCGTCTCCCAGCAGTTGAACGGTGGCGCGTCGCAGAAATGGATCGGCATCTCGCAGCAATTCGATGGCGAGGCGATCGGTCAGTCCGCCGCAACTCGCCAGCGTCCACAAGGCTTCCAGACGGAGTTGAGGCTGCGTCGAAGTCGCGACCATCGAACGCAGCGGCAGGATGGCTTCGGAGTCTCGCCGTTCGGTCAGCATCCGCCGCGCACGCCGCACGAACCAGTCGTTCGAGTGCGAGTGGAGTGCGATCAGACTCGACGTCGATTGCGTGCGCAGGTCGTCGAAGCGCGGAACGGCTCGGCCGGGCATCGCAATGCGGTAGATGCGGCCGTTGGATCGGTCCCACTCGGCGTCGGGATCGGGATGCGCGGTGCGGGAGTCGTGCCAGTCGCAAACGTAAACGGCACCGTCGGGGCCGGTCGTCACATCGCTCGGCGCGAACCACGTGTCATTCGAGATCAGGAAATCTCCCGCATGAGCCGTCGCGATTGTCGAGCCGCGCGGTTGGATCTCATTCCAGTGCATGCCGTGGCCGAGCAGATCGGCGGAGATGTACGTGTCGCGAAAAGGCGCGGGCAGCCCGTCACCTCGATAGACGATGCCTCCGACCGTGACGTGCCCGCCGCGAAAGTCCCGGTGTGGCGCGTGGTCGAAGTAGCCGAAGGCGAACGGATTGTGCAGCGGACCGTGCTTGCCGAATGACTTCCAGTAGTAGGCTCCCGGCAGGCCGTGCAGCAGCCGGTAGCCGCCGTGATTCGTGCTGTAGAGCAGCCGCCCGTGTCGATCGAAATCGAGGCCCCACGAGTTGCCGCCCCCCTCGCAGTACAACTCGAACTCGCGCGTAAGCGGATGGTAGCGCCAGACCCCTTGTTGAAACTCGATCCCCCGGATGCGGGCGGTCACCGTGCTTCCCTGGCATCCGTACAACCAGCCGTCCGGTCCCCAGGTCAGCGAGTTGGCCACGGAGTGAGCGTCGTCCATGCCGAAGCCGGTCAGTAGCACGTCGGGATCAGCATCGGGCACATCATCGCGGTCGCGATCGGGGTAGAAGAGCAGGTACGGCGTCTGCAACACGAAGACGCCGCCGTATCCAAACGCGAGACCGCTCGTCAGATTCAACCCCGCGACAAAATCGCGGCCGCGGTCCGCCACGCCATCGCCGTCGGTGTCCTCCAAAATCGTGATGCGGTCGGCCCCGACCGGCCCCTTCGGCGGAGGCTCGGGCAGCCGGTCGTACTCGGTGCGCGAGAAGCGATCGACTCGCGTGCGCGTCAGCCCGGCGGGATTCGGGTATTGCAGATACTGAATCGCCCACAAGCGGCCTCGATCATCGAACTCGATGCAAACCGGCTGACGCACGAGCGGCTCGGAGGCGACGAGTCGGACTTCCAACCCTGGCGGAACCTGCATCCGCCGCGCGGCCTCGGCAGGGGGGAGGCCCTGCGCGTAGACGGCCGCAGTGGCCGCGAGGCAAACGCAGAATGAAACGTCGGCACAGGCTCGTGTCATCGCAGGGCACCAGACTCAAGAAGCGGATGCGGCGCGGGACGGACAACTCGTTGCGCGTGATACGGTCGGACGAGGCTGATGTCAAATGGGAGGACCGGTCGGCAGTGGTTCGATTTGCCGATGTGCCCGTGGAAGTAACACAAGCGTGACTCTCGGGCGTTAGCCCTCTTCTCGTTTTCGGAGCGGGGCGGCGTGAGCCCCCTGGATGTCTTTCCGAGCAGGGGGCGTGAGCCCTCTGGTGCTTCGTTGAGTTGGCGAATGGGCTGACGCCCAAGAACCGGGGGGCTCACGCCGCCCCGCTCCGAAAGTCATTGGGGAAAGACATTGGAAGAGTGGCCCATTGCCGACGACTGCCGCGCGGGCGAAGTGGCGTGTATCATGCCGCCGCTCGAAGACCGTGCTGCCGTCGGGGCAGCGGGATGCCACTCCTTCAGGAAGCCTCACCATGCGACAGTGGATTGCGAACCCCCGGGCCGGACTCATCGTTGGCACTTTGATGCTGCTCGGCGCGGCGGCGCTCTCGACAGCGAGAGCCGACGAGAAACAGACGGCCGCGCTGCTCAAGACGTTTGTCGAGGAGTTCGTACCCATCACGCCGGGCGAGGGAAAATTCCCGGCCTCATTCCAGATGGGATCGAAGGAGGGAGCAGCCAGCGAACAACCGCAGCATGAAGTCACGTTCAAGGACAAGTTCGCCATCGCCAAGTACGAGATGCCTCAGAATCTGTACGAGGCCGTCATGGGCAACAACCCCAGCAAGTGGAAGGGGCCTCGCAACTCGGTCGAGATGATGAGTTGGAAGGACGCCAACGACTTCTGCCAGAAGATCACGCAGCAGCTTCGCGACCGCAAACTGATCGGCGCGGACGAGGTCATCCGACTGCCGACCGAAGCGGAGTGGGAGTACTGCTGCCGCGCGGGAACCACGACCAAATACAGCTTCGGCGACGAAGCCCAGAAACCGGGCGATGTCACTCCGAAAGCGACGCTGCTCGGCGAGTACGGCTGGCACACGGGAAACGCAGCCGGGAACGATCCGCCGGTCGGTGCCCTCAAGCCGAATCCGTGGGGCTTGTACGACATGCACGGCTATCTGTGGGAGTTCACCGCCGACGGTTGGAACCCCGATTACAAGCAGGCTCCGAAAGACGGGTCGGCCGCGAAGGGATCAGACGAGGGCGGCGCAGCCGTCGCATTGAGAAGCGGCTCGTGGAAAGACCCGTACGACAAACTGACCAGCACCTCGCGCCGCAAGCTCTCGCTCAGCGCTGCTGATGACGCCGTCGGCTTCCGCTGCGTGAAAGTGACGGCCCGGTAGTTCAGGCTATGCCTGCTTCTTTGATATCCGACCGCCGATTGTTCCTGACACCAGCGGCGGATCGCTATGTGTCACCTGACACACTGGTCAGCCTGTCTGCTGCACAGCGTCCGAACGTCTTGCCAGCGGCTACACGTCGGAAGAACCGGGTTCAATGAGTCGAGTCAAGTTATTGACGAAGTTTGTCCGCCACGCCAAACGCAATGGCTTCCGGCTCTTGATCTTTTTTCGGTTTTTGGGAGGGGTAGATTCGACAGACTCGCCTTGGTAGAACTCCCGCACTTCGACGTGAGAATAATTCTCGGGGTCTTCGCCACAGATTGGAAAGTGAACTGGTTTGGCAATCGATTGAAAACGTGCGACTTCAACAGTGATCGCATAACAACCGTCCTGCTCGCCGCCGCGCAGTCGGTGTCGAACATCGAGAGGCACCGAGAACCGATTCCAGTTACACGACAAGTCTGGAAAAGTGATCGTCTCAGCGTCCAACTTGCCATCGTCATCCACATCATCGGCGTTGAAACCGCGATACAGAAGATGATCGGGCTTGAATTCCGCGGGCTCCAGTGTTGGTCTCCCACGGCAGGCCAAGCGTTCACGCCAGTTGTCGATTGAAGCACTCGATGAGGGACCGTTCCGAATCGTCGTCTTCGATAAGAGCCGACTCCAAAATGCTGTGACCGTCCGAAACAACTGCAGCCACATCGAGTTCATTGTCCACTTCGACCCTGAGGATGTTTTCATTCAGAGGATTTTTGAAGGCGGCGAAGACCCCGCCCTCCTTCGACGGCACGATCTTATACGGAATCAGGCCATAGTTGTCGAAGAGCCTGCACAGCACTTGAAATGACCACTCAAGACAATCCGGTGAAGGTTCCTCAGTTCCATCCAGAACCCACGCTTTCGGCAGTGAAAGGTGATTCAACTGTGATTTCACATAGAGTGGAATCGACTGGAGTTTGAAAAGATGTGATTCGTCAGCAAATGATTCCACCTCTGTTTCGGAAACGACAATCCCAGGTGCCGCATCCCATTCTTGATTCTCGAATTCAGAAACAAACGGTGCAACTCGGCGATTTGAGAAATCCTCCAAACCCGGTGGATTGGTGTGCGCGACGAGACAACCCAACACGAGGGCCGCTGGTCCGCCGAAGGCGCTGCACCATTCGGTTTCGGTTTCGCCGCATTCTTCCAAGTGGTTGTCTGACCGATTCATCGGATTTGCCATTTCGTGTGAGCCAATTCTGTCGTTGCAGTGAGGAATGCTGTCTTGATTCGCGTGTGCATTTCTCGAAAAAGAACTTCGACAGCGCAAGCCTCTAGCTTTTGGAGTTTCTTTTTTTGAAGTGTCTCGTAGATGTCTAACTGAACGGCGTGTGTTTCTCTCCGAAGTTTGAACTTGTCGTCAATCCCGATGCCGACCGATGACACATCCTTTGGAATCAATTCGTTGCCGTGAACGGTTTTGGCATTGATGAACAACCTGCAATCCGGTGCCGTCTCGCACCAGAAACTGTACGTGTGGTGAAAGTGTTTGGTTTGGAAATTGTTCGTTGGAATCCCGTGCAAACCATTGATGAGGAGCGGACTGGGAAGCTCCTCACATGAGAACCCGCTAACGTAGCGAAGGGAAGCTGCCGTCAGGAAACACCCGTTCCCGGCCACTTTCACGACCGACTCGACAACGTTCGTTGTAAGTTTGGAAAAGTCGTCAAACCGGCTGTAACTCGCGTCGTACACGACAATCGATGTGGGTGAAATCGCGACCGCGCGTTTTGTATCCAAACTCGCGAACCACCAAAAGGTGTCTTGCCCCACCTTGGGTGGCATACCCCCAAACGACACTGACACGCTCATCTTTCGTTTTATCTCAGCCACAGGCAGGTCGAGTTCGCACAACCGAGACTTGATGTCCGTGATCGCCTGTAGCACCTCTGGCGACTGCGTGAACGTGATTTGCGCAAGCGCAAGCATCAACGGCGCGTCGGCGAAGTCACATTCGATGTCGGGGAACTGTGCCATTTTCTGCGTGCATTCCTTCTGGTTCGGATTATGGCGGCGACTGCCACGTTCAACAACGGAGGCAGTCAGGGTTGGTTTTGTGGCGGGGGCGACACGCTAGGTAACGCTTTGCGAACAGGCAACCCACTACTGCGGTCTTCCATCATTTCGCGTAGTCCTTCCACAACCATCTCAGCGAATCGGGGAGCAGCATGCCGCCGTGCTTACCGCTGTGGCCGCCGTCGCCGTATTCGAACTGGTAGTCGTAGCCCTTGAACTTCAGCGACAAGGCCATCTGTTGATTGGCCAGCGGCCAGTTGCCGTGCAGGTTGTCGAGGTCGCCGGAGCCGTCTTGCAGGAAGATTTTGAGCGGCTTCCTCTCGGTCTTGCGGATCAGCGCGGGATAGACGTCGCCGCCGCGAATGTTGGTGAAGCTGCCGATGTGGCTGATGACTTTGCGAAACTGGTCGGGCCGCTCCCAGGCGAGGGTGAAGGCGCAGATGCCTCCCGAACTGATGCCGCACGTGCCGCGACCTTCCGGATCGTCGGTGAGTTTGAGCTGGTGCTTCTCACACAGTGCGGGGAGGACTTCGTCGATCACGAACTTCGAGTACTGATCGCCCAGCGAGTCGTATTCAAAGCTGCGGTTGCTGCGTCCCTTCTGGCCGGGCTGAGCGGGCGGAATGTTGCCCGGGTTCAGGAAGACTCCAATCGTGACGGGCATCTCCTTTTTGTGGATCAGGTTGTCGAAGACGACCGGCACCCGGAACTGGCCATCGACCTTCGCGTAATTGCCACCGTCGTGAAAGACCATCAGGCATGCGGGCTTCGAGCCGTCGTACTGCGCGGGGACATAGACCCAGTAATCGCGTTCGGTACCGGGATAGATCTTCTCGCTGACCCACTTCCCCTGCGTGACCTTTCCCTGCGGCACGCCCTCCTGAGTCTGTGAGTCCGGGCCGAGCTTGTAGTCGTCGGCAGCGAGCAGGGATGAGGTGACGAACATCGCGAGACAGAAGTACTGAGCAACAAGTTTGGCGATCATGGGGATGGTCCTGCGGTGAGTAGAAGCTGATGTCGGGATGACGCGATTACGTTATGAACCGCGAGGGTGGAACGCAATTCGGCGGGAGGGGGTGGGGACACGGGGATGGGGAGACAAGGAGAGGGGGAGACAAAGAAACGGTGATTGGCCGTGAAGCTCGGACTGACTCGGTTCGTTGTCTTCGATTGCCGCTCGGTCTCTGCGTCTCTTGGTCTCCCCCTCTCCTTGTCTCCTTGTCCCCTCCTCCCCTTCACCAGCGTTCAGTTGCAATCGCCACAACGAGCGATACCATTCCCGACCGACATGGGTGCTCGGGGCGTGTGGCCTCGGGAGAATAGGGAAGACGGTGCAAATCCGTCGCGGTCCCGCCGCTGTAACCGGGGACGAACGTCGCACACGCCACTGAGCATGGGATGCTCGGGAAGGCGCGGCCAGTAGACCGATCCGGAAGCCAGAAGACCTGCCCAGATGTCGTTCGAGTATGGCCTACGGTTCTCGCTTCGGACGAGACGTGGCGGTCTGACTGCGCGGCAGCACTGCAGCCCGGCGATCGACTCCTCACGGGGAGACATCGTCTGTTTGGCTGCGCGCCCGGTGCAGAAGGCGGCTGCGTATCGCCCTCGCGTCTCCGTGGGTCGGTCTTCGACAACGGAGAATTGTCATGCGAAGTTTGTCGTCGGGTTCGGATTCTGTCGGTTGCAATGCGGCTTCGATTTGCCGCGAAGAACCAGGGGACTCACGTCCCCCGCTCGGAAAGAGTCGTGCGCGGAACCAGGGGACTCACGTCCCCCGCTCGGAAAAAGTGGTGAAGCAGCGCGGTTTCACGCTGATCGAACTGCTGGTTGTCATCGCCATCATCGCGGTGCTGATCGCGCTGCTGTTGCCCGCGGTGCAGCAGGCGCGCGAGGCCGCCCGGCGGACGCAGTGCAAGAACAATCTCAAGCAGTTGGCTCTGGCGCTGCACAACTACTCCGACACCTACTCCGGCGTGCTGATGTGTTACACCATCGATGACCAGAAACGCATGGCAGACGTCTTGTCCGGTTCGTGGACGCCGGGCGGGCAGTCACGCTTCTGGTTTGGCAACGTGAACTACGATGAGCCCGATCCGACCAGGCAACTCGACTTCACCAAGGGGCCACTCGCGCCGTACATGGAGACCAATCGAGCGGCCTTCCAGTGTCCCGACTTCGGCCCTCCACAGGTTGATACCATCCGTTTCGGGCAGATGGCCTGCGGCTATGGGTTCAATGGTCGCTATCTGGGCTACGGCACCGACTACAACTACTCAGGGTGGCCGATCACAGCGGTCGTCGATTTTCGGCGATTCGCGGATGTGATGCAGCTGACGAACACGATCGCGTTTGCCGACAGTGCGCATGTCGATTTCACCCTGAAGTTCCAAGAGATGTGGCTGCTCGAACCGCCGAGCCAGAACTATCCGACGACCCACTTCCGTCACACCGATACCGCGAACGTGGCCTTCATGGATGGGCACGTGGAGTCGCGCGCGCGGAACTTCAAGATTGCCGTGCCGGGCTCGAACTGGATGGGTGCGTTGCAAGCCGGCCGGATGGAAGAGAAGCATCTCGGTTACGTCAGCGACGGGAATCTCGGCGACCCCGCCCTGGAGGACGAGGTCTACGACCGCAAGTGATGCGGGACCGTGGCGTTGTTGTGCGCGGGGCTTTCGACCCCGCACAACAATTCGGCAGGGTCTTCCGTCCGCATGGAAGTGGAGACCTTCGGTCCACCATTTCTGCGGGGTCGGAAGACCCGTGCCGAAGACTGTTTTCTGCTCTCACAAACACTGTTTTCATCCCTGATAGAAAAGGAATCCATCCACCATGCGCGACTATCGCATTTGGTTGTCGATCGCCGGTTTGTTGATTGCCGGTCGAATGCTGTACCCGGCTTTCGCGGGAGACCGTTCGTCGCCCGTGCGCGACGAGGAACTGCGCGAGATTGTCTACGTCTGTCGCGAGACGGGTGAGACATTTCCCTTGCGGGCGAAGGCGTCCCCCGAGAAACATCCGCGCACGGGGCGGCTCACGCTGATGCCGGGCCTGTACTGCGCGAAGTGCCGCGAGTGGCGGGCCTCTCCCACATTGGAGGTTCTCCAACGAAATCCCTCGGCGCGGCTCTGTCCGAAGGATAAAACCCCGATGTCCATGGATGGTCCTCCCCTCGAGATGAAGTGAATCGTGGAACCCGAGTGTCACGCGTTGTTGGTAGGAAGATCGAAATGACTTCATCACGACCTGGTCTGTTGATCGGACTGCTGATTTATTCGATCGCGATCCGGCTGCTGCCGTACGTCCTGCAAAACTGCGACGTGGAGCTGGATCCGGAGATCTTGTTCTACCCGTGGAACTTCTCGCCGCTGACGGCGGTTTGTTTGATGAGCGGCGCGTGCCTGGCGGATCGGCGGCTGTCGTTCGCGCTGCCGCTGAGTGCGATGCTGCTCAGCAACATCGGGATCGGCCTGGTGACGGGTCGTTGGGATTGGGCCTTCCCGGCGGAGACGTGGTGGGTGCCGTATGCCTGCTTCGCCGCCGCCGTCTGGCTGGGGACGCTGCTCCGGCGGCGAGGCACTCGCCATCCACTGTTGAAAGCGATGGGCATGGGCCTCGGTTTTGAGGTCGCCTTTTTCGCGGTGTCGAACTTCACCTACTTCTACGGCAGCGCGTCGATGTATCCGCAGACGCTGGCTGGCCTGTTGGAGTGCTATGCCGCCGCATGGCCCTTCTTCCGCAACGCTTCCGTCAGCACGCTGGGCTTCACGCTGCTGGTGTTCGGTCCGCTGGGTGCCGTCGCGCCGAGCGAGGCCAAGGTGTCGTCTCGCGAGTTGGTTCCCGCGCCGGCGAAATGAGCCGCGCTGGCGGATTGCTGCATGACCGACCAATGAATCAGCCCGGTTGGGAGACCAGCCGGGCTGATTTGCGATTGCTGGAAGAGTGACTACCGTCGCTGGAAGAGTGAATACAGTCGCGACTGAATCGCCCCTCACCCCCGGCCCCTCTCCCCGGAGGGGCGAGGGGAGTGAAGAGAAGAGTCCGCACGGTCGTCAGGCGAACAACTTCTCGACCGGTTTGCCGCCATCAACGATCTTGAGCGGCCTGCCGATGGGACTCATGTTTTCCTTGGCCGGGTTCACGTCGAGTGACTTGCAGATCGTACTGAACAGGTCCGAGACGGAGACGGGATCCCTGGTGATGCCGTTGCCGTCCTTGGCCGTCTCGCCGATGACCTGGCCCCCCTTGATGCCGCCTCCCGCGATGAGGGCGTTGAAGTTGCGGGGCCAATGGTCGCGACCGGTTCTCGGATTGATGCGCGGCGTGCGACCGAACTCGCCCACCCACACGATCAGCGTCTTCTCGAAGAGGCCGCGATCCTTGAGGTCCGCAATCAGGGTGGCCACGGCCGGATCGCAGGGGCCGATCAACGACGCCGTCCGGTTGAAGTTGTCGTCGTGCGTGTCCCAGTTGCCGTGACGGACCTCGACGAACGTGACGCCCGTTTCGACGAGTCGCCGCGCCAACAGACAACCCTTGCCGAACGGCGTGTTGCCATACCGTTCCTTGAGTCCCGCCGATTCATCGTTGAGATCAAACGTCTTGGTCAGCGGAGTGAGAACCAGCTTCGACGACTTGTCGGTGATCTTGCGGTGCGAGGCGACGACCGATTCACCGCCGCGCGACGCGAATTCGCCTTCGAGCTTGTCGAGCAGACCGAGTCGCCGCTGGAAGCGACCGACACCAACAGACGTCGCGACGTTCTCGGGCAACTGACCGGCGTTGCTCACATGGAACGGTTCGTAATCGACGCCAAGGAACCCGGCGCCCGAACCGTTGGAACCCATGCCTCCGCCACCGCGTCCCTCCCCAATCGTCACGACCGACGGAAGCTCACGATTGGCGACAGCCAGTTCCTTGGCGATGTTCGACCCGAGCGACGGATGCTTCACCGAACCGGTCGGCAGATAGCCGGTGTGCAATTGATAAGCAGCACGCTGGTGTTCGCCCTCCTTGTTGGTCATCGAGCGGATGATGGCGATGTCCTGCATCTGCTTGGCCGTCTGGTCCCAGTGCTCGGCGATCTGAATGCCCGAGACGGCGGTGTCGATCGCCTTGGTCGGGCCACCGTTTTCGGTTCCCGGTTTCGGATCGAACGTCTCCAACTGCGACGGGGCTCCCTGCATATAGAGCAGGATCAGCGAACGCCCTTCCTTCCGCAGTGCGGTCGCCTGAGCGGCCATCACGTCGCGAAAGTTGAACGCGCCGGCCAGCCCCGCGGCCGACATGCCGTACAGAAAGCCACGCCGGGAAAGCGAGCGCCGAGTCAGGTTGACGTCTTCGTGCCAGTGGAGTGTGGACATGAGATGGTCTCCGTGTGGGAGGGTGATTGTTAGTCATTGGTCACTGGTCACTGGTCACTGGTCACTGGTCACTAATGACTAATGACCAAGGACTAATGACCTCTTCTCTACCTCTTCGACAGGAACTCGCTCGCATTGAGCAGGCTCCACATCAGGTCTTCGTAGGCTTCGTTGCGCTGGCCGACTTCCTGAAGGTAGGCCGTGCAGATTTCGACTTCGTGTTTCGACGGTTCGCGTGACAAGACCAGCAGGTAGAGTTCGCTCAGGGCATCTCGGTCGTCCTTGTTGTCGCGGAGGATGCGGCCAAGTCGGGTGTTGCCGCTGGCGATCAACGCGCCGCGCAACTGATTCGCGTTCATCAGGAACAGCGACTGCGGCACATTACCCGTGATGTCCTCCTTCGGCACCGAGGGATCGACGCCGAACAGCACGTCAAAGCCAAAGCGGGGGCTTCGCTGGTAGGCTCTCGGCCCGCCATCCATCATCCCGCGTCCACCGGACGACGCCTGCTCGTCGATGCCGAGCACCTGCAACAGTGAGTTGAAGACGACATCGGCTCGCAATCGCGTCGGTGTGACGGAGGCGAACGGCAGCGCATCTTCTGACGTGGCCTTGGCGGCGACTTTGCGTTGGTACGTTTGGGAGTTGGCAACGGTTCGGATCAGCCACTTGGGGTCATGGGCATTCGCCACGAACCCCTCGCAGAGGGCATCGAGCGCCTCGGGGAAGCGGGCCGAGCGGGTCGGGCCCATGTCATCGACCGGCATGTAGAACCCTTCGCCCAGCATCTCACACCAGACCCGATTGACGATGGCCCTCGCGAACCACGGGTTGTCGGGGGAGGTGAAGGCTTTGGCGGCGGCGTTGCGGCGTTCGAGATCGCTTAGTCCCTGACCGGGCGATGAGCCATCGATGAAGAACTTCGGCTGAACCAGCTTCCCCTTGGACGAGGGATCTTTGAGGTCGGACATGTGATGTTCCGTCGAACCGCGCCGCTGCTGGGCGGGCTGAGGCATGGCCTTGATCTCGGCCAGGGTCAACTTTTCGTCCTTGTTGCTGTCGGCCTGCTCGAAGATGCGGTCGATCAATTGCGCCGGAATCATCGGTCCCCGGGCCTGCATTCCCGGGCCGCCTTTCATCTCCTCCTTCGTGACTTTGTTATCCCGGTTGCGGTCGAGCATCGCGATCCATTGCTCGGGATTCTCGCGCATCATGTCGCCGCGACCACGATCCGTGTTGACGGACGCAATCTCGAACTGGATGGGTTGGGTTTGCATCTGGCGCCGGGCAATGCGCGGGAAATAGGCGGCCAGTTCGTGGAACTGCTCGCGCTTCCAGATGTCCGACGGGTGGTCGTGACAGTTGGCGCATTGCATTTGAATACCGAGGAAGATGCGGCAGGCTTCGGCGGCGACGTCTTCGGTCTCGGCGCTTTGCGCGAAAATCAGCGCCGTTTCCGGATGCTCCGTCACGTCTCCGAGCGCGGTCAACATCGCCGTCGCCGTCAAGTTCCAGCCGATCCCCTTGTTCCACTGATCGGCCATCCAGGTCTCGAACTCACCCTGCGCCAGCCGGGCACGAACCTCGGTGGCCGGCATGTAGATCACGTCGCGCCAGTAGCGCGCCCAGTTCTTGCCGAACTCGGGCGAGGCCAGCAGCCGCTCGATCAGCTTGGTCCGCTTGGCCGCGTCGGGGTCGAGGACGAACAGGGTGACCTCGCGCGGCGAGGGCAATTGACCGGTGATGTCGAGCGACGCGCGGCGGAGAAAGTCCTCGTCGCTGCAGCGGGCGGCCGGCTTGACGGCAGCCTTCTCGAGATCGGTCAGGATCAGTTTGTCGACATCCGCCGCGACGGCATTCGCGGTCGGAACCACAACCGCACCCGGCTTGCCCGGCGTTCGCTTGTTCGCGGCCGCAGCATCGAGTGTCATCAGGGCGAGCATTGCGATCGCCAACACGATTTGCAGAGAACAGCTTCGCATGGTCATGTGGGCATCTCCTTCAGAGGGAGCGGTGGGAGGCAATCGAGCAATCGATTCGTCGTGCATGCCAACGGCTGCGGTTGCGGTTGCAGATGGTACTCAATTCTGCCTGCGATCCGAACTGCCATTTGCGGCATGTCGATTGTCGATGCGAGTTTTCCGGGTTCTGCGGCGAGACGGAGATCAAACCCGTTGCAAGCGAAAAGGTTTCGCCAGACACACTCCGGATGAAACCTGAAACCCGTTTCAGAACCTGCCGCGTCCGTCGTTGGGTTTCCGTGACGACGATGACGAACACCACGGAACCGAGCCACCCTCCTCTTCGCAGAAAGTTGACTGTTCGACGGGAAACTGCCCGCCCGGCGGCGTTGCGAGAAGGCCACGTCCGACCGTAGACTTCCGCCGTCTCGTTCGTTCTCGTTCGTTTCTATATCGCCGCCGGACCGGTCTGTTGATTTGAGTCGTCACGGGACGACCGGGTGCGGCAATTCCCTGTCGAAGGCCACCTCGATGCCCGTCAAAGTTCGCTGCACGAGCTGCGACAAGGTTCTGACTGTTCCCGATGCCGCTCGCGGCAAGGCCGTCAAATGCCCCGGCTGCCAGGAACGGATCGCCGTTCCCGGCGAGGACGGCAATTCGGGCGCCATGAAGGTGCCCGGCAAGTCCGGCGGCGACAAGGCCCGGAAAAAGCCCCCCTCCAAGCCGTCGAAGCCGGTCGATTCGGAAGACGCGCTCGCCTCGTTCGACCTGCGGCGGGCGGAGGACACGAACGCGCGCATTTGCTTCAAGTGCGGCTTCGACATGCAGTACCTGGACGAAGAGGAAACGGAGTGCCCCGAGTGCGGTTACGACACCGAGGCGGGCGGCTTGGGCAAGAAGGCTCAAAAGAAGGCGATGCGCGGCCCGGACCCGGCCGACTTCTATCCGGGACTGATGAAGGGTGCGTGGAAGTTCGTGGTCAAGAACCAGGTCCTTGCCTGGCGGACCGACATGTATGTGGCGGTGTGCCTGCTGATCTCGATGTTGTGCGCGTTCATGTACCTGTGGATCTCGGCCTGGCCGCCGCGCGTCTTCTTCGCGCTCTGCTTCACGGTCGCGTTCATGGTGATCCCGGGTTGGCTGTGGTTGCTCGACATCGAAATCATCCAGATGACGCTCGAAAAGAAGGACAAGTTCAAGCGATTCAACTTCGATTTCTTTCTGGCCAGTGCGATGGGCCTGATGTTCGTGGCGTGGTGTCTGGCGATCGCGTTACCCGTGATGGCAATACCGCTGGGAATTGGTGCCTACCTCGTCCACTTCTCCGGTTATCCCCCGTGGGTTTATGGAGTCTGTGCCGGGATCGGGGCGATCCCCGCGCTGTGGATGCTGCCGGTTTCCATGTCGCACATGGCCATGCCCATTACACTTCCCGGCTGGATGATCTGGAAGGTGGTGCCGTTGTGGGGGAAGAGGATCGCGCCCCTGTCGGTCTGGTTGATGTGGTTGTTTCTCACGACACTGCCGCTCACCGGCGCGCTGACCGTGATCGGAGTGGTCTGGGGCAACGACATCGACGTCATCGTCTCGACGATGGAAGAGAACGCCAGGATCAGCCGGGAACGACTCGCCGCCGAAAATGCGCCCAAGGGAAAGAACGCGGCCCCCGCGCCCGATCCCAGTACCATCGGCACGATTCAGGAAGTGGACCTGAAGCCGCTGATCGGCCCCGCCATCATCCTGCTGTTGATGTCCGCACCGATCGGCTGGATTGCCATGTTCAACATGCGCATCAACGGGCAGTTCACGTACTTCAACAAGACCCGGCTGGACCTGATCGACAGGAAGAAGGAGTACAAGTACGTCGCGAAGGAGAGACGCGACGAGGACGATGAGGATGAATTCAAGCCGCGAACAGCTGCGTTGGACGCGAAGGAAGCCGGTTTGATGGGGGCCGTCTTTGCTTTGCTCGGGATTGTCGGCGGCATGCTCTACGGCGCGCTGACCAGCGTCGGCGTGCCGGCTGGCGTGGCCTTCGGTGCGCTGATTGGGGGCGAGCTTTGCGCGTTTGTCGGCGGCGTGCATTTGATCATCGCCGCCTTCACGGAAAGCGTCGTGTGGGGTCTGCTTTACCTGTTCGTGCCGTTCGCCAATCTCGTCTACATCATCATGCATTGGAATGAAGCCCGGCGCGGGTTCATGATTTGCCTGGTGGGCGGGTTCATCGCGGGCTGCTCGCTCGTCGCGCTCGTTATGATTGGAGTGACGATGGGTGGTGAACCGGTACCACAGGCGGCACCTCCCGCGGGAACTGTGCAAATGCCGGGTGCTCCCGGTGGAGTGGCCGCTCCGCCAGCGGCACTTGCGGGAGTGCTGGCCACAGCAGCACCCGCGGCCCAGCGAAGACCGCTGGGTTCGCGGGAGACACTCGTTTGTCTGTCTCGCGAAGTTGAACCGGTCCTTATCGCAGGAATTGGTGGGGACACTGGACAGCGGTCGGCATCGGCCTAGAATGTTCCCACCGCTCTCCCTTCCCGGCTCGCTTCGCCGGGGCTCATCGAGTGGACACCGCACAGTCGGCGCACGCCGTGTGACCGGACTGAATCGCGGCCCTCGATCTCGAATGACTTCGCCCCCCGGCTTGCGTCCGCGCTGTTCTGTCTTCAAGATGCGCGGCCCGACTGAACGGAGAGACTCATGGCCAGCAACAAAGACCTGTTCGACGACACCGCGATGACGT
This sequence comes from Schlesneria sp., assembly GCA_031412755.1. Lineage (GTDB taxonomy): Bacteria > Planctomycetota > Planctomycetia > Planctomycetales > Planctomycetaceae > Schlesneria. The sequence goes on along the minus strand of JANODP010000231.1, from coordinate 7,180 downwards.
TTGGCGAGCACCTGGAAGTGCTGCGCTTTCACCTGATTCGGGCGATGATCGGACTGGCGATCGCCGTGATTCTGGCCCTGCTCTTCGGCGAACACCTGGTGATTTTGATCCGCAAGCCGGTCGATGACGCCCTGCGCCGGGCCAACAGCGATTTTGTGGTGCAGGATGCGGTGAAGGGCTTCAATTTCTGGCAGTCGGTCGGCAATTCGGTCTACAACATGTTCATGCCGCCCGCCAAGCCGACGGAAGAGCAAATGAAGAAGGCGCACCCCGAGACCGACGACTTGAAGCAGACGATCACGCTCGATCTGTTGGCCCACGAACTCGCCTCAGAATTGCACAAGGCGGCACCGAAAGTCTATCCGGCTCCGTCGGACGAACTGAAGGAGAAGACACTGACGCTGAAGGCCAAGTCGGAAGCGTTCTCGCAATTCCGGGCCGCTGCGGACAAGATCGACCGGCCGGTGACGCTGAACGTGCAGGAGGCCTTCGTCACGTACATGAAGGTTTCGTTCATCGCGGGGCTGGTCGTGGCGAGTCCCTGGGTCTTCTTCCAACTCTGGCTGTTCGTGGCGGCCGGGCTGTATCCCCACGAGCGGAAGTACATCTACACGTATCTGCCGATGAGCGTGGTGCTGTTCCTCGGCGGAATCGCCTTCTGTTTCTACGCCGTCCTGCCAACGGTGCTCGACTTCTTGCTTGGCTTCAACTCGCGCATGCAGTTGACTGCGCAGATCCGGATCTCGGAGTGGATCAGCTTCGCGGTGATGCTGCCGCTGATGTTCGGCATCAGTTTCCAGTTGCCGCTGGCGATGCTCTTCCTGACGAAGATCAACGTCTTCAAGGTCGATCACTACGTGGCGCAGTGGCGGATGGCCGTGTTGGCGATCGCCGTGATCTCGATGCTGCTGACGCCGACTCCCGATCCGATGACCATGCTGCTGATGATGGCTCCGCTGCTGGTGCTGTACGGCCTGGGGATCGCGCTCTGCCACTGGACCCTGCCGAAGACGACCGTCGAAGCGGCGACGTAGCGGCGGCACTTCGATCGTGGTGCCCGGCGTCTGTTGCGGAGGGAACCCGCCCCGGACGTCACTGACAATGGCGGCGGCTCACGCAGGCGTTGAACCGGCAGACGCATTCAGTTCCGGCGGCGACATCAGAAACGAGTGGACGACGAGCATGATCGCGCCCGTCACCAGATACGTGTCGGCGAAGTTGAACGTCGCCCAGTGAAAACGGCCGAAATACCAGTCGAGGAAGTCTCGCACCGCGTAGATGGCTTGGCCGTCTGCATCCTTGCAGCCATGCAGGCCGAGTCGATCAAACAGGTTTCCAAGCGTCCCGGCGAGTAACAGCCCGGTCGCGACCGTCAACCATTTCGATGCCGTCACGTGTCCCCGCCACAGAAAGTAGCCGATGACTCCGGCGGCGACGAAACTCAATGCGGCGAAGAGCGATGTTTGCCCCTGGCCCATGCCCCACAAGGCACCGTGGTTGAAAGTCGTCTCCAGTTGGAACTGGACTGCAACGCCCAGTACCTGTCCCTTCCAAACGGGATGCACTCCAGGCCCCGGCAGCAGAATTTGAGGGCACCCCAAAGCGCCGAAGACCTGATGTTTGGTCCACAGATCCCAGGCCAGTCCAGCGCCTGCGATCACCGCGAAGACGAGCAGTCTCGCGCGCGGCAGACCGGGATTCGGACTCAAGCCTGTGGAAGGAACCGCCTGCACCGGGGTCGAGATACTGGCCGGAACAGACGACGGATTTCCAAGGCTGGACGGCTCTACCATTGGGTCTCTTCGCGCTTCCGTTCGCATTCGACGCAATTCTTGGTATACGGGATGACTCGCAATCGTGGCTTCGGGATCACCGACTTCGCCGGGGAGCGGCCTGCGGCCTGACAGCCCTCACAAATGCCGAAAGATTCGTTGCCGATCCGTTCCAGCGCGGCGTCAATTTCCTCGAGCAATTCCTGTTCGTTCTCGACTCGCCGCAGGGCGAAGTCGAGTTCGTAGGTTTCGGTTCCCAGTTCGGCCAGATGAGTGGGAGACTTCGACTCGGAACTCCCCTCATTCCGGTCCAGCGCCTCGTTGGTCATTTGTCTGACGTCACCGCGGACCCGAGCCCGAAGAGTCAACAGCAACCGTTTGAACTCTTCCAAGTCAGCTTTCTTCAGCATCTTCAATTACCTTGGCAGGTGGTTCAAAGGCGGGAGTTGTTACTCGGCGGGGGATTTAGGGCCGCGGATTATGGGTTTGGACGGCCACTTGGGTCAAGGCAAAGGTTGACATGCGCACAGTCTTCCTCGACAAAACAGGTCTCCCGGCTAGACGATAGGGGATTTGACGCCTGTTTTGTTTGATTGGGTAGAGCTGGTGTCACACCAACTGTCCTCCGTGGCGCTGGTTGGGACGCCGATCAGCTTGACGAGACGGAATCGCATCGAAGTCCAGTGCACAGAATCGTTTCTCCAGAGAGTGAGGGAACATCACAATGCCCGATTCAACAGTTCCGGCGGTGGGAGCCAACGCTCCCGCCTTCGACTTGCCCGCGTTTCCCGACGGTCGCTGCAAGTTGAGTCAATTCAAGGGGAGGCAGAACGTCGTCCTCTATTTCTATCCCCGGGACGACACTCCCGGATGTACGACGGAAGCGTGCGGATTTCGCGATCAGATCGAGTCGTTTCAATCGTCGGAGACCGTCGTCTTGGGAGTCAGCACGGATTCTGTGCCGTCTCACCAGAAGTTTGCGGGCAAGTTTTCGCTTCCCTTTCCGCTGCTGGCCGACGAAAACCACGAAGTCGCCGAAAAGTACGGCGTCTGGGTTGAGAAGAACATGTACGGCAACAAGTCGATGGGAATTCAGCGCGCGACGTTTCTGATCGACAAGTCGGGGAAGATCGCGGCCGTCTGGCCGAAGGTCAAAGTCGAAGGCCATGTCGCCGAAGTGGCCGCACAACTCGACAAGTTGCACTGACCGGACGACTACGCGGCGTCGCGGAGAATCGCCGCGGCGTGGATTTGCGGCTCGATGGCTCCCTGAGCGAGACCGTCCCAACGGTGAGCGGCCAGACTTTTCAAAACGGCGTCGGCGACGATCATGGCCTGCAGCGCCTGTTCGCCGTCGCAGTGAGGCTCCCGGCGGTTCTGCACGCAGTCGACGAATTCGGTCAGTTCCTGCGTGAGGGCATCGGGACAAGAGGCATCGACGGGGGGAGTCTCGACCGCGACGAAGCGACCGAAGATGTCCTTCTTGAGTTGTTCGAGATCGGCTCCCGGCTGACGGGCCATGTCGAGCGGAGCCGGTCCGAATCGCAAGGCGTCCGACGGCGCGAAGCGTTTCACTTCGCGTGCGTGCAGATCGCACGTGACACAGCCGCTGGCCGACCAGGCTTGCAGAGACCGCGCGATCGTGGGGCTGATGCGACTCGCGGTCAGGTCGGCGATGCAGCCGTTCTCGAACTTCACACGGGCCTGGGCGACGTCTTCAAAGCCTCCGATCACGGTCACGCCAAACGCTTCCACGCTGCGCAGCGGGCTGCACACCAGTGACAGCACGAGATCAATGTCGTGGATCATCAGATCATGGACCACGCCGATGTCGGTGGAGCGAAACGTGTAGCCGCTGGTTCGTTCGGCTCGAATGTACTTCGGTTCGACGATCAGTGGACTGGCGACCTGGAAGGCGGGATTGAATCGTTCGATGTGCCCGACCTGAAGCAGCACGCCGCGGCGCGACGCCAGTTCGACGAGCTCTTCGGCGTGCGAGGCGTTCGCGGCCAGAGGCTTCTCCACCAGGACGGGGATTCCGGCCTCGAGGAAGGCTCCCGCGACCTCGCGATGCGCCACGGTGGGGACCACGATCGAGACGGCATCGAGGACCTCGCGACTCAGCAGGTCACGGTAGTCGGCGACCCAGCGCGTGTGACACTTGGCGGCGACATCCCGACCCTGCTCGGCCCGGTTGTCGGCGACGGCCACCAGATCGACGTGGGAATTCTCGCTCAGAATGCGAGCATGATGGCGTCCGAGGGCACCGACACCGACAACGGCCATTCGCAAGCGGGGCATGGTGGAGGGGTCTATGGTTGATGGTTGATGGTTGAAGGTTGACGGTTGGAAGTCAGTTGACCGGTCATGGCCGAGTACGTCTCGCCATTAACTGTCGACCATTAACCTTCAATGAGATTCACGCGGCGCGGCGTTCGGTTTCGGCGGCGGGTTGCGGTTGGTTGCGGAAGGCTTCGCGGCCGCGACCGTTTTTACCTTTCGTGGTCCATTCGACGAAGTTCAGCAGCGTCAGCAACTCGATCGGCACCGCTCCTTCGGCCTGCTCGACCAGCAGCGTGCGAACTTCCGCGATCTTCCGGTGTTCGCGGTAGATCAACTTGAAGGCCTGGCGGACGAGCGCGACCGCCGAATCCGAGATGCCCCGCCGCCGCATGCCGACCACGTTAATGGTGGCGATCGCCGGGTCGTCGGAGCCGACGGACATCATGTAGGGCGGCACATCCTGAACGACCCGACACATGCCTCCCACAAACGAACCCGTGCCCAGAGTGCAGAAGTGATGCACGGCCGAGTTGCCCGACACGATGGCGTAGTCCTGAACGTGAACGTGTCCGCCGAGCAGGACTCCATTCGTCAGGATCGTGTTGTTGAAGACGTGGCAGTTGTGAGCCACATGGGCATTGGCCATCAAAAAATTGCGGTGGCCGATGCGCGTGATGCCGTCTTCCTTGTCGGCACCGCGATTGACGGTGACCCCTTCACGGAAGAGGTTGTCGTCGCCGATCTCAACCTTCGTCGGACCACCGGCATAGCAGAAGTCCTGCGGCTCGGCCCCGATGACGGCTCCGGGAAAGAAGCGATTCCGTTCGCCGATCGTCGTGTGGCCGGAGATGCTCACGTTGTTGTCGAGCTTGCAGCCGTCCCCCAGCACGACGTGCGGGCCGATGACGCAGAAGGGGCCGATCTCAATCGCATCGCCCAGTTGAGCCTGCGGATCGATGTGGGCGAGCGGCGAGATGAGGTTGGCCATGATGTCTGTGTCCTTGTTGCAGGTCGATGGTTGAGGGTTGAGGGTTGAAGGCAGGACGAAAGGCCATGAGCGGAACTTGGACTTGCCATCAACCTTCGACCCTCAACCATCGACCTGCTACGCGGCCTTTCTCAGGGATTGGGCGGTCGTTTGTGCCGCCAGGACCTGGCGGCAGATGGCATGATTCAGGTTGTGGCCCGAGCGGTAGGCGCGGAAATGACCGTGAACGTCGCAGCCGAGCAGCGCGAAATCGCCGATGCAGTCGAGCACCTTGTGCCTCACGCATTCGTCGGGCGCGCGCAATTCGTTGCCGATCACACCGTCGGAGCCGAAGATCAGCAGATCCTTGTCGGTGACGCGCGATCCGAACCCCTGCGCCTTCAAGGCGGCCACTTCCGATTCGAGAATGAAGGTCCGCGCGAAGGCCAGACTGGCGACGAATGTCTCGGGCGAGAACTCGAACGTCAGCAATTGCGGCTTGATCGGCGCGCGGGGCCCGTAATCGAGTTCGTAGCTGATGACCAGCGTGCGCCGGAAGACGGGACCGGCGGTGATCTCGGTGTGGTTCCCCTCGGCCGCGGCGCGAGCGGGCTGCCGGATGACGAGCAGGTCGCGCGGCGCAGACTGCTCGACGATGCCGGCCTCCAACAGAGTTTGAATGAAGTCGAGGCACGACCCATCCGCACCGGGTGCCTCGGGGGCGTCGAGTTGGACGAGGCAGTTGTCGATCTGCAATCCGGCCAGCGCGGCCATGACGTGTTCGATCAATTCGACCGTCGCTTCGCCGTTCGAGATCGCCGTCCGGCGCTGGCGGGCGACGACATGTTCGAGTGTCGCCGGGATCGGCTTGGTCCCCGGCAGATCGACGCGCTGAAAACGGAGGCCGGCGTGCTCGACATCCGGCAGAAAGCGGAGTGCGACATCGGCTCCGGTGAGAAACCCGAAGCCGCGGAACTCGGCCGGACGCGCGATGGTGCGTTGACGTCGCGGTTGCAAGTGGCTCTCCCTCGTTTCGCCGCCGCGAGATCGCCCGCGGCGGTGCGAATATGCCACCGACCCCGGTGGTCCACCGGGGTCGGCTGGCAATGGACCATCCGACACGAGCGGATCAGTTCTTGGACGTACCAGGACGGGGCTGTGTCCCCCCTGTTCGCGGCGGATTGACGGGAGCCGGAGTCGGGGCGTACTTGCGGTTCAAGAAATCCAGGACCGAGGGGGTGATGTCGTCTTCGGCGCGGTGATAGACCACCTGGCGATTCATTCCCTGCAACAGATTCTGGGGATTCTCGGTGTCCAGTTCTTCGCGGTTGAAACGAATGACGAGCGTGTACTTGTAGAAGTCGGCGTACCGCTTCACGGCGTCCGAGGTCTCGTTGTAGACCTGCAGGTAGATCTTCGATTCCTTCTGGAGGAAATCGCGTGAGGCAGACCGGCGGAAGCTTTCAAACTCGGCGGCCTTCTTCACGATGATCTGTTCGGCCTTCGTGTACTCGGGGCCTCCTTCGGACAGCTCTTTCATCTGCTTTTGCATCAGGGCGAGTTCTTCCTGCATGCCCTTGGCCTTGGCCTCACTGGCGGCGATCTCTTCCTTCAACTCCTCGCGCAGGGCTTCAAACTTCTTGTAGTTCTTGAACACGTGGGCCATGTCGATCAGGCCCACCTTGTGTGGCGCGTTCGACGCGGCGGCGGCGGGGGCTTCCTTGTTTTGGCTCCAGGCATTGCCGCTTAGAGTCAGAACGCCTGCAAGCAGGGCGAGGGCGAATGCCCCAATGATGGTTCTCTTCACGGCGAATGCACTCCTTTGCGTGGCCGAAGGGATGGGATTGTGCTCGATGAGCAATTGTCCGCGGGGAGCGAGTCCTCCGAGACTCACAACGCCACAGACACCCGGCCGCGTCCGGCGGACTCGGCAAGGCGGCGGTATTTTGCACACGCGGGAAATCTCGTCAAGACGAAGTCGGCCGACAGGGCGCGTGCCCGGAAATTTTGTGGAAGCGGCGACCGTCTTCGGCTGAATTGGCCGCGGATTTGAAGTCCCGTTGAGAACGAGTCCCCGCTGCCACATCCGGCGCGAGCGAACTTCAAAACCAGCCCGACGCGCGAACGAGGGCTGAGGATGGACGATCTTTCAACCACC
>JANODP010000230.1:0-13845 GCA_031412755.1 Schlesneria sp. | reverse complement strand
GAGCGCGTCGAGCACCTTCAACACGCCCGTCGCCTCGCGCCCCAGGCCCCAATGGTTTTCGAGGCCCATCACCACGCCACACTCCTCGGCTTTCGGGAGCAGTTCCTCGAAACTGCGCTGCACCCACTCAAACCCCTGCTCGTCGGAGTAGCCCGGCAGACGCGGTTCGATCCCCTTGTTGGCCATCAACTCGTCAAAGCTCTTGCTCGTTCCCCATCGACCGGTGTTGACGCGGATCGTGGGGATGCCCAGTTCGTAGGCCAGTTCCAAACAACGAGCGGTGTGAGCGACGTTCTTTTTCCGCTTCTCTTCGTCGGGCGTCACGAAGCCCTGATGCGTCGAGAAGCCCATCAGGTCGAGACCCAGCGAAAACGCGAGGCGCTTCAGTTTGCGAAGGTACGGCTTGTCGACCTGCCCTCCCGCCGCCTTGGCCGCCTCTTCCATGTGGACGTGCAGGATTTCGACGCCATCAAAACCCATCTCGGCCGCCTGCTCCAGACAACTCTCGATGGAAGTCGGCTCCCCTTTGAAGTGCCAGAACGAGTACGTCGAGACCCCGATCCGATTGGCCCTCCGCCGCTCGGCCCCCGGTGTCTCTGCGCTCTTCCCCACCGAGGCCGCTCCCCCCACAAGGCCCAGCGCAGCAAGGCCCACCATTTCGCGACGAGTCATTTGCACGATGTCGATTCCTCAAAGGTGAAGGGTGGCTCAGACATCGCCATTGGATGTCTGGATGGTGAAATCAGAAGGTCATGAGAAACGATGATCGTTATACCCCACGCGGCCTGATATGAAACGTTTAGCCGCTCGGCCAACGGCGTGCGTGCGATCAACGGTTCGCTCGCATCCGCTCCCACGCCATTGTCGTTGGGACTAAGCGGCCTCGAAGAGTGCGGCCACGCCGTTGCCGCCACCGAGGCACAGCGCGGCGACGCCCCATCGTTCGCGGCGCTGTTGGAGTGCGTGCAGGAGTGTCACCACGACCCGGGCTCCACTAGCACCGAGCGGGTGGCCGAGCGCGATGGCTCCACCGTGGACGTTGACATTTTCGCCGGTGAGTTCCAGTTGCTTCAGGCAGGCCAGCATCTGTACGGCGAAGGCTTCGTTGATCTCAAACAGATCGACTTCGCCAATCGGGAGGGAAGCCCGCGCGAGCGCGCGGCGAATCGCCGGGACGGGAGTCAGGAACAGATCTTCAGGCGCCATTCCCGCCGTCGCGTAGCTCGCAAGGCGGGCGATCGAAGTCAGCCCGTGCGCCTGTTGGAACGAGCGCGAACAAACGACGACGGCCGCCGCTCCGTCGCTCATCATCGATGCATTGCCTGCCGTGACGGTGCCACCCTCCGCGAAGATCGGGCGAAGCTGGGCCAGCCGCTCCGGTGTGGTGTCGGCTCGCGGGCCCTCGTCGCGACTCACCATTCGTTCGCCGCCGCGCTGAGGCACCGTGACGGGAACGATCTCTCGGGCGAAGGCGCCGAGTTCGATGGCCGCCGTCGCGCGACGATGGCTTTCGAGTGCGTAACCGTCCTGAACCGATCGAAGGAAATTCTCGGAGGCGGCGAGCGATTCGGCGATCTGGCCCATCGACCGGTCGCTGAACGGGCAGGTCAATCCGTCATGCTGCAGGCTGTCGATCAGTGGCCGATCTCCGAAGGCCGGTCCCGCGCGATCCAGTAAATAGGGGGCGCGGCTCATCGATTCGATGCCGCCGGCGACGATGACATCGGCATCACCCGCGCGAACAGCCTGCGCCGCCAGCATGATGGCCTTCAGGCCCGAGCCGCAGACCTTGTTGACGGTCAAGGCCGCCACCGTGGGTGGCAGGCCCGCCCGCAGGGCCGCTTGACGCGCGGGAGCCTGACCGACTCCCGCGGAGAGCACATTGCCCAGGATGACTTCATCAACCTGCTCCACCGCCACGCCCGCACGTTCCAGGGCTGCGCGAATCACGATGGCACCCAGTTCCGTGGCTGCCAGACCGGACAACGCTCCCTGAAACTTTCCGATGGGCGTGCGGCAGGCCGAGAGAATGACAACTTCGTTCATGGCTGGGCTCGCAGAGGATCGCGTGTGTCGAACGGGATTCATTCTACGTCGCCGACCACAGGACGAAGAGCCGTCTTTTCTCGCCGCGGAACGAATCTCGTCGACGCGCGTACCGATCCGGCCCGGAGCTTTGCCAGGGACAATGCCTTTTTAAAGCTGGGCAGAATGTAGGGTGGGACCAGCGGCGCTTCGCCGCGCCGGCCCACCAGCAATTCTCGATGTTTCTTCATGGTGGGCCGGCGCTCGAAGCGAGCTGGTCCCACCCTACGTTGAAACAGGCGATGGTCCTGGGAGCTTTGCAGGTTGAGGTTGCGCTGATGAGTTGTTGCGTATAAACTCGCACGCCAGAGTTACCCCACCCGTTGTCAGAGGGCTCCGCTTGGGAGGTTGATCCGATGACCGAATCCGTTCCATGGGTTGATGGCCTGACGATTGGTCAGGCGCTGCGACAGACCGCTCAGCGCTGCGGAACAAGCGACGCGCTCGTCTGTCCTCAGGCCGGAGTCCGCATGACGTGGACCGAGTTCGACGCGGCGGTCGAAGGCATCGCGCGCGGCTTGCTCGCGCTGGGCTTTCAGAAGGGAGACCATTTCGGCGTCTGGTCGACCAACTGGCCCGAGTGGGTGATCCTGCAGTTCGCCACTGCGCGGATCGGTGTTGTGCTGGTGACGGTCAATCCGGCCTACCGCCCGGCCGAACTGGAATACGCCCTCGCCCAGTCGGAGGTCCGCGGCCTGGCATTGATCGACGGATTCAAGAAGTCGGATTTCTTCCAGATGCTGGACGAAGTCTGCCCCGAGTTGGCCTCGTGCGCTCCCGGCGAGCTGCACAGCCCCCGCTTTCCAAAGCTGCAATGGATCATTCGGATGCGGGGTCGTGAGCATCCCGGCACGCTGGCCTGGCAACAACTGCTTGCCGAGGGGGATCACGTCTCGCCAGCGCAACTGACCGAGGTCGAGCAGCGGCTGGCACCGGACGACCCGATCAACCTGCAATACACCTCGGGCACGACGGGCAATCCGAAGGGGGCATTACTCACTCACCGCAACCTGCTGCTCAACGGTTACTACACGGCTCAGCGGCAACAACTGGATGAGACGGACCGCATCTGCATTCCGGTGCCGCTGTATCACTGCTTCGGGTGTGTGCTGGGATCGACCTGCGCCGTCATCTGCGGAGCGGCCATGATCTTTCCGCACGAAAGTTTCCAAGCGGAAGCAACCCTCGCCGCCATTGAGGCCGAGCGCTGCACCGCGGTCTACGGCGTCCCCACGATGTTCATCGCCGAACTGGAACATCCCACGTTCTCGCAGCGCGACACCAAATCGCTGCGCACCGGCATCATGGCGGGCAGCCCCTGTCCCATCGAGTTGATGAAGCGAGTCGTCAAAGACATGGGAGCCAGTGAAATCACGATCGGCTACGGTCAGACGGAGGCTTCGCCGCTGATCACCCTGACCTCGACCGACGACTCCATCGAGCATCGAGTCGGCACGGTCGGCCGTCCGCTCCCCAACATCGAGGTGAGAATCATCGATCCTCAAACCGGTGAAGCCCTGCCCGACAATCAGTCGGGCGAGCTGTGCTGTCGCGGCCACAACGTGATGCTGGAGTACTACCACCTGCCCGAGCAGACCGCGAAGGCGATCGACGCCGAAGGCTGGCTGCATACGGGCGACATGGCGCTGCGTCAGCCGGACGGCTACTACCGCATCACCGGCCGCTTCAAAGACCTGATCATTCGCGGCGGCGAGAACATCGCCCCGCGTGAGATCGAAGAACTGCTGTATCAGCATCCGCAGGTCGAAGACGTCCAGATCGTCGGCGTCCCCGACCGCAAGTTCGGCGAAGAGGTCGCCGCCTGGGTGAAGCTTCGAGCCGGCGCCACCGTCACCGAGAACGAGATTCGCGACTTCTGCCGCACCCGCCTGGCCCACTTCAAGACGCCGCGTTACGTGAAGTTCGTGGAGAGCTTCCCGACGACGGTCACGGGCAAGATCCAAAAGTTCAAAATCCGCGAACAGGCAATCATCGACCTCGGCTTGCAGGACGTCGCGGCCATTGAAACGGCGTAGGCGAATGCACAAGCTCCGATCGTGGGCCTTTGGAACGGTGCCAATTGCAAGGGTTTCGCTTGCCATTGCTCTTTACGAAAACTGGCGGCACAAGGCAGCCGCCAGTGGTACCCGCGCAACTTTCAAATCCGGTTCGGTACAAGACCGCCGCTGGGGTTGGGCAATTTCTTATGCGAAGGCCCGATTCATGCTATCTGATCTTTCACGTACTGGACGAAGGCAACCTCCGGACCCGGGCGTCTAGCGTCAATCAGATTAAGTGTAGCTTCTGTGACCTTTATAGCCGTCTTGCCAGCTACAATCCCAACGCCAGCAAGGATGCCGAGAAGTTCTTGCTGAACACTGAATAACGCAACACTTGTTCCAGCAGCTGTCGCGATGACTTTGGGATCGAGAACTGATGAAAAAGTACCGACTACTGTAGAAATCCCGTGCTTCTTAATCGCCCATTGATAATTACTCAGTTTCTCGCCAACACGATCAACGATGGCGCTTTGCGACTTGCCGGCCATTTCACTGTCAAGCCATGACGTCATTCTACGCAACTTCCTGCTGGCTTCAGAATCCTTACGGAATTCAAGAACTTGATCCCAACTAAGGTGTGATTCATCAACGATATCCAAGTCACAAAGAGTTGCGACCACAACGGAGTAGTCGCCTTTGACGAAATCCGCATTGTAGCTTGGAGTCGAATCGTACATGGGAACAGCATGACAGGAGTAATGATCTCGGAATACCTCGCTTAGTCTGCGAACCAGCGTACCAGCGGTATGTTGGAGTGAGGTGCCTGGGATTTCGTCGCCCTCATCGTAGAGTGTTTTCATCAAGTTAGAGTCTGTAGCCCGCAACGCCTTGACGAGTTCAGAAATGTCTTCACCTGCGTTGAGCTTCTTGCGACACGCCGTTGCGATCTGGACAGAAAGCATCAGGTTATTCCACACCACGAATTCAAACGGCGAAATCATTCCGAATCGGACTTCGTCAGGCACTTCATCGGCGAATCCCCAAACGCGATCAAAACAGAGTGCTGCAGACTTTTGAGCTGTCAATGTGACGATCGCAGTCTCATTCTCGGCTGGGTGAATTGGTTTACCCCAAGTTCGCTGCTGTTCATTGAGTATGTCAACAAGCCTCGGATGTTCTTTCGCGATTTCACGTTGACGCTCGAACCAAATGGAAACAGGCTCGTTGACTAGATCCTTTAGTGCCATGTGATGTGTCCTCTTTTCGCATAACAGTGTATTAGGAAAAAAACTGCCTTTCACGATGACTACCTGTCTGCGTTACATGTCGGACATCGTAACGATCGTATGTGGGATCGACAAAAGGCCACACCGGAGAATTTACGGCCGGGGCTCCGAGGTTTCGCGAAACGCGCCAACCCCGACCACCCGACGTGAAGCGACAAACGAGCCGTTCACGGCCGAGCCGGTGGACCGAGTAGCTGCCGCGCCATCTCTTCAATCAGGCGGTGGTCGTGATCATTCAAGCGGGCGAGGGACTGGCGGATTCGTCGGGCGGACTGACGGAGGAACAACCGGCCCGCTGTGGCGGAGGTGGCGAAGGCGACTTCGGGACCGGTCGCCTCGGAGGGGGCCGCCTCGTGCGGGGTGGCGTCCAACCGCGCGAGGACGCAGACAGAAGCAAAAATCTCCATCGCGGCTTCGGCAATCGGTTCCTGGACGAGTTGGCGTTCGAGGATTTCCTCGCGGTGACGCATCAAAGCCTGTTCGACGGCCAGGCCGAACTGGCGGATCAAACGACCGAGCGTCTTTGCGGGCGCGGCCAATTCGGGAGATGTCACGTTTACGGCGGGACGGGTCAGTCGGCGCGAGACTTCTTCCGTGACGAAGCGGCTCAGTAGGGAAAGGTTCTTGAAGGGAAGAGACTCCCAGATGGCCTTCAATCGCTCGCCCGGTTCACGCATCCCCACGAGCGCGATGAAGGAGGTGAGTACCTCGTTGGCTCCCTCGCCGATCTGGTTGATGCGGGCGTCGCGCAGCATCCGTTCGAGCGGCCGGTCGCAGAAGTAGGCGGCTCCTCCATAAATCTGGAAGGCGTCGTTCACGATCGTCCACAGGGCTTCGGTGCTGTAGACCTTCAGCATGGCGGTCTCCAGCATGTAGTCCTCCAGCCCGCGATCGATCAGCCCGGCGGTGACACTGGTCATCGCTTCCATCGCGTAGGTCCAGGCCGCCATCCGCGCCAGCTTCTGCTGGACCAGAGGGAACTCACCCAGCTTGCGGCCGAATTGGACTCGCGTGCGGGCGTGCTCGGTGGCCAATCGCAAACTGGTCTTCGCCGCGCCGGTGCAGCAGGCTCCGAACGTCGTGCGGCCGAAGTCGAGGACCGTCAACGCGACCTTCAACCCCTTGCCGAGCGGACCGAGAATGTTTTCCTTCGGCACCGGCATGTTCTCGAAAGCCAACTTGGCCGTCGCGGTGCCGCGAATGCCGAGCTTCTCCATGCGCGGTTCGATCACGCGGAAGCCGGGCATGTCGGGTGTGACCAGGAACGCCGTGATCGCCGTGTCAGCGCGGCCGGGGACTGCCGTGCGAGCCATCACCGTCAGCACGTCGGCAATCGCGCCGTTCGTGATGTAGCGCTTCTCGCCGTTCAACACGTAGTGCGATCCGTCCGGCGACAGCACGGCCTGCGTCTGCACGTTGCTGGCGTCCGAGCCGGCCTGCGTTTCGGTCAGCGCGAAGGCCGCCAGCTTGCGTCCGGCGATCATGTCGGGCAGCCAGTGCTGCTGCTGCGCCTCCGTCCCGAACAGCAACAGCGCCCGCATGCCGATCGAATGATGCGCATTGACGAAAATCGACGTCGCACTGCATCGTCCACCGAGTTCCTCCAGAATCCGACAGTACGCCAGTTGCGAGAAGCCTCGCCCCCCGATGGCCTCGGGAGCCGTCATCCCCAGCACGCCCAGATGAGCCAGTCCGTCGATGACGCTGCGCGGGATATCGGCCTGCCGGTCGATGGCCTCGGGATCGAGATGCTCATCACAAAACGCCATCAACTGACGCAGAGCCGCATCGACCTGGGACTGCTCCGCCTCCGACAAACGCGGATATGGCAGGACGAGCCCGGCGGCAAACCGTCCGTGGAACAATTCTTTGGCCACACTCCGGTGGGCCGGACCTGCAAACAGCAGTTCCTCGGCCTGACGAACCTGCTTGTCGCGTTCGAGTTCCCGTGCCGACTTCGTCTCGTTGGGTGATGACACTGAACCGGTCATGGGACGCCTCTCTGTCAATTTCGGGCAGATTTGATTGCGACGAAGAACGTACTCGTGCCCCAGTTCGCAATTGATGATTCCACCGAGATCCCATCGTTCTGCCCCCATCGTTCTGCCTCCTTCTGATACAGGCAGAACGATGGGGGCAGAACGATGAAGAAACTTATCACAAGCCGGACCAGTCGGGGTCGCGGTGTTCGAGGAACGCTTCGAGTCCTTCTTGGGCTTCGTCACTTTCCCTCACTCGCTTGTGAACCTTCAGGGCCTGGGTGAGAAGTTGTGAACGCTCGGTGGCACGCAGCTCGTGAAGCCAGCGCTTCGTTTGACGAATGGCCTCGGGACCACCCTTCAAGATTGTCGCCGCGAGGGAGCGTGCCTCATCGAGCAGTTGATCGGCAGGGACGATGCGGTGGACGAGTCCCATGGCGCGGGCTCGTTCCGCGGAGATCGGCTCGCCGATCAGGAACAACTCGTACAGGTCACCGTCCCGCAGGCGGTCTTCCATCACGGCGGCTACCAGCGCTGGGATCAGTCCGCGCCGCACTTCGGGGAATCCGATCCGCAGGTCGTCCGAGGCCACGGCGAAATCGCAGCACGCCAGCAGGCCCGCTCCTCCGGCGAAGGCCGCTCCGTGAGCGACGGCCACGGTCACGAGCGGGCTGTATTTCAAGGTCTTGAACGTGCGCGCGACCCAGTCCGCGCTGTGCTCGGCGACGTCGGCATCGGCCGTCTCGTGCAGGTCCAGCCCCGAGCAGAATCCGGCACCGGCTCCGCGCACCAACACCAGACGACGCTGAGGCTCGGCGGCCAGCGCGTCGAGGGCGGCACACAACGCCTCCATCAGTTCGATGGTCAGCGCATTGCGACGCTCCGGCCGATTGAGCGTGAGCAGTGCCGTGACTTCATCAAGCGATTCCACCAGCAGCACGGGAGTTTCGTTCACGGGATGTCCTTCAGAGATCGTAGCCGAAGTCGCAAGACTTCGGGGGAAGTGGCAGGGGTGACTGAATTCTTGCGAATTCAGCTACAAGTTAGCCAATGGCATGTCGAGCAGCACCTGTCCCAGCGTCTTGCCTTGGGCATCGACGCGCAGCGGATTGGCGAGGATGCCGTGCAGGACGAAGTTGACCGCGCCGAGGTTTGGTAATTCGTAGCGAATCACACGCTGAGCGTCCTCCATTCCAAAGTGGGCGGCGACACGTTCGACGGTGGCCTCGCGGCAGAGCCATGAAAAGTCCTCGGGACATCGGGCGATCAGGCCCACGTTGGCATGGATTCCCTTGTCGCCGCTCCGGGCATAGGCGATGTCACCCAACCGTTGCGGTTGCTGAGGCACTTCGGAAACACGGAGCGTCACTCCCGCGGCGAACGGGCTGACGCCCAAGAACCGAGGGGCTGACGCCGCTCCGCTCAGAGGTTTCGTCGATGTTGTGCCGGTGGAACCGGCAAGCAGTTCAATCTGCGGCGTGACTCGGTCTCGCTCGATCAGGCACGGCCAGTAGCGGAAGACTGGATGAACGCGCGGACGTCCTGCGGCGTAGCCGGTCGTACCGGGCGGCCCGGCCGTGATGAGTGGCATCAGTGCGGAGCAGAATCGCTCGACCGACTCGCGCGAGTCGTCGGCCACGGCGATTCTCAACACGGTCTCGCGAAGATCGGCCACGGCAGCGTCATCGGTTCCGCGCGGATGGCACGCACCGGCGCCGAGGCATTCGACGAGCGATTCGCGAAACGTCACGCCGTTGCTGCGAAGCTGCTCGAGCACTGATTGTCCGGCACGGCGAGCCTTGGTGACGGCATTCGTTCCGTAGATGGTCAGCTCACCCTGGGCACGGTAGCCGTCCTGATACGTGGCGCTCACCTTGAACGAAGTGGGAGCGGGCCGCCCGCTGACGCCGCTGACGCGCATTCGATCGCGGCTCTCCTCGGTCAGTTGCAGCGACAGGAACGAGACCGTCACATCGGGGGACAGGTAATTGCCGGGATTGCCGATTTCGTAGACGAGCTGTTCCTTCACCGTCTGTTCGCAGACGCGGCCTCCGGTACCAACCGTCTTCGTGACGATGAAACTGCCGTCCTCGGCCACCTCGACGATCGGGAATCCGATCCGGTCGACGACGAGGTCGGGCATCTCAAGCCAGTCCGTGGAGATGCCCCCCGTCACTTGAGTGCCGCATTCAATGAGGTGTCCGGCGACCGTGGCTCCCGCGAGGCGTTGCCAGTCGTCCCACGGCCAGGCGTGAAAATGAGCACACGCCGCCACGGTGAGACTCGGATCGGCGACTCGACCGGTGATGACGATGTCGGCCCCGCAGGCGAGTGCTTCCGCGAGGGGCTGGGCGCCGAGATAGGCGTTGGCCGTCACGAGTCTCGGCTGGATGCGAGACAGGGACTCGCCGGTGTCCAGATTGCGAAACAGGGCCGCGTCGCCGGAAGCGGCTGTGAGTTGATCGAGGACATCGTCACCACTCACCACCGCGATGATCAGATGCCCGCAACCGGCGGCGTCCAGGATCTGCCGGCAGGCGCGGGCACACGCCCCGGGGTTCAAGCCTCCGCCGTTGGTGATCAGTCGGCAGCGTCCTCCACCGTGCCAGTAGGGAACCAAGGACTGAATGACATCGGCCACATCACGCGGCCAACCCGCTTCGGGATCGCGCGACCGTTGCAGCGCGAGGATTGACATCGAAACTTCGGCCAGAAAATCGAGCGTGATGTAGTCGAGATCCGGCTCCGCCGCGAGCATCTCGGCCGCCGCTTCGATGCGATCGCCCCAAAAGCCGTGAGCATTGCCAATGCGAACTGGTCGAGACATGAGTTGGTTCCTGTGTGGGCAGTAGGGAATGGGCAGTAGGCAATAGGGAGTAGGCAGTGGCAAAGTTTCGGTGCCGTCTGTCTTCCACTCCCTACTCACTACTGCCTACTGCCTACTGCCTACCTTACTTCTACATCTGCAACATCCCCGTGCGAAACTCTCCCCGCGTGGTCCCTTCGGGAATCAAGCCGAGCGCCGTCGACAGCCAATCCCGCGTGGTGTGGGGCGCGATGATGGCATCGACCCACCCGCGCGCGGCTCCGTAACGGATGTCTGTTTGCTGAAGGTACTGTTGCCGGATTTCCTCACGCAGCCGCTTCCGGTCCTCTTCCGACAGAACTCGTCCGTCGCGCTCGGCGTCGCGCACGCGCAGCGACAGAAGTGTGTCTGCCGCCTGATCGGCTCCCATCACGGCATACCGGGCTCCCGGCCAGGCGAGAATCAACCACGGATCGTAGGCCTTGCCGCACAGGGCGTAGTTCCCGGCACCGAAGGAGCCGCCGATCACGACCGTCAGCTTGGGGACCACGCTGTTGCTGACGACGTTGACGAGCTTCGCTCCCGAACGAATGATCCCCGACTGCTCCGACTGACGTCCCACCATGAAGCCCTGCACGTTCTGCAAGAACACCAGCGGCAGTGCCGCCTGGTTGCATTCCATCACGAAGCGCGCCCCCTTTTCTGCCGAGTCCGCATACAGCACGCCGCCGATCTGCAACTCGCCCGCCGCCGATTTACAGCGGCGGCACTGATTGGCCACGATGCCGATCGAACGGCCGCCGATCCTGGCGTAGGCGGTCACCAGCGTCGTCCCATAGTCGGCGCGAAACTCCTGCATCGAACCGGCATCGATCAGACATGCCAGCACGTCGCGGATGTCGTACTCGGTTCGTTCGTCGCCGGGGACGATGCTGTCGATCTCCTGCGGATCACGGGATGGGACTGATGCGACGGATGAGACTGATGGGGAAGATGGCAACGGCAACAGTTCGATGAGCGACCGCAGTCTGCGCAGGCAGGCATGGTCGTCCGGCTCGCGAAAGTCGACGGTCCCGCTGATCTCGGCGTGCATGCGGGCGCCGCCGAGTTCCTCGGGATCGGCCGTTTGTCCAATGGCCGCTTTGACCAGTGCCGGTCCCGCCAGATAAAGCTGGCTGCCGTCCGTCATCAGCAACGTGTCGGACAACACGGGGAGATAGGCCCCACCCGCCACGCAGTTCCCCATCACGGCCGAATACTGCGGAATGCCGCTCGCCGAGATGACCGCGTTGTTCCGGAAGATCCGCCCGAAGTCATCCTCGTCGGGAAAGATTTCGTCCTGCAGCGGCAGGAACACTCCCGACGAATCGACCAGGTAGACCAGAGGCAGCCGAAACTCCATCGCCACGCGCTGGGCACGCAGCACCTTCTTGACAGACTGCGGAAACATCGCCCCCGCCTTGACCGTCGCGTCGTTGGCGATCACGAGCACCGGTCGGCCCTGCACGGTGCCGATTCCCGTGACAACTCCGGCCGCCGGGATCTCACCCCAGTCGGGATACATCCCCCACGCGGCCCACAGGCCGAGTTCATAGAAGGGCGATCCCTGGTCGAGCAGTCCCGCCACACGTTCGCGTGCGGTCAGCCGCCCCAGCCGACGCTGACGTTCCTGTCCCGCCGGTCCGCCTCCCTGACGCAGCGCTGACTCCTGCTCCTGAATCTGGCTTGTCAGTTCTCTCAGAGTCGTCATGGTTGCTCTCACCAACGACCGCGCGGGGCCGAGGTTGCTTGGGCTGAATGATTCACCACGGAAAGCACGGAAGCTCACGGAAGGGAAAATATCAGGGGCATCGCCGCGTTGAATCTGGATCTCGGCTGCATCTCGTCTTCATTCCGTGACCTTCCGTACTGCTAACGATTCGTTTCTCGTTGACATGCGCAAATCTCAATGCTTCAAAGTAGCCTTCATCGCTCCGCGTTAAGAAAGCCTTGCGCGTGTTCGGTGCCGATTGTCAAAGTTGCGGTCGATCCGCAATCGGCTCACTTCACGCGGAGCGATGAAGGCTACTTTGATTGCGGTCAAAGGCCGCGCTGGGTTTTCCGTGGTTGCCATGAATCTTCCCGGCTAATGCTGTGCAGGCAGTGTTCGGTTCACAAAATCGGACACCGGCAATTCGTCGAGCCGATCGGCGTCTTGGAACAACTCTATCAAACTCGATACGGCTTCCGGAGAGAGTCGGGTCGAGGCATTGTGAACGAACTTGTCGAGCAGTGCGGGGCGCGACTCGTCGCGCCGAAAGCGATGTCCCAGCGGGTACTCGATCTCGACACGTTCCGAAGGCAGGCTGTCAGCGAACGTGATCTGGATGGCGTTGGCGATCGAGCGTTTGTCCGGGTCGAGATAGTCGCGCGAGTACTGTGGATTCTCAACAACCTTCATCCGCGATCGCAATTGGTCGATGAGCGGGTTCGCCGCCACATCCGTCTCATAGTGTTCGGCCGTCAGTTCACCATAAATCAGCGCCACCGCGACCATGTATTGCAGGCAGTGATCGCGATCGGCGGGATTCTGAAGCGGACCGTCTTTCGCGATGATGCGAATGGCGGGCTCCTGAGTCTCGATGCGAATGCGGGCGATCTGATCCCACCGACCCTTCACCGTCGGATGCAAATGCAAAGCCGCTTCGACGGCGGTCTGCCCGTGAAACTCGGCCGGAAACGAAACCTTGAAGAGAATGTTTTCCATCACGTAGCTGCCGAAATCTCGGGCCAGCCGCACGTCGCGGCCGCGAAACAGACTCTCTTGAAAGCCCCACGTCGGTGCGGTCAGTGCGGAGGCCGACCCGCTTTCTCCCGTGAGTGTCATTAATGCGAGCCGCACCGCGCGGCTGGTCGCATCGCCCGCAGCCCAACTCTTGCGCGAGCCGGTATTCGGCGCGTGCCGGTATGTCCGCAGCGGGCCTCCATCGAGCCAGGCTTGACTGACCGCGGCGATGATCTGCTCTCTTGTGCCGCCAAGCATCTTCATCGTTACGGCGGTCGATGCGACGCGGACCAGGATGACATGGTCGATGCCGACCCGGTTGAAGGCATTCTCCAGAGCCAGCACCCCCTGAATCTCATAGGCTTGGATCATGGCCGTCAGGATGTCGTGAACCCGCAGCGGCGGCTGGCCGTCGCGCACCCGTTGGCGGTTCAGCCAATCGGCCGTCATCAGAATCGCACCGAGATTGTCGGACGGATGCCCCCATTCCTGAGCCAGCCACGTGTCGTTGTAATCGAGCCACCGGATCATCGTCCCAAAACAAAAGGCCGCCTGAACGGGATCGAGTTCCAAATCGGTTCCCGGAATACGGGCTCCGCCGCGAAGAGTCGCTCCGGGAACGACGGGACCAACCAGTTTGGTGCAGGCGGGAAAGTCGAGGGCCAGCAGCGCGCAACCGAGGCTGTCCATCAAACAGAGTCGCGCCGTAGCCAAAGCCGTGTCGCTGAACGACTCGGAAGAACAGACATAGTCCGCGATCTGGACCAGTACTTCGTCGGGGGGCGGAGCCGTGCCTGCAGTGTGACTCATGTTGATCAAGTACTCCATTGATTGGGGTCAGGCACACCAAACATAAAAATGGGCGGGGTTGGGGGGGAGGGCCAAATAAATCGTTGCCCCGCCCAGGTTTAAGTTTGGTGTGCCT